>CAMAMZ010000025.1 GCA_945837185.1 uncultured Bacteroidales bacterium | reverse complement strand
CCTTGGGAGATTTGTACCCTCTCTCTTTCACCTTTTGCGGCTTGTATCATGATAAAGCAGCTTAGGTGCTGCAAAAGTACAAAAAAAAAGTGAGATATAGCTTGCTGCCTTTAGGAATCTTTATGGCTGCAGACATCTTGCTGGGAACGAGACAGAATGTCGCATCAGCAACTGACAAAACTGACACGATTGACATATTTGTCATGCTTTGCTCCGCATTATGCCCTTCCTTGCTTTTTTTGGCACGCTTTTCGCAGTTGATGGGCAGAACATATACAAAGATTAAATATATAACGATTATGAACATTAAACCATTAGCAGACAGAGTGCTGGTACTTCCCACACCAGCTGAGGAAAAAGTAGGTGGAATTATTATTCCTGATGCAGCTAAAGAAAAACCGCAGCGTGGCAAGGTTGTAGCGGTTGGTCAAGGCACTAAGGACGAGGTGATGATACTTAAAGAAGGTAATACTGTTCTCTATGGCAAATATGCCGGTACAGAAATAGAGAATGGCGGTGAGAAGTATCTCATTATGCGCCAGAGTGATGTTCTCGCCATCGTGGAAGACTAATATTTCCGCATCACTACAAATATCAGCAATATTAGAATCTAAAGGTAAAAACAAAATCGTAGTAGTTAGAAAATTACAATTATGGCAAAAGAAATTAAGTTCAATACAGATGCTCGCGACCTTCTGAAGCAGGGTGTAGATCAGTTGGCCAATGCTGTGAAGGTAACATTAGGTCCTAAGGGTCGTAACGTTGTTATCGAGAAGAAGTTCGGTGCCCCCCAAATCACAAAAGATGGTGTAACAGTAGCCAAGGAAGTAGAACTGGAAGATAAGTTTGAGAACACGGGTGCTCAGTTGGTGAAGAGTGTAGCCTCTAAAACAGGTGATGATGCGGGTGATGGTACTACCACAGCAACAATTCTTACACAAAGTATTGTGAACGAGGGTTTGAAGAATGTGACAGCAGGTGCCAATCCTATGGATTTGAAGCGCGGTATAGACAAAGCTGTGGCTAAGGTTGTTGCATATATCAAGGAGAATGCAGAGATTGTAGACGACAACTATGATAAGATTGAGCAGGTTGCCACTGTTTCTGCCAACAATGATCCTGAAATTGGTAAACTCTTGGCCGATGCCATGCGTAAAGTGAGCAAAGATGGTGTCATCACCATCGAGGAAAGCAAGAGCCGTGATACCAGCATTGGTGTGGTAGAAGGTATGCAGTTCGATCGTGGTTACCTCTCTCCCTATTTCATGACAGATGCCGACAAGATGGAGTGTGTGATGGACAATCCTTACATTCTTATCTATGACAAGAAGATTTCTAACCTCAAAGATTTCTTGCCCATCCTGCAACCGGCAGCAGAGAGCGGTCGCCCCTTGCTCGTGATTGCTGAAGACGTTGACTCAGAGGCTCTCACCACCTTGGTTGTGAACCGTTTGCGTGGCGGCTTGAAGATTTGTGCTGTTAAGGCTCCTGGCTTTGGTGACCGTCGTAAGGCTATGCTTGAGGATATTGCCATCCTTACCGGTGCTGAGGTGATCAGTGAAGAGAAAGGTTTGAAACTTGAGCAGGCTACCTTAGATATGCTGGGTACAGCAGAGAAGGTGAATGTAACGAAAGACTTCACAACGATTGTCAATGGCGCAGGCAGCAAGGAGAACATCCAGGAGCGTATTGCCATGATTAAGAACGAGATTGCCAACACCAAGAGTTCTTACGATAAGGAGAAACTGCAGGAGCGTTTGGCCAAGTTGGCTGGTGGTGTAGCTGTGCTTTATGTAGGTGCTAACTCTGAGGTTGAGATGAAAGAGAAGAAAGACCGTGTTGATGACGCTCTCTGTGCTACGCGTGCCGCTATTGAGGAAGGTGTTGTTGTGGGTGGTGGTACTACCTATATCCGTGCCCAGAAAGCTTTGAAAGACCTGAAGGGTGACAACGCTGATGAGCAGACAGGTATCAATATTGTTTGTCGTGCTATTGAGGAGCCGCTTCGCCAGATTGTTGCCAATGCGGGTGGCGAGGGTGCCGTTGTTGTAAACAAGGTACGTGAAAGTGAGGGTGACTTTGGTTATAATGCACGTAAGGATGTTTATGAGAACCTGCGTGAGGCCGGTGTTATCGATCCTGCAAAGGTTGCTCGTGTAGCGCTTGAGAATGCCGCTTCTATAGCTGGAATGTTCCTTACAACAGAGTGTTTGATAGTTGACAAACCTGAGGAGAAGGCTCCTGTTATGCCTGCCCAGCCTGGTATGATGTAAAAAAGCCATACTATAAAAGTCAGGTAATTATCCTGTTACTAAATAAAGCAGGCAATCCTTGCAAGGGGATTGCCTGCTTTATTTTAACCCCAATTGGCCAGCCATGCGTCGATCAACTGTCGTGCCAACGAAAGTTTCTCAGGTATGGTGGGCAACTGATGTCGGTTAAACCATCCTCCGTAACTCAGTTCCGACTGTTGTAGTGTCAGTTCGCCACCAGCATACTCGGCCATGAATCCTACCATCAGTCCGCAAGGGTAAGGCCATGGTTGAGAGGCATGATAATGAAGATTTTTGATAGTAAGTCCGGTTTCCTCCAGTACCTCCCTATGAACAGCCTCTTCCAGCGTTTCACCCGTTTCCACAAATCCTGCCACCAAACCATAAAAGTTGGTTTTGAAGTTGCGGGCATGCACCAATAATACGTCATCGCCACGATAAATCAGCACAATGATAGCGGTAGCCAGTTGCGGCCACACTTCCTTGCCACATTGCGTGCAGCGTTTAGAAATGTCTGTATGCATGGCCATGGGTGCGCCACACACACCACAGAATTGGGTATTGTGATCCCAATACAACAACTCATGGCATTTTCCTGCCATACGATAGAGTGGGGGAGAGAGTCGGTAAAATGAAGGACGGAGCGGACACATAGTGAACCCTGTCATATCTGTAACAGGCGTGTCGATGGAAAAGGTATAAACCGGAATCCCCTCATCCATTTCGCCTACGTGCATGACATGCATCCAAGGCTTCAGGACAATAGGAGGGTGTTCGCTACAGGGAATTGTATAGGAGCCATCGTTGAGACATTGGAGCAACAGGCTGTCTTTACAGAATACAAACCAATAATTACGTTTCATTTTTTATCAAAAATAACATAGGCAGTTCTGACGAGGATGTTGTCGGCAAACTGCGCAAACACCTGCAAATATACAAAGAATCTGCGATTTCGGCACGATTTTTGCAAAATAAAACGTAGAAACAAAATAAATAATGAGAGGATTGAATTATGGCATTTATCGACTATTACAAGATTCTTGGAGTAGACAAGAACATTCCTCAGAATGAGGTAAGAAAAGCTTATCTACGAAGGAGTAAACAAATGCATCCGGATTTGCATCCGGACGACCCTAAGGCTACTAAAAAGTTTCAAATGCTGAATGAAGCATACGAAGTCATCAATGACCCTGAGAAACGAAAGAAATACGATCGGTATGGAGAACATTGGCGCGATGCTGATGCTTATGAACATGCTTATGGTGGTTGCTCAGGTGGAGATTCTTTCCAGAATTTTATGGGTGGAGGTGGCTTCTCTGACTTTTTTGAGAATATTTTCGGTCAGCAGGGAGGCTTTCATGCACGTTCTGCCGCATCACCTCGTGACGCTGAAGCTTCTGTAACGATTGATTTGTATACAGCCCTGTTAGGTGGAGAGGTGATAATCCAAACTCCCGATGGCAAACGTCTCAAGTTGAAAGTGCCCCCATGCACCCAACCCGAATCGAAGGTGCGCCTAAAAGGAAAAGGTCACGACAATGGCTATGGCACCCGTGGTGACCTTATCCTTACCTATCATGTGCAAATGCCTGTGAGCTTGAGCGAGGAGCAACGTCAGCTCTTGATGAAACTGCGGAATATGTGACGTTGCCTTTAGAGTAAGGTGTCTAACGTCATCATCAGCACAAAACCCAAAGCAAAGCCTATGGTGCTCAGATTACTATGAGCACCTTCGCTGGCTTCAGGAATCAGTTCTTCTATTACCACGTAAAGCATGGAGCCAGCGGCAAATGCGAGGGTGTAGGGAATGAGGGGTGTGAACCAGGCAGTAAGCAGAATGACAATGAGGGCTCCTATAGGTTCTACTACGCCACTCAGGCATCCGATGAGAAAAGCCTTTTTCCTACTGTTGCCTGCCGTGCGCAAAGGCATGGATACAATGGCACCCTCGGGAATGTTCTGAATGGCAATGCCCAAACTCATGGCAATGACAGCTGAAGCCTCTATGCCTATATGGCCGTTGGCCATGCCTGCCAAGATGACGCCTACAGCCATACCTTCCGGCAGGTTATGAATTGTTACTGCCAAGGTAAGCATGGATGTGCGCGATAAATGACTTACCGGGCCTTCGGGTGTTGTGGCATCCAAGTGTAGGTGAGGTGTGAAGTGGTCGATGGCAAGCAGAAAAGCCATGCCTGCCAGAAACCCCAAGGCCGATGGCAGAATCTTTGTAATGCCTTCCGCATGAGCCGAAAATTCCATACTGGGAATGAGCAGCGACCATACCGAGGCTGCTACCATGACACCAGAAGCAAATCCTAAAAGCGATTTCTGCAATTTCTGATTCATCTGGTGTTTCATCGTAAAGACGAAAGCCGAACCGATGACTGTACCCATAAAAGGTATCAGTAGTCCTAATATCATTTCCTGTGACATCTGCATCTCACTCCTTTAATTGAAATTATCAAAACCCTTTCCAAACACACCATGACACTGTGATTGCGACACAAGCGCTTCAGGATCAATTTGTTTGATATGGCGGAACACATCTTGCGACTCATATTTGCGAGCCAGCAGCAAGAGAATCTTCACTCCTTGCTTGGAATACCATCCCTTGCCATCCAATAGTGTCACTCCTCGGTGCAAATCGTTATTGATCATGTCGGCAATTCTTTCATACTCTTTGGAGATGATGATAAACTGTACTGTTTGTCGCGTACCGTTGACGATATAATCGCATACATATCCCGCAAAGAGCGTAAAGATAACACCATACACAATCACCTCCGTGCTCTTGAAAAGAATGTATGACGAACCGATGATAATGATGTCAATGAGTTGCATGGCTCGTCCGAAACTCATACGGAAGTATTTGTTGAGGATGGCCATGATAATATCTGTACCACCCGTTGAACCATTGTGTGCAAAGACAATTCCCAGAGCAGCCCCACAGAGTACGGCACCAATGAGAACATGCATGAACTTGTCTTCGCCCGCAGTGATTACAGGATAGAGCTGGAAGAAGGGTTGCATGATACCGATAATGGTTGACATGAGTGTCACTCCGATGATGGTACGGATGGTAAACTGCCTGTTGAGAGCTTTGAAGGCAAGTGCCAGCAGCACCACGTTGATTACCCATAAAGAGATTGCCGGGGGTATTTCAAAAGCATAGTAGATTAAGGCAGAAAGACCTGCCACGCCTCCCATCACAATCTTTTCTGGTAGAATGAAGGCTGTAAACCCAAAACTATACATGGAGATGCCCATCAATATGAACATCATATCCTTTATCTGTTGTCGCCAAAAGAGGCTTCTCCCTTCGCTGGTAGCCATAGTCAAAAAGGTAATAGGTGTTTATAAACTTATTGAATGATTTTTCGCATGTTCATTGCCGAAATCTTGCTATCGGGGTTTATAGTAGCCTCTATCTTATACAAGCAATGCTGCTCCTTTGATGTGTCAGTGCGGTTGATGTCCTGCGTGGCAGAGAACTGAACTGTATATTCATATTCGTCCATGCCCACCTCACGCTTTGAGATGGTGATGTCGTCGTTGATACGCCATGTCATGGAAAGGATATCATCTTTATAAATCTTGTTCATGAAAGTAACAACGCTGCTCTTTGGTACATCCGTCGACCCTAAAAACGACGACAGGAAATCGGCAACGGTAGCGGTAAGAGCATTCTCATCACGCATATTAATGCTCTGGAAGAAACGACGCAATACCATCTTTACCAATTCCTGCTCCTCTATGCTCACCGTCTTGGCCCGTTGGTTGCGCATAGCATCCATAGCCTCTTCAATATGGTCGCCATTAGCATGAGCATCAATGTAAGTCTGGTAAGCCGCTGCTGTGTTGGCTTTAACGGCAGTCAGCCAATCCAGCGAGTCGATGCGCTGTGTAGCTTCTCTGCCATGTATGCTGTTCGGATATTTTTCCATGTATTTTTCTATTGCTTCCTTTGAACCGCTAACAATGGCGTCGGCCCATTCGGCCTCACAACTTTTCAGAAGTTCCAGATGACTCTTGATTGAATCGCGATGAGCTTGTGGTGCGGATGCATAGTTTTCAAGATAGCTCTCCAATACTGCTATATCCCCACTTGTAAGGGCATATTCATATGCCTCCGTTTCCTGATCACTCTGTGCTGTGCTATAAAAGAAGAACACGCCTCCTACCACAATGATTGCTATGATAGCAGCGGCAATCCATACACCTTTACCTTTCTTGCCTGACGGCTTGGCTGCGGGTTGTGAAGCTTGAGTGGGAGCAGAGGGTTGAGGTGTAATCCCTGTTGACGTTTTGCAAAAAGGGCATTGCTGGTTGCTGCTGAAGTAAACATTGCCGCATTGTGGGCATTTTGTAATCTTACCTGCTATTTCCACACCGCATGAGGGGCAGGTAGGAGCCTGGTCGCTGACAGAGTGACCGCATTCCGGACATTTGATTATTGCCATATTGTTTTATTTATTTTGTTTTTGTGCAGTTATAGATGTACATGCCATGAAGCCGCCTTTCAGCGGTGGCGGAAACGGATTTCCCGCAAACGGTGGTCGCCCATAAAGCGACTCTTGTCAACATGCCCATTTACGCCTTTGATGCGCCCCTTGGCGGTATATTGCCACAAGGTGATGTCGCGTTTATCTGCCAACACAGGTTCTCGGGTAGTATATTGGGCAATCATAATCTTATAATCATCCAGCAAGTGCTGGAAGTTCTTGTCGTAAAAATTTGCGCCAGTATAAATCAGTGGTTTCTGCCGGTATTCTTGTTCCACGAGTTTTAGGAATTTAAATACCGAATCGACAAACTCCTCACGCGGCAGACCGCTACGTGTTTCAATATCAATCATAGGAATCAAGTCCTGGTCTTCCGGCAAACATTGAGCCCTGAAGTTTCGAAGTTGTACCGCTTGCGGTATGCGTGCCCGATAGAAATGATAAGCTCCCACCTTCATTCCGTTAGCATGTGCCAGTTCTATATTCCGTTTATACTTGTCATCAATGTTGTCTCCTCCTTCTGTTGCTTTCAGATACACGTAGGCTGTTTTGGCATTTTCGCCAACAGCCTCCCAAAACACATCTCCTTGGTAGTGACTCAAGTCAATTCCGTGGATATGTTTGCACGTATCTTCGCATTCTCCCTGTGCCAGGAGCGTGAGCGGAGCGAACAAAGATAATACAATAGCTACGATACGATTCATACATGCAAAGGTACAGCATGTAGCTGTCACTGCAAAATAAAAAATCATTTTTTTGCGTTTTTTATTCCTCCCTTTCCAAATGGTTCACTCTCTTATTCCTCCAATTCGTTGAGCGACAAGATAAAACGATGAGAAAAGTAAGATAGGGTTTCCAGTGATGCATAAGGCAGTAACCGCAGTGCTCGTTGCAGGTTACGCCGCAGTGCCTGGGTGTTGTTTCTCACCAGTCCGTTGTTGTCTTGCCAAAAATGCAAGTCACCTTCTTTGCCAGTGATAGGCTGGTTCAATTGTTGGGCAATACGTTTTATGTCTCGTTTTCGCATGGGTAGAGGTAGGGGTAATTCTTCCGCTTGAAAGTCGAGAAATTCAACGAGCATTCTCATCTGTAGTTGTACCATGCCCTGCAGGTGCGTTTTCCCCACCCATGCTGCCAGTTTTTCCTTGTTGATTCTATCATTCTGCCTGCGAAGGTATTGTCCCAGCGCCACTGTGTGGCTCACCATCGACGCCCCTTTCATCATCTCTCTTGTGCCTTTCACCAGCAGATTGAGCAGGCCAATCGTTTCCATCGATGGGTTTGATGAACAAGGCTCTTTCATACGTATCTGGCGAAGTCGTTTGTTAAGCCATCTGTTCGACAGGTTCCAAGCCTCTGCCTGATCCTCACCTTGTGTAAAGTCGGCAAGTTTGAACAATTCGTTGGGAAAATCAATTCCCCGGTCATACTGATGGCTTTTCACTCCTTTCAGCACAGCTCCTTCCACTTGATATTGTTGGGCCATACCCATAACCAGTCGCCATTTGTAAGGCGACATCGGTTCAAGCGTTGTAAAATCATTGAGGGCACCCGTACGCAGCAGGCAGAAGAAATTTCTTTTGATGATATCCATTTAGCTGTATTTTTTAGGATAACGGAACAGTATGCAGAAAAGAGCTGCCAATCCGATGGCCATAGGATAGTATAGATGGGGGAGGATTTCCATGGGATTAACTCCTGCCAGTCCTGCTGCCAAGAGCATTTGCACGCCATAGGGTATCAGTCCTTGTACAGCACACGAGAAGGTGTCGAGAATAGAGGCAGCCTTTCGTTTGTCAACACCAAACCGTTCGCTTATTTTTCGGGAGATTTCTCCCACTGTTAGGATTGCCACCGTATTATTGGCCGTACATATATTCACCAAACTCACCAAAGAAGCTATTGATAACTCTGCCCCTCGTTTAGACTGCACATGCGCGGTGAGTTTCTTGATGAGGTAGTCAATACCACCTTTCTCACGTATCAATTCCAGAAGTCCACCGGCCATCATGGCGATAATAACCAGTTCGCCCATACCCACAATACCTTTGCCCATGGCATCCAGCCAGCCAAACAGGTCGTAAATGCCTTCTGCCATACCGATGATGCCACAGAGCGTAATACCGATGGTGAGCACGGCCATTACGTTCATGCCACACAAGGCGGTGACTAAAACGGTGATATAAGGAATCACTTTCACCCAATCCAGTTCCGGTATTTCGGCAGGAGCCTGCATCTTTTGCCCTATCACAGCGTAAATGACGAGTATCAACAAGGCTGCGGGAACAACAATTCTTGAGTTCACCTTAAACTTATCGTTCATTTTGCAACCTTGAGTCTGTGTTGCCACAACGGTAGTATCAGAAATGATAGAAAGGTTATCGCCAAAGAAAGCTCCTCCTACAATAGCCGCGGTGAGTAGCGGAATATCCGCATGGGTGTTTTCCGCAATGCCTACTGCAATGGGCACCAAGGCTACTACTGTTCCCACACTCGTTCCTATGGATAGTGAAATAAAGCAGGCGGCCACAAAAAGACCAGGCAATAACAGGGTGGGTGGCAATGCCGTTAGTGTCAGACCTACAGTGGCGTCAATACTGCCCATAGCCTTTGCTGAAGCGGCAAAAGCACCGGCCAGCACATAAATCCACAGCATGAGTAAGAGTTGGTCGGCTCCCGCTCCACGACTATAAATATAAATTCGTTGGTGCAGCGTGTTGCCCCCCATTATGGCAATGGCATAGATGCTTGCCACCATAAACGATACGGTGATGGGAACCTTATAAAAATCACCTGCCCACAATGAAAGGGTGAGGTAGAAGAGTATGAATACAAACAAAGGCGAGAGCGCCAGCAATCCTTTCTTGTTATTCATGTCAGTTTGTTTTATTAGAATGGCAGTTAAATACTACACCTTATTATATATATAGGATAATTACGAAGCTGTTAATACGAAGTGCGTCGGTAGAAATCCATGTTCTCACGAGTAATCAGTTCAATGGGCATGTAGTTGACGGGTGTTACCTGCTTTTTTAAGACTACAGCATTGAAGAGCGTGTCGATACACGAGTGTCCCTGCATAAACGCATGTTGGGCAATGAGAAACGTTATGCTTCCCTCGCGTAGGCAAATGGCATTGCGGTTCACCATGTCGTAACCCATGATATGCACATCCTTCCGTTTGCGGTCGAGGAGATATTCACCGATGATATAAGCCTTGGAATTGAATGTGATGCAATGGTGCAAGTCTGGATGCACGGCAAAGAACTCATCTAACAACTGTTCGTAATCCTGCTGTCGGCAACCTAATGGCAAATCCAACTCCACAATGCTCGTATGGGGACAGTGTTTGGCCATGTAATGCCTAAATCCCACTTCTCGGTTTTCCTGCTGCTTGCTCAACACTTTGCCATGGCGTATGAGTCGCATAATCATCACCCACTTCTCATCGCCTGCGAAAAGCCTCATCATCTTGGCGGCAAAATAGCCGCTGCAGAAGGAATCTTGCCCGTAGAAAGCCAAAGGCTGGAGTTCCGGAATATTGGAATCGAGCAGCACAAAGGGAATGTTGTGATCGTGCAATTGGGTGGTAAACGCTTGTGTAGCCTCAAAAACCGAAGGAACAATCACCATCCCGTCGGGGTTCGAATCGATACATAACTGGCATTGCTTCACAAAAGAATTGGCTATGTAGCGGTCATAATACAGAATGTGGATCTTCACCTGAAAGTCTGCCATCCCCTCTGCTGCCTTTAGAATGCCTTCCTCCACCTCTTCCCAGTAGGCTTCTGATTCATAGCTTGGCATGAGCACGATAAAGTGATATGCTTTGTTGAATGCCAAGGCACTGGCATACATGTTGGGATGATAGTCCATCTCCCTGAGCGCCTGCTCTACTTTTTTCCGTGCCTCTGGCGATACATTGGGGCGACCATGCAAAACCCTGTCTACCGTACCTGCCGATACACCCGCTCTTTCTGCTATATCCTTTATTCTTATTTTTTCAGCCATTGTGATAAAATGTCATTATACCGCCTGCAAAAATAGCAATAATTTATGGGTATCGGGCAAAAAGATAGAAAATAATTCTCATGTGTCTTCATTTTTTTTCACTTTCTTTTCCTATTTGAAAATAAATGATTACTTTTGTCATCATCAAAAAAGTGATTAATCTAATATAATAAAAAAAGGAAACATGGCAAAAATTGTGACTATGGGCGAAATCATGCTTCGCCTTTCCTCACCCGGGCAAACGCGTTTTGTGCAGAGTGATTATTTTGATGTGGTATACGGAGGTGGTGAAGCGAATGTTGCCGTAAGTTGTGCCAATTATGGGCATGATGCCTATTTCGTTACCAAACTGCCGGCACATGAAATCGGACAGTGTGCGTTGAATGCGTTGCGCAAATATGGAGTGCATTGCAACTATGTGGCCCGGGGTGGTAACAGATTGGGAATCTACTACCTGGAAAGCGGAGCCAGTATGCGACCCTCTAAGGTGATATATGACAGGGCTGGCAGTTCCATGGCAGAGGCAGAACCTGCTGACTTTGATTTTGATGCCATTATGGAAGGGGCTGATTGGTTTCACTGGAGTGGTATAACGCCAGCCATTAGCGACAAGGCCGCTTTGTTGACACGCTTGGCTTGCGAGGCTGCCAAACGGCATGGGGTAACAGTAAGTTGTGACTTGAACTTCCGTAAGAAACTCTGGACGTCTGAAAAAGCGCAGCAGGTGATGCGTCCGCTGATGCAATATGTAGATGTTTGCATTGGCAATGAAGAGGATGCCAAACTCTGTTTGGGCTTTGAACCTGACGCTGATGTGGAGAAGGGAGAAACGGCAGCCGAAGGATATTATGGCATATTTAAAGGTATGCAGCAAACATTTGGTTTCAAGTATGTGGTCAGTACCTTGCGTGAAAGTCTCTCGGCTTCGCACAATGGATGGAAGGCACTCTCTTATGATGGGCACACCTTCTATGAAAGCAAACACTATGATATTCTGCCCATCATAGATAGAGTAGGAGGTGGAGATTCTTTCTCAGGTGGCCTCATTCATGGACTTATTGCTTATGAGGGTGACCAATCGCGAGCATTGGAGTTTGCCGTGGCAGCTTCAGCGCTGAAGCATACCATTCCAGGCGACTTTAATTTGGTGAGTCGCGAAGAAGTGGAACTCTTAGCAGCGGGCGATGCCTCAGGCCGTGTGCAGCGCTAATACAATCACAAACGTAAAACATAGAATAGTTATGGCAAGATTTAATAAAATACAAGTCATGGAAGCCATGCGCACAACAGGCATGGTGCCCGTTTTCTATCATACCGACATTACTATCTGCCAGCAGGTTATTAAAGCTTGCTACGATGGTGGAGTACGTGTCTTTGAATTCACAAACCGTGGAGATTTTGCCCATGTGCTCTTTGGCGATTTGGTGCTATGGGCTGCCAAGGAATGTCCTGAACTCATCCTTGGGGCGGGAACAGTTGTCGATGCGCCTACAGCAGCCCTTTACCTGCAGTTGGGCGCCAACTTCATTGTAGGCCCTAATTTCAATCCCGAGATAGCCACGGTATGTAACCGTCGTTTGGTTCCCTATAGTCCTGGCTGTGGCTCTGTGAGCGAAATCAGCAATGCCCAGGCAGCAGGGTGTGATATTACCAAAGTTTTCCCAGCCGGCAATGTAGGCGGCCCTTCTTTTGTAAAGAATGTGCTTGCACCATTGCGTTGGAGTAATATCATGGTTACAGGAGCGGTGAGTCCTGAAGAGGAAAACCTTACCGCCTGGATTAAGAGTGGGGTGCTTTGCGTGGGTATGGGAAGCCAGTTGTTCCCGAAAGATGTAGTGGCGGCAGCCGACTGGCAGTGGATTACCGACAAATGCAAGCAAGCGTTAGGATATATTGCAAAAGCGAGAAACTAACATACAACTTCTCAAGGGCTTCAAGGTTCTATGGATCCTTGTAAGCCTTTGTTTATGTGCGGCATCGTGTAGACGCACAGATTCTACGCATGCTGACATGCTCAACGGGCGGGCTTATGCTTTCCATTATAAGCAGTTGGATTCCGTTGCCCATTATGCGCATCTCGCTTTACAGGTAAGTGAAGACTATGGCGAAGGAAAAGCGGAAGCACTCAACCATCTGGCTTTTGTGGCCATTGCCCGTATGGACTACGACAGTGCGAAGATATGGGTGGATGAGGCTGAAAAGGCTACCGATAACCAGATAGAACTGCTCGTGACCGATGTGCAACGTATGCGACTCTGCCAGCGTCAGGCACATAATAAGGATTTTTATACCTTCCGCGAACGTGCGGCACACCGCATCCAACGTATTCGGGAAGAAGCCGATTTGCTCTCTCCTCATCAACAGTGTAGGTGGATCTATGCGGTCACGGAGTATCACATTGTATCTTCTACCTACTTTTATTATGTAGGTCTTTTTGCGCAGGCCTCTCAAGAGATGGCTGATTTGAAGGCTACTGGCTTTACAGAAGAAGACCCTATACAACATTTGAATTTTCTCTATAATGTGGGTAGTGGAGGGGTGCTTCAGGAAGGTACACCCCAGGCTATCCGTCAGGAAGAGTTTGAATACCTGATGCGCTGTTATCTTTTGGCGCAGGAAGAAGACTGTCCCTTTTTTGAAGCGCAGGCGTTGCAGGGTATTGGCGAACAACTCTGCAATCCGGAGGTACGTCATTGGCTGATAGCCGACAATCCGTCGCGCATCCGTCTATTGAATAGCGACGATGTACCCGATTCCTTGTTGGCGGGTAATCTGGCAGAAAGGGCTTTGCAGTTGTTCCGCACCTATGGTGATGTATATCAGGTGGCAGGAGGCCTCCGAACCCTTGCCTCCTGTTATTGGGAACTGCACGACTATAAACATGCCATTCAATGTTTGGAGTATGCGTTGCATGGTGACACGGTAGTGCAACGTGCTCCCAGTTTGGTGGCTTCTATTCATGAACAGCTCTCTTTGGCCTATTCTGCCATCGACGATAAGGCGTCCAGCGATTATCATCGCAACTGTTATCTTGACCTGCAGGATGTGTCGCGCCAAGACCATCAACTTGAAGCCCGCGCTGAACAGTTGCGTTCTATTACAGCCATTCTCAATGGTATGATGATAGCTGTTGGGGCCATGATTGTACTTGTTGTACTGCTTCTTGCCATTTTTGCTGTAATGCGCAGGCGTGCAGACCGCAGTCATACTGCAGCCGATTTGCTTGCTCCTCTACAAGCATGGCGCAATCGTGTAGCGGTTGAGGTGGCACAACGTGAAGAAGCGATTGAGGATATTGCCGAACGTACAGACGTGGTAAAGGCCCAACTCAACCATGAGCAACATCGGCATATCGAACAGCGTGCCAAAGTGAACCTTGCCGAGAGCATTATGCCGTTTATCGACCGCATCATTCATGAAATCAAACAGCTTGATAGTCATCAGGATGACGCACAGACTAAGGAACGTCTCCATTATATAGCGGAATTAACAGATAACATCAACGATAGTAACCAGGTCCTTACGCGCTGGATAAAGTTACGACAGGGACAGGTCGATTTGCACGTGGAGAGTTTTGCGCTGCAAGAACTCTTCTCTTTGGTTGAAAAAGGACGTACGGCCTATCGCCTCAAAGGTGTCACGCTCCAAGTTGTGCCTACCCAGGCTGTGGTCAAGGCCGACAAGGCCCTCACGCTTTTCATGATTAATACGTTGGCCGATAATGCCAGAAAGTTTACTCCGGCAGGAGGATCCGTACGTCTTACTGCCCAGCAAGAAGCCGACTATGTGGAAGTGAGTGTTGCCGATACGGGCTGTGGAATGGATGCCCAACAACAATCTCGTCTTTTTGCCCACCGTCCTGTATTGGATGAACAGGGGAGCCTGCAGGAAGAAAAGAGTCATGGCTTTGGTCTCATGAACTGCAAGGGCATAATAGAAAAATATAAGAAGACAAGTCGTTTGTTTGCTTGTTGTGATATTGGTGCGGAAAGTAATGGGCAAGGTAGTAGGTTCTGGTTCCGTCTCCCGATAGGCGTGGGGAGGCTCCTCCTTTTCCTCTTTGTTTCCATTTCCTTTTTCATGCCATCCTCTTTGCAAGCACAACCGAATGACACACTGGCTGATGTTCCTGATGCAATCACGGAGGCGTGGAAAAAATGTCGCCAATATGCCGACTCTGCCTACTACAGTAATATCGATGGGAAATATCACCACACACTTGTCATGGCCGACAGTTGTCTTGCAAGTTTGAATAGATGTTACCATTATTGGCGTCCTAACGGTGTTGACTATCTTGTTCTCTTTTCCGGTGATGGTGATGAGGGAGCGGAGTTAAAATGGTTTCAGGATAGTTTGGTCATCGACTATACAGCCTTGCTCAATCTTCGCAATGAGGTGGCTGTGGCTGCGCTGGCCTTGCACGATTGGGAGTTGTATCATTACAATAACCGGCTCTATACCCAACTCTTCCGGGCTTATAGTGCTGATGCAACTCTTCCCGACTATGTGCGCGACATGCAGCGTTCGGAAATGAACAAGCGAGTGGCTATCATCCTCCTTGTTCTTCTCCTATGCTTCCTTTTTCCCGCCTATTACCTGCTATACTACCGACACCGCCTCGCCTATTCGTACTGTGTGGAAAGCGTGCAGCGTATCAACGCGATTCTCGATGAAGGAGGAAGTGCTCAGGAGATGTTGCAGCGCATTGATGCGGAATGGAAAAAATCAGCATGGGTGACAGACAGTCGTTTGGAAGCCTTGACAATACTGGTGAAAGAAATACGTACGGCCTTGGAGAAGGCGGTTGTGACCGATAGATATTGGTATGAACGAATGGAGATTGCTTCCGACGAGTTGCGTCGGCGGGCGTACGAGCAGGCTTCTCTTCATGTGGCTAATAATGTGCTCGATAACTGTCTCTCTGCCCTCAAACACGAAACCATGTATTATCCCTCTCGTATCAGGGCACTGGTGGATGCTGTGCCCTGCGACATCCATGCATTGCAGGAAATAACCGTCTATTATAGGGCATTGTACGATATGCTGTGCCGACAGGCTCGAAGGCAGGTGGCACAGCCTTTGCGGCCAACAGAGGAAACGTTATCGTATCTTCTCGACCTGCTCAGGCAGTGTGGTGGCAATGGCGGCATGGTAGTAAAGAAGGAAGGACAGTTGGGGTATCAGTGCTTGTTGGTTCAGCTCCCTAAGTTGGCATTGACCGAAGAACAATGTAGGCAGCTCTTTACGCCTGCCACGATAGATTTACGTTTCCTCGTGTGCCGACAGATCGTGAGGGAAATAGGAGAGGCCTATCATGCGCGTGGCTGTGGTATTGCTGCTTATCCCGAAGTGGAGGGGGTAGGGGTGCGCATTCTCTTGCCGCTGACCTTTTCCGTGTGTTGTTTGGAAAACAAAAATAAAACTGTATAAAACTTATGGAACCGTTTAAAGTTATCATCGTCGAAGACGTACCCCTCGAGTTGAAAGGTACCGAGGGCATTCTACGCAACGAAATTCCCGAAGCTGATATTGTGGGGACAGCCGATAGCGCAGAGGCTTATATCCGCCTCCTTCGTCAACAAGTGCCGCAGTTGGTGCTCCTTGACTTGGGACTTGGAGGTTCAACTACCGTGGGGGTAGAGTTATGCCGTCACACGAAGGAGAATCATCCCGAGGTAAAGGTCTTGATATTCACAGGCGAAATTCTTAATGAGAAACTCTGGGTCGATGCGCTCGATGCCGGTTGTGATGGTATTATCCTCAAAAGCGGTGAACTGCTGACCCGTAGTGATGTGGCAGCCTGTATGGCAGGGAAACGTATGGTGTTTAACCAACCTATACTCGCACAAATTGTAGAACGTTTCAAGGAGAGTGTCAACCATAGCATTCTCCATGGCGATGCCATGCTCCATTATGAGATCGACGAATATGATGAGCGGTTTTTACGCCACCTTGCCTTGGGCTATACCAAGGAACAGATTACGGGGCTAAGAGGTATGCCTTTCGGGGTAAAGAGTTTGGAAAAACGGCAGAACGACCTTATTAGGAAACTCTTCCCACAAAGTGGAGGAGCGGGGGTTAATGCTACTCGTCTTGTGGTTCGTGCGTTAGAGTTGCGCATCCTCGATCCCGACAATCTGCATCCCGATGAAGCGTAGTATCACTTTCCTTATCCTCGCCACTGCTGTGGTGTTGGCGATAGTAGTTTTGGCATCGTGGATGCTCACGGCTGCCAATGTCACAGAGGTGCTCCGTTCGCCTTTAAGTCCGGAAGGGATTCGGTGGTTGTTTGGCCATTATGTCGATACGCTAACAAGTGAGCCTTTGGCATGGCTTGTTCTCGTTGCCATGGCCTATGGCGCCTTCACCGACAGTGGTCTGCGTGCTGTTCTCAGCAAGCTTTCCACGGCTGGTTTGCGCCAACGTTTTGCTTTGCGGGTTATCTTGGGCGAACTCGTAACGGTCATTTGTCTCGTCTTACTGCTCACGGCTGTACCCCATAGCATCCTTCTTAGCGTCACTGGCAACTTGTGGTCAGGAAGTTTTGCCCATGGTTTCATACCGCTTCTGTGTTTTACTTTGGCACTTCTTTCCCTCACATTTGGTATGTTGACAGGTCGTTATTGTCGATGCACAGATTTCGTTGAGGCGTTGGGCGTTGGTTTCCATCCCTTAAGAGGGTTGTTTGTATGGTGGCTCCTCTTCTCCCTGTTGTGGCATACGCTGATTTATGTATTTCCCTCGCTTTAAATTATTTAAGCCAAAGAAAATTGTCGTTATGCTTTGCTTTTCGGTATAGTTTTTGTACATTTGCATTGTGAAACTTATAAAACAAATATAGATATGAATATAGGAATCTTTTTTGCAGCCTTTGTAGTGCTTGCACTCGTTGGATGGGCTGTAGCTGAATTTAAAGGGAAAAATTTCACCTACACCGTTTCTGAAGAAGAGGAAGAAGCAGCACACCATGAGGCAGTATTCCGCAGCAAGACAGAAATGGGAATCAAGGATGTGATTAAAATCATCAGTACC
The DNA here is from genome assembly GCA_945837185.1 of uncultured Bacteroidales bacterium. Taxonomy (GTDB): domain Bacteria; phylum Bacteroidota; class Bacteroidia; order Bacteroidales; family Bacteroidaceae; genus Prevotella. The sequence goes on along the minus strand of CAMAMZ010000025.1, from coordinate 70 downwards.
AAAGGCTTCAAGTCATGTTGATTCGTAATAAAAAAGCCTCCATATTTTCGTGGAGGCTTTTTTATTACGG
>CAMAMZ010000024.1 GCA_945837185.1 uncultured Bacteroidales bacterium | reverse complement strand
CATCGCTCGATACCCAAGGTGTAATCTCCCGAATCGTCACTTCACACTCAGATTCTTCAATGAAGACATCCATGACAATTTGCTTGCCAGGCTCCAACACAAGGTCTTGTTCCGGAGCCCAGTCGTTTTCCACGTTACCCGTTGTAACCACACGCAAGAAGGGGGTGGCAGCCGGAATAGTTTGGGGTACAAGAATCACCTGCGAAGAGGCTTCATAGCCTTCCGCTACCGATAGCAGAGAGGTGCCTTTGACGGACTCGGCTGTGCCTTCTGCAGTCATCACACCCGTGAGCAGATTCACAGAAGCTGCAGGCTTAGCACCTATGATATTGACGGTACTGTTGCGAAAACTCCCTATCTCCGGATGCGAACCTCGCACATTGATGAGCAGCTTGGTTCCAAGATGCGAGAAAGGAAGTTGCACGGCAGTTTCCTCATCTACCGGCCGTTCTACATGATTTTTTGTCCACAGCAAATCGCTGGCCACCACACTGTCGGGTACAGACTGGTCGCGACACACTTGAAAAGAAACATGTTCCGGAGTTTGGGCAAAGGAATCTTGATAGGGATAATAGCCTATCACATCCAAAGCTTTATGGTTGCCCCAAGAGGCTCTGGGCTCTGTGACCAGACCTCCTGCAGACTGATAGAATTTTCCATGGACTACGACATCGGCCTGTTCCAAAGACTGGGGTGTTTCGGAAGCTATCCATAAGCCCACAGCTTCTCCACCCTTTAGATGCGCAGGAGCCGAGCCGTCGAAATTGTCAATATAAGCAGAAAGCCGGAGAGATGGAGAGACACTTACCGTATTCTCCTCATCATTGCAACCGACCGCAAAGACAGATAGTATGAGCAAACATACTTTAGAATAAAAAAATCTCATATATTGTTAGGTGTTCAACACATTCTCTGGAAATAACGCCACTCGTTTGCAAAATTAATAAAAAGTTTATAAATATAAGTAGTTGCGCTTATATTTTTTGCATATTTTGCAAAAAGATGTCACTTTGCTATATTTTACTCTCATTTTATTTATATTTTCCCCAGTTATGCTGGCGACGTGTTCTCAACTCAGTAGAAAAAGCGTGGGAGATACTTACAATCCTCCAAAACGCCCATAAAAAATGCCTTCTCTTTATTCAGGCAAAGAGAAGGCACTTTTATTATAAGCCATCAGTGCTGTCAATTACAGAATCTGGCGATAGAGCGCTACAATATCTTCACGTGTAACAGGACGAGGATTGCCCGGTGTACAAACATCGGCAATAGCCTGATCAGCCAAAGCATCGATGTCCTTCTCTGTAATTCCCAGTTCAGAAAGGTGAGCCGGAATACCTACACGACGGCTCAGATTAGCAATCTCATCGCATGCTGCTTCAGCAGCCTCTTCACGCGTCATGCCATCACGATACACACCTACAGCTTTGGCAATGTCAACATACTTATCAAGGGCAGCAGATGCATTCCAACGCATTATGGTGGGAAGGAGCATGGCACAAGCTACACCATGCGGCACGTCGTGAAGGGCAGAGAGCGGATGCGCCATACCATGGTCTACACCCAGACCCACATTGGAGAATGCCATACCTGCCACATACTGGGCAACAGCCATACCATTGCGTCCTTCCGGATTGGTGGGTTCTTCTACAGCAATGGGCAGATAGCGGTGAATCATCTCGATGGCCTTGATTTCAAACATATCGCTCAACTCCCAAGCACCTTTGGTAATCAATCCCTCAATGGCATGTGTCATGGCATCCATACCTGTAGCTGCTGTCAAACTCTTGGGAAGAGAATACATCAACTCAGCATCGACAATGGCAACACAAGGAATATCATTGGGGTCAACGCACACCATCTTCTTCTGCTTCTCCTCATCAATAATCACATAGTTGATGGTGGTTTCAGCTGCTGTTCCAGCAGTAGTGGGCAATGCGATGATAGGCACGGTCTTCTTCTTGGTATCCGCAACACCTTCGAGCGATACGATGTCTTCAAATTCAGGATTGTTGCAAACGATACCTACACCCTTAGCGGTATCCATGGCGCTACCACCACCGATAGCCACAATAAAATCAGCCTGTGCGTCGCGCAATGCCTGAATACCCATCTTTACATTGGTAACGGTAGGATTGGGTTTTACTTCATCGAACACGGCATAGGGAATATTAGCTTCGTCGAGCACATCAAGCACCATTTTGGCAACCCCGAACTTCATCAAGCCCTTATCGGTTACCACCAATGCTTTCTTAAAGCCTAAACGAGCCACAACACCCGGCAACTCTTTACGTGCGCCAGGACCGAAGTATGATACTTCATTGAGAATAAATCTGTTTACCATAAGTTTTTCTAGATATTTGGTTTTTAACTGATTGAATATGCCACAAAGATAACTCTTTTTCTTTGTAAAAGAAAGTTTTTCGGCTTTTTTTTCACAAAAAGCCGAAAACAATCTTAGTCTTTACGCGTTCTCCAGTTGTCCTTTACATAGGATGTAGGATAGGTTGTGGGCCACACCTGCTTGCCGTCAGCCTGTCGAATCCACGTATCGAACGTACGTTTCCCTTCCTTGAGCACAATCACCCTGGCACCACGCGGCAGATGATTGTATTCGGTATTGCCACCCGAGAAACGGCCATAAGCCAAAAGGATATGCTGATACATGAGCGAATAGTCGTTGTCGTGATCGTGCCCACAGAAGAAGCCCATTATATCTCCTTGCTCCATAGCGGCCGTGAAGAAGCCTGTGTTGAAATTTGGGCAGCAGGCCGCTTCCATTCTTGTTCCATGCATGATGGTACGCTCATTGGCTGCTCCCAAAGCATATTCCGGTAAGGGTATGTGCAGGAAAGCCAACGCAGGCAGGGGTTTGCCTCCAGCCTTTGCCGTATAGGCCTGACTTTGCTGCCGATACCAACTCACTTGGTCGAAAGTGAGCCAGGCATACTGTCCCCAACCTTTCTTCTTCGGATAGCTATGCGAATCAAGACAATAAAGGAGCGCAGAGGGCTTCGTACCATCGCTGCTGACTACTTCCAGCACATAATCGGGCGACGCCACCTCTCCCCTATCGGGTTGAATGTTGTATTTTCCGGTACGGATAATGTCATACAACTGGGCATGTGTCATTCCCTGTTCTTCATCATGATTTCCAAACAAGAGTACATAAGGAACCTTTTTCGCATCTAAGCAATCCAGAATATGCTGCATAGCCACATCGGCAGGTTTGGAATAGATATTGTCGCCCGTCAGAATGACCAAATCAGGATTCTCTACCGTTATCACCTCTTCGATGCAGCATAGAGCTGCCTTAGCACGAGGATTCTCACTTTGGTAATGCAAATCGGTAAACTGTACGATCTTAAACTCACCCTTTCCATTGAATCTCAGTTTTTGGGCTTGCAGTGGCCATATCAGCACGGCTGCCATGACAAATAAAAACAAACGTTTCATAGGTATCTGTATGTTACTTTTTACACCTTATTATATATAATAGACTCCAACAAGTGGCGGCACCCTTCTTCAATGAGGTCGAGGGCCAGCTCAAAATCCTCGGGCCCACCGTAATAAGGGTCGGGCACTACTGTATAATGAGCGTTATCTCTTAGGAAATCGCCCATGCGCAACACCTTCTTCCCATCAGCCTCATCACGAACTTGCGCCATGACCCCCCGATAGTTTTCAGCATCCATTACCACAATATAGTGGAATCGGGCAAAATCTGTTGCTCCGTGAAATTGGCGTGCCAAGTGGTTTACAGCATAGCCTCTGCGTGCACCATGCTTGCGCATACGGGCATCCGGCAACTGACCCACATGCCAGTTTCCCAAGCCAGCAGAATCAATTTCAAATTGCGCTGACAATCCTTTTTCATCCACCATTTTCTGCATCACAGCATGGGCAGCCGGCGACCGGCAGATATTGCCCAAACAAACAAAAAGTATTTTCTTTGTATCCATTTTTTATGCATGGGTTAGTTTGTTACCGTAATCGTTGCACGTTGCCGTATATCTTTCGAGGAGGCACCCACCCTTACTTGAAAATCGCCCGGCTCAACCACGAAGTTCATCTGTTTATCCCACAGCGAAAGGTCACGCGGATGTAATACGAAGCGCACCTCGCGCGATTCACCCGGCTGCAGCGTGATACGTTCAAAACCTCGCAACACTTGGGTATAGGTAGTTACACTGCTCACTTCATCCCGCACATAGAGTTGCACCACCTCATCGCCCTGACACTTTCCGGTATTGGTGACGGTAACATACACCGCAACACTATCCTTGGTTCCGATGTGAGTTTGCGAAAGGCGCAAAGGAGAATAGGAGAAGGTCGTATAGCTCAATCCATGTCCGAAGGGGTAAAGGTCTCCCCAAAGGGATGTCTTGTTCTTGACATCCGAGCCAGGCTTGAAGGGGAAAGCAAAGGGAATCTGTCCTACCGTACGGGGAATGGTTACCGACAAACGCCCAGCCGGATTATAATCCCCGAACATCACGTCAGCGATGGCCTGCCCACCCTTTTCGCCAGGGAAATTGACATGCAAGATTGCCGGCACGTGGGCGGCAGCATAGTTGACGGTAGTGGCACGGCCCGTCATGAGCACCAACACAACAGGTTTGCCTAAAGCATGCACCTCCTTGAGCAACTGTTCCTGCCTTCCCGGAAGGTTCAGCGTGGTTCGCGAATTTCCCTCGCCAATGGTAAGGTCGTCATCTCCCAATACCATGACCACAACCTCCGACTGGGCAGCCGCTTTCAAAGCCGCCTCGCGCATGGCACGTTCTTGTTCGGTCTCAGGGAACTCCAGCACCTCACTCTCCGGATAATGTGGGTCGCGCACCTCGCATCCCTTCTCGTATACAACCTGCGCCTGAGGCACAGAACGACGAATGCCTTCCAACACAGAAATGATAGGGGCGTTGGCTGGGCCATAGCGTCCTGTAGGATGGGCATCGGCATTCGGACCGATGACAGCAATCTTCGTTAGCTGCTTGGACAAAGGAAGGGTTTGCGCCTCATTCTTAAGCAGCACGATAGACTGGCGTGCCATTTCCAATGCCACATCCTGATGCGCCTGACAGTGTACAACCTTCTCCACGGCTTCAGCATCCCCCGTAAAAGGTTGGTCGAACAATCCTAACATGAACTTCACGCGCAACACATCGGCTACACGAGCATCCAACACCTCCTGTGTTATCTTACCATGTTCCACTGCCTTACGCAGCGGGTCGAGAAACTCCTTGGGATGGGTGAACTGCGTACGGATGTTAAGACCGGCATTGATGGCCAGGGCACAGGCATCCTCATAATCTTTGGCCACGGCATGTTTCGTATAGAGAAATTCCACGGCTTCGCTGTCGGACACGACATAGCCCTTAAATCCCCATTGCTGGCGCAGCAAGGTAGTCAGGAAACGATAGCTGCCCGTAATCGGTTCTCCGTCGTAATCGTTGTAGGAACTCATCACCCCCAGGGCACCAGCCTCTACAAAAGCCTTACGGAAAGGCTCCAGATAAAGCGTGCGCATCTCACGTTCGCTGACATGAGGGTCGGTACGTGTGTCGCCATCACGGCCACCCACAGGAATGCTATATACCGCAAAATGTTTGGGCGTAGACACCAATCCCTGCGCCTGCAAACCCATAATCATCTGTTTACCAAGTTCTCCCACCAAATAAGGGTCTTCTCCATACGATTCTATCGCCCTACCCCAACGCGGATCTTGCGCCAAATCGAGGATGGGAGAATAGATATTCGTATAGCCTAACAAACGAGCTTCAAGCGCCTCGACATCAGCCAGTTTCCGTATCAGCGCACGATTCCAGGTACATCCCTGACCACTCTGACAGGGGAAGCAGGTGGCACGGTCATGACAAAGTCCTCGGATTCCTTCATTGGTGAAATCCACCGGTATTCCCAATCTTGTCTCTTCCACGAACCATCGTTGCAAGGCCTGTAGCGTCGTGACATGCTTGGCATAGGGAAAGGAGTATTGTGAACGGAATTTCCCCAGTCCGTTATGCTGTTCATCGATATTGCCTATACCATCTTTCCACACCTCTTCATGCCAACTCGCTTCAGGCTCAGCCTGTTTCAGCACACGGCCGGAGCCATACAACGTAGCCAATTGACAAGTTTTCTCATTGACCGTCATCTGACTGAGCAAATCGGCTATACGCGCATCAATGGGAGCCTTAGGATCTTCATACACATCCTTTTTCCCATTCTTGTTGAAATCAATCCATCCCTTGTGATAGATGCTCCCCTTGCCGGCAGCCCCATGAGGTACCGCCAACAAGCCCAGTACGACACAGGCTATTAAACAAGCCCTTCGGTTTTCTTTTTTCATGATTATCAATTTAAGATTGCATACCCATATCAATAGGATCCTTTGAGGCACTTTGCACGCTTTTTGACGCATTGCGGACAAAGCCCCTTCACCATATAATTAATACTATGCACTAAAAAGCCTTCCCTGAGGTTGACCTCCGGGATGGCTATCTCTTCCATACAATATGTTTGGCGGCACTGTTCGCAGAAGAAATGCACATGCCTGTCGCTCTCCTCTTCGTTCTTGCCACGACAAAACTCGTATTTCATCTCACCGCTGCCGTCTTCCAAGGCATACACCAATCCTTTTTGGCGGAAAAGCACCAAACTACGATAGATGCCCGACTTGTCAATGGTGAGGAGTTTGTTCTCCAAATCAATCATCGACAAAGGCTGTCCGGCACCCGCCAAAGCTCTCACTATCATGATACGGTTGGCAGTTGGTCTGATGCCATGCTGCTGCAGGAGTTCCTCACTCGCCTTTTCGTTCATCATGCGAACAGCAAGCTCCCAAAGAATTCCGGACGATGGAAATCAGGATGGTCAACCGTTATCTTCTGCCACGAAAGGAAATGAGGCTTTGTCAGCTTGTCACCACATTTGTAGAAGTTAGCCCGCATAGGCATGCCTTCTAACGAAATGATGGCATGGTGGAAGAAAGCCTCTACCGGAATGATAAGCGCCAAATTCCAACGGGTTTTCTCCAAACGTTCCGTAAAAGGCATTGCTCCCAGCGAAGACCAGCGTTTGATGCTCTTCAATACGGAAGCAGGAGCATGTTCCCTTCCTTCTCGCCGTGGTCCACAACCTAACAAAACCGTTCCCGTACAGTTACATTCCACATTGTAGTAAGGTCCGTCGGCTGTTGGCTGCACGAAGAACTCACAGCAGCTGTCCTCCCATACCCTTCCGTTATCGTGACCTGCCATGGCAGCCACGCTGTCTTCCACCACCTGATATTCCAGCAAGATATGGTTTCCCGTATGCGCAATGCGGAAAGACACTTCCGGGGCATAAGGAAAGTCTTTCTCCCAATCAACACACGCTATTCTCTGAAACGCAACACCCGCCTCATCCAAAACAGCCGGCACGCTACTTGCCTCTGCCGGTAAAACAGCAATCTTCTTAACCTTCAATTCTTGTTCCATCATCATAAACGGCAATCTTCTTAACGTTCAATCCTTGTTCCATCCTCATCCATCATGATTGTAAAGCGAGGAGCTGCCATTTTACAGACAGCTCTCCACAAATCTTTTCAGTTCTTCCTGCTTGCCCAACACACATCTGAACAGCTGCAACTGGTTGCGTGTACGCACCAGGTTGTGCTCCGGATATTTAATCTTATAATAGGTATCGCCATTTATATAGTCGGTGAGGAATCGCACACACTGCATGTAGGGGAAGAGCGCCACGGCATAGGGCAGATGCGCTATCTCCACCGGTGTAAGGAACGACTTGGCCGACTCGATATATCCCTTTGTGAAGGCCTCGAAGATATCCTCGCGGAACCCCACCTTTTCCAATTCAGGCGAATCCTCTGCCACGAAATTGGCACCCGTACGGAGGAAGTCGCCATAGTCAGAGAACACAAAGCTGGGCATCACCGTATCGAGGTCGATGACACACAACACCTTGCCATCCTCGTCAAACATCATGTTGTTCACTTTCGTATCACAATGGCAGATACGTTTAGGCAAGATTCCTTCACGTCCCATGCGCTCAGCCTTACACATCTCGTAGGCATGCGATTCCAATTCGTCTACGATATCCTGCACCTCAGCCAACCGTCCTGCCGCATTCTTGGCAACCGCTTCACGCAACTGATTGGCACGCAACTCCATGTTGTGGAAATCAGGAATCGTTTCTCCCAACTGTTCCGGAATATCTACCAACATCGCCTCAAAATTTCCAAAAGCCTTACCGGCATAATATGAATATTCCGGGTTGACCGTTTCGAAAGTCTTCGCCCTGGGAATAAACACCGACAACCTCCAATACCTGCCGGTACCATCCCTGAAATAAGTCTTACCCTGCGATGTAGGCACAAAGGTAAGCACCTTTCTGTCAATATCCTGTTCACCGGCAGCCTCTAACTTGGCCCGAATATGCTTCGTTACCGCCTCCACATTATGCTGCAACAAGTCAACATCCGTAAAAATACTATCGTTGATGCGCTGTAACACATAATCATTATGCTCCCCAGCCGTTGTCACCAAATAAGTATCGTTAATCAACCCATTGCCCAAAGGCCGAATAGACACAATGGTTCCCTCCATGGCAAACCATTCCACGATTGTTTTGAGTTCCTTTTCTTCCATGCATTCAAGATTGTTGGTTTTTTCCACAAATTTAGCAAAAAAAAATAGTCCGACAAGTTTTTTCGTTGATAATTATAAAAAAATCAAGGCATCTGCCTCCTCTCAACAGAAACATGCTATCTTTGCAGCATGATTTTCCATCCACTTCCCGGCACCATAGCCCCACCCTCGCGTATGGGCAGTCCGTTCAGCGACCATCCGCATCCCCTCTGCTGCCAAGCTGCAACCTTGCTGCAGCAAGAACTTCCTGCCCTCATGCGTGCGCATCCACGAGAACGAGGCAAGATGTTTGGCGTCTTGGTGGTACGCCACCAGCAGCAAATAGGCTATCTGCAGGCCTATAGCGGCCAAATCGACGGAGGCTATCCCTACACAGAATCCTTTGTTCCTCCCGTATACAACTATCTCTCCCCCACCGGCCATTTCAAAGAAGAAGAAGCCGCCATCTCCCAACTGAACCGGCAACTGAGCGCGATGGAAGACGATGCCACTTACTGCCATTGGAAGAAATCGGTAGCCATCCTTGCACAGCAACGTGACAATGCCCTTGAGGCATGGAAGAAGGTGATGGCAACCGCCAAGGAAGAACGCGACAAATGCCGACACCACGCCGATGCAGCAACAAAGCAACGTCTCATTCGGGAAAGCCAATACCAGAAAGCCCAGCTGCGACGCATCCGACAGCGTTGGGAGCACATGCTGCACGCTTTGCAACAAAGGCTCGTCAGGCACCAAAACGCCCTTGAAACCCTCAAGAAGCTACGCAAAGAGAAAAGCGACCATTTGCAGACCTGGCTCTTTGACCAGTTTCAGCTGGTAAACAGTCACGGAGCAACTTGCTCGCTCAGAACCATCTTTGCTTCCTACGACCCCCAACGGCCGTATCTCACACCCCCTGCCGGTACAGGAGAATGTTGCGAACCCAAATTGCTGCAATATGCTTTCCTCCATCACATGCAACCTTTGGGACTGGCCATGTTTTGGTGGGGGGAAAGTCCGGAAGGAGAAATTCGGCACCACAAGCAGTATTATCCTGCTTGCCAAAGCAAGTGCGCACCTATCCTGCATTGGATGTTGCAGGGCATGGAGGTGGCGCCTGCTCCAACCCTCACGCACAACACTACGCTCGACATCCTGTATGAAGATGCCGACTTGGCTGTCATCAACAAACCTGCCGGTCTGCTCAGCGTTCCCGGCAGGGATGGCTCCCCTTCGGTAGAAGCCCTTCTGCGGGCACGCTATCCTGAAACAGCAGGCATCCCCATCATGGTTCACCGACTGGACAGGGACACGAGTGGCTTGTTGGTGATTGCCAAGAACAAAGAAACATACTGCCAGCTGCAACACCAGTTTGCCGCACACACCATCGAGAAAAGTTATGTGGCACGACTCGCGCCTAAGGCTGACACGGAACACCTTGCTCCTAAGGCTGATACGGCAAGCGGTAAGATAGACCTTCCTTTGGCCCCATTGCTGCACGACCGTCCCCGACAAGGTGTTGACAAGCTACGGGGCAAACGAGCCGTGACTTTTTACACCTGGCTCGACGAAAACCATGTTCGGCTCACCCCCTTAACCGGGCGCACCCATCAGCTAAGGGTGCATTGCGCCCATCCCGAAGGATTAGGTCGACCCATCCTGGGCGACATGCTCTATGGCCAACAGGCGCAACGCCTGTACTTACATGCGGAAACACTCACCTTCACCCACCCTGCAACAGGAAAGCGCATGACCTTTCATCAAGAAGCAGACTTTCGTGACTAACAGCAGGACAACATAATCAACACCTGCGCAATAATCACACGCACAAACATTGCCAACGGATAGACCGAGGCATAACTAACGGAAGGCGTATCGCCATCGGTCGTGTCGTTGGCATATCCCAACGCCATCGGATTGGCCATACTGCCGCAGAGGATGCCACACACAGAACCATAATCGAACTTATGCATGCGCAACATCACCGTCCCTACAACCAATACCGGCAATAAGGTGAGCAGCAAACCAACGCCAATCCACATCAACCCTTCCGGACGCACCAAGGTTTGGAAGAAATCCTTGCCGGCATCCAACCCCAAACAAGCCAGATAAAGCGACAAGCCCAACTTGCGAAGAATGAGCGAGGCACTCCGTGTGGTATAAGAAATGAAATGCGCTTTAGGACCCAACGCCCCCACAATGATTCCCATTACGATAGGACCTCCCGCAATGCCCAAGCGCACAGGAATAGCCATGCCGGGCAACTGCAAGGGAATGACCCCTACAACCAATCCCAAAATCAGTCCTAAGAAAATGCTTCCCATATTGGGCTCATTCAGCGTTTGCACAGCATTACCTATAAAACGTTCAGCATTGTCAAGCGCCTTGGGCGAGCCCACCATCACGATACGGTCACCATACTGCAGTCGCAGGTTGTCGGTGGCCAGCAATTTCATGTCACCTCGCAACACACGACTCACATTGATGCCGTAGGTAGAACGCAACTGCAATTGCCCCATCCGTTTGCCGTTGAGCATCCGCCGCGTCAGTACCACGCTGCGACTCATCATCTGCCCGTCAATATGATTCCAGTCAATCTTCCCCTCATTCCAATTATGCGCCATTTCCCTGCCAAACAGCATTTCCAGCGCATTATGCTCATTCTTGGTGGTAATCACCAGCAACTTATCGCCCTTATGCAGTACCGTATCGGCTAAGGGCGTAATAACCTCTTCACCGCGCCATATACGAGAGATGATAAAATGCTCGTGGGTGGCACGCGCAAAGTTGCATACGGTTTTCCCATCGATGGCCGGATTCACAATTTCAAACTCCCCGATATACGTCTGGTCAGCATCCTCCCGCTCCGGCTCTTTCAAATCACGGGGCTTAGCCACGAACCGCCGCAACAACGCCAAGGCCACGATCACCCCCACCACGCCCAAGGGATAAGTAACAGCCGTTCCCAACGCCAGCGTTCCGGCATCCACCCCCACATGCTGCAAAGCCTGCTGCGCAGCACCCAAAGCAGGCGTATTGGTTGTGGCTCCGCACAGCAAGCCCACCATGTCAGGCAAGCAGACACCCGTTAGCGGCACAAGGACAACCGCCATGAGCGTGCCCAATACGATGACCGCCATCGACCACAGGTTGAAGGACATTCCTTCGTGTTTGAGCGATCCGAAGAAATTCGGTCCCACACTCAACCCCAACATATAGACAAAAAGCACCAAGCCAAAGGTTTCCGCATAAGCCAGGCACGATGCATCAATCTGCAACCCCCAATGCCCTGCAAGAATACCAATAAAGAACACGAATGCCACCCCCAGCGACACCCCCATCACCTTCACGTTACCTAATGCCAAGCCCAAGGCACAGATTGCCGAAAGCATTACCACTGTTTGAACGGGCGACTCCTTCACAAACAATTCGAACAAGAAATCCATCATACGACACCCTTCTCCCCGATATCGAACCCAGGAAACATAACAAAGGCAGCCTTGCGACTGCCTTTCAAGAAACTATTGTATAAATGATTATTTATTTACAGCCTCTGAGAGTTCCGCTCCAGCCTTGAATTTGGCCACCTTACGGGCAGGAATCTGAATCTTTTCCTTTGTGGCAGGATTAATACCTTCGCGGGCCGGACGTTCTGCAACGGCAAACGTGCCAAAGCCTACCAACTGAATCTTCTCACCAGCCACCAATGCCTCCTTCAGGACATCAACCGTGGCATCCAATGCTTTTTTTGCATCCGCCTTGCTAAGTCCTGCTACATCAGCAATCTTAGCAATTAATTCCGACTTGTTCATATACACAAATTCTTTTTAAATGATAATTTGGTTCTTTTTCTCATTCACGCCACAAATATAGGAGAAAGATTTTAGATTCCAAACAAAATAAAAGGAAAAAACCGACAAGAGAATAAAATATTCTGTAAAATGGCTTTTTTTATCGCCTATGACAGAGTTTTTTCGTAATTTTGCAGTGTTTTTTATTGATAGCGACGATTATATTCAAGAACAACATGTTACAAAACATTCCTACCATCACCAAGAATCTGTTGATTATCAACTTGCTGGCTTTCCTTGCCACGCTGGTCATCAAGGGCACCTTCCACCTTGACCTGAACGATGTGCTGGGACTGCATTTCTTCCTGGCATCCGATTTTCATCTTTACCAACTCCTCACCTACATGTTCATGCATGCCGGATGGCAGCACATTTTGTTCAACATGTTTTCCCTTTGGATGTTCGGCTGTGTCGTTGAAAAGGTATGGGGGCCGAAGCGGTTCCTTTTTTATTACATTTTCTGCGGAGTAGGCGCCGGCTTGCTGCAAGAAATAGCCCAATTAGGACAATTCTATTGGTTGGCCACCGAACAGATTCCCGGCTTCCACATCAGCGATTTATACACCGTGGCTGTCAACAGCAACATGCTGCTCAACCAATGGACCACCGTAGGCGCTTCCGGCGCCATCTATGCCATCCTCCTTGCTTTCGGCATGATATTCCCCGAACAGCGCATCTTCATCTTCCCCATCCCCTTCCCCATCAAGGGCAAATGGTTTGTGGTGTTATGCGCAGGCATCGAGCTGTTCATGGCCATGGGCACAAGCGGCAATGTGGCACACATGGCACACTTGGGCGGCATGCTCTTCGGCTATTTCCTGATACGCTACTGGCAAAAGCATCCCTCCATGTACTACGATGGCATGGCCGGAGGCCAACATTTCTTTGAACGCATGCGCAAGAACTGGGAACAACGGCGAAAAGGTCGCGAGGAGCATCCTTTCACCCGTCACGATACCGACTACAATGGCCGCAAGCGACAGGATTCCGACTACGACTTCAATGCCCGCAAGCGTCAGGAGCAAGACGAGATAGACCGCATCTTAGACAAAATCAGGAAAAGCGGCTATGACAGTCTGACGAAAGAAGAGAAACAACGGCTATTTGACCAGCGCAACAAATAATGGCAGCAAGCATCAAGCGATTCACCATCTATCTGCTGGCAGGAGCGAACTTGGCTTCCATTCTCATCACATTGTTTGTGGGCTATGCCGGTCACCTGAACCCCACCAACTGGCCCTGGCTCACGAACGCAGGGTTAGTCTACCCCGCCCTGCTTGCCATCAATTTGGCCTTCCTCATCCTTTGGCTGCTGTTCAACCCCCGATGGAGCCTCCTGTCCATAGCCGGTTTCATAGTGTGCTATGAGCCCACGCGCGCCTACAGTCCCCTCAATCTGCCTGCCACGCCTCCCGACGATGCCCTCAAAATCCTCTCCTACAATGTGTGCAACTATTACGACGACGGTCAGCAGGAAGGCGAGAGTCCAACCATCCGTTACATTGCAGATGCCCATGCCGACATCGTGTGTTTGCAAGAAGCCGTGACCGGAGGCAGCAAACAAGCCCAGATAGACAGTCTGCTCTATAGCCAATACCCCTATCACGACACCATTGGCTCCAATGCCACAGGTGTCATCGCCCTGCTGAGCCGCTACCCCATCAAGCACAAGGAGCGCATCGACTATGTTTCCGCCGGCAACATCTCCGGAGCCTTCACCCTCGACATCGACGGTGAGGACGTGGTCGTGGTGAACAACCATTTGGAAACCACAGGACTAACCCTCGAAGACCGGCAGAATTTCAAGGTCATGGTGAAAGGCGACATGGAGCGCGACAGCATGCGGATAGAGTCGAAACGCATCATCGACAAGTTAGGCGAAGCCAGTCAGCTGCGCGCCCCTCAGGCACGTGCCGTGGCAAGTTTCCTGCGCAAACACGCCTACCAGCCCCTCATCTGCGTGGGCGACTTCAACGACAGTCCCCTTTCCTACACCCACCACACCATTGCCCGAGAACTCACCGACTGCTTCATCGCCACCGGCAACGGTCCCGGCATCAGCTACCACCACTCAGGCTTCTATGTGCGCATCGACCACATTCTCTGTTCGTCGGCATGGACCCCCTACCATTGTTACGTTGACCGTGAAATCAAATCGAGCGACCATTATCCCATTATCTGCTGGCTGAAAAAGCAGGCAAAACCATGATTTTAAGCAAAAAATTCCATATTATTTTTATAATGTGAAAAAAATGCTTATCTTTGCACGACTTTGCAAAATCCGATTTCAAATTTAATTCAATATCAACAATGCAAAACAAAGGAATCGTAATCGTAACGGCCGTCTTGCTGACCTTGGCCAGCATCTTCTACCTGTCGTTCTCCGTAGCCACACGCTACTACGACACACAGGCAGAAAAGCTGTCTGACGCCACGGCACAGCAGGATTACAAGGACTCCGTGAAGTATCTTGGCATTTACTCTTACCAGAAATGCCTTGAAACCCAGATCGGCCTTGGCCTTGACTTGAAAGGCGGTATGAACGTCATCCTTGAGATTTCCGTGCCAGACGTACTCGACAATCTGGCCGACCACAAGACTGACGCTGCCTTCGTGAAATCAATGAGAGAGGCGAGAGCCCAGGAAGAAACAAGCCAAAGTGATTTTATCACGTTGTTCGTCGAGGCTTATCACAAGAATGCTCCCGGCCATCGGTTGGCAGAAGTTTTCGCCACCCAGCAGCTGCAGGGCAAGGTGAGCCCGCAGAGCACCGATGCCGAGGTGGTAAAGGTGCTTCGTTCGGAAGTGCAGCTGGCCATCGACAACTCGTTCAACGTGGTTCGCACCCGTATCGACAAGTTTGGTGTCGTGCAGCCCAATATCCAGAAGCTGGAAGGGCAAGACGGACGTATCATGGTCGAAATGCCGGGTGTGAAAGAACCCGAGCGTATGCGCAAACTCTTGCAGGGTAGTGCCAACCTGGAGTTCTGGGAAACCTACAACGCTGAGGAGATTGTGCCTTACTTTACACAAATCGACCAGCGCATGGCCAATGTAGGTGCTGCACCGACCGACACCGCTGCCACTGACAGTGCTGCCGTTGCCACGGAAACAGCCAAGAGCGCAGCCCCCAAATTCCAGATCAAGAAAAACGACAAGGCCGCTGCCAAGGCCGCTGCCACCCCCCAGAGCGAAGAAGCCAAGAAGCAGCATCCGTTGCTCTCCATCCTTCAGCCCACCGGCAAGGGCCAGCTGAGCCTCGTTGGTTTTGCCAACGTGCGCGACACCGCTGCCGTCAACAAGATTTTGCAGTCGGCAGAGGCCAAACAGCTTCTCCCCTCCGACCTGAAACTCCTTTGGAGTGCCACACCGAGCGATATGTGGGGCGAGCAGGTCAAGAACGTGTTTGAGCTCTATGCCATCAAAGTAACCTCCAGCAATGGCCGTGCCCCGTTGGAGGGCGACGTCGTAACCTCTGCCAGCGACGAGTTCAACAACCTCACCGGTGCTCCCGAGGTGAGCATGCGCATGAATCCGGAAGGTGCCCGTCGTTGGGCCAACCTCACCAAGGCTAATGTGGGCAAGGCTGTTGCCATCGTTCTGGACGACGCTGTATATTCTGCTCCGCGAGTAACGCAAGAGATTACCGGTGGCCAGTCGTCCATCTCGGGCAACTTTACCGTTGAGATGACAAAAGACCTTGCCAACATCCTGAAGTCGGGTCGTATGCCCGCCCCTGCGCGCATCGTACAAGAAGAGGTGGTAGGTCCTACCCTCGGTGCCCAATCCATCCAGCAAGGCATCATCTCCTTCATCATCGCCTTCGTGCTGCTGATTGTCTACATGGTACTGATGTACAACTTCATCCCCGGCATGATAGCCAACTGCGCCCTCATCATCAACGTATTCTTCACCTTGGGCATTCTCACCTCCTTCCAGGCAGCCCTCACCATGAGCGGTATTGCCGGTATGGTGCTGTCGTTGGGTACGGCTGTAGATGCCAATGTGCTTATCTATGAACGCATCAAGGAGGAGCTGCGTGCAGGCAAGATGATGAAACAGGCGGTGAAAGCCGGCTACAGCAACGCCTTCAGCGCCATCTTCGACTCCAACCTTACTTCTTTGATCACCGGTGTCATCCTGCTGGCCTTCGGTACCGGTCCTATCCAGGGTTTTGCCACCACATGGATCATCGGTATCTTCTGCTCTTTCTTCAGCGCCGTGTTCCTCACCCGACTGGTTTACGAGAACCGCCTGAACAAAGACAAGTGGATGCACCTGCAGTTCTGGACAGGCCTCTCCAAGAACCTTGCCCAGGGCACCAACTTCAAGTTCATGTCCATCTACAAGGCATCCTTCACCGTGGCAGCAGTAGCTGTGGTTGTATTCATCATCAGCTTCTTCACCCGTGGTCTCGACAAGAGCATCGACTTCACCGGTGGCCGCAACTATGTCGTGCAGTTCGAGAAATCAATCGAGCCCGAGCAGGTGCGTGAAATTTTGGGCGAGGCCTTCCCCAACTGCACCAACAGCGCCCTGTCGCTCGGCACCGACAACAAGACCATCCGTGTTTCCACCAACTACAAGATAGAGTCTAACAGCCCCACCATCGACGACGAGGCCGAGACCCTGCTCTACAAGGCCTTGAAGAAGAACAACCTCGTGAGCCAGACCTCCGTGGAGGCTTTCAAGAATCCCGATGTCCGCCAAGGCGGTTCCATCATCAGTTCTTCGAAGGTAGGTCCTTCCGTAGCCAAGGATGTAACGAATGGTGCCATCCTCAGCGTCATCATCGCCTTGGTGGCCATCTTCCTCTATATCTTGCTGCGCTTCCGCAACGTGGCCTTCTCCATCGGCTCTACCGTAGCCCTCACCTTAGACGCCGTTGCCGTGATAGGCATCTTCTCCTTGCTGCAAGGGTTCCTGCCCTTCTCGCTCGAGGTCGACCAAACCTTCATTGGTGCCGTGCTCACCGTCATCGGTTACTCCATCAATGACAAGGTGGTGGTGTTCGACCGTATCCGTGAGAACATCGGTCTGCACCCCAAGCGCGACTACCAGGTGCTCTTCAACGACTCCATCAACCAAACCTTGGCCCGCACCATCAACACCTCGGTGTCAACCCTCATCGTGTTGCTGTGCATCCTGCTGCTGGGCGGCAAGAGCATCCAGCCCTTTGCCTTTGCCATGACCATGGGTGTAATCCTCGGCACCTTCTCTTCCATCTTCATTGCCTCGCCCATAGCCTACTTGGTTTTGGGACGCAAGATTCGCGACCGTCGCAATGAAACAGAAGCTGCAGCCTAAGGAATTAACATAATACTTCTATCAAAAAAAGGTCGGAATCACATCGTTGGTTCCGGCCTTTTTTGTGTCACCACCCCCACTTTCTCATACCCAACGCCTATCCCCACTAAATTTCTACTGACCCCTTTCTTCTTCCGGAGCCCGAGGT
>CAMAMZ010000023.1 GCA_945837185.1 uncultured Bacteroidales bacterium | reverse complement strand
TCCGCTACGGATGGTGAACCGCTTGTTGGTGCGCAGGTGCGCTTGGAAGGAACCAAGGTGGCAGCTGTAACTGATGTCGACGGAGCTTTCTCCTTGAATGTAGCGCCCCAACGTGGGCAGAAGGTTATCGTCTCCTACATTGGTATGAAACAAGCCACGCAGACTGCTGCCGCCAATATGCGTATCGCATTGCAGTCGGATGAGCAAGTGTTGTCGGACGTGGTTGTCAATGGCTTCTTTACCCGTAAGAAGCAAACCTTTACCGGAGCAGCACGTTCTATGAGTGGCGACGAAATCCTTTCTGTATCGCCTAATAACTTGATGCAGACCTTGGCTTCTTTGGATCCCGCACTCAATATTACACAGAACAACGCTGCGGGTAGCAACCCTAACGTTGTGCCTGATCTCGTAATCCGTAGCACCACGTCGTTGGCCACCAATAATGAGGTTGGTTTGAATGCCCCGTTGATTGTAATCGATGGTGTGGAGCAGACCCTTACCGCCCTCTATGACCTCGATATCAATGATATTGAGCGTGTAGACATTTTGAAGGATGCTTCTGCCACAGCACTCTATGGTGAGAATGCTGCCAATGGTGTGATTGTCATTGAGCGTAAGCGCGTAACACAGTCACCATTGCGCATCCGCTATACCCTGACACCGCAGATTAGTTTCGCTGATTTGAGCAGTTATGATGTATGTAATGCCGCACAGAAACTCGAACTCGAGCGTTTGGCAGGGCTTTACAAGTCGAATACCGGTGGCTTAGACCAGAGCTACTATGATAAGTTGGCCCTTGTGAGCAGCGGAGTAGATACCGACTGGAAGTCGAAGCCCATCCGCAACAGTTTCTCGCACGATCATTCTTTGTCGCTCTCCGGACGTGGTTCTGGTTTGGACTATAACATTAAGGCCAACTACTCTGCTACCAATGGTGTGATGAAAGATGACGGCCGTAACCGTTATGGCATGGATGTTTACCTTTCTTATACAGCGGTCAAGGATCTGGTATTGACACTTCGTGCTTCCCATCAGCAGGTGGATGTCAACAACTCCAAGTATGGCAACTTCTCCGACTATCTGTTGGCCAACCCCTACGATTCTCCCTATGACGAAAAGGGTAATTTGCGTTCCAAGTTGTCGTACGATATGAACAACCCTCTCTATGAGGCTTCTCTGAGCAGTTTCAGCAAGTCGCAGACACGCACGCAGCTCATCTCGCTCGATGCCCGTTACAACATCCTTCCCAATTTCTATGTAACAGCACAGGCTTCATATAGCACAGCAAAAGGTACGGCCGACGTATTCCTCTCGCCCGAGTCGAATAACTATGCTACCGTAACCACGCTCTCTCAAAAGGGTAAATATGAATTGACCAACAACTCCAGCGATGAGTGGAGCACCAAGGTGGTGGCCAACTATATCCACAGCTTCGATAAGGAGGGTACCATGCTTACCTTGAACTTGGGTGGTGAGGCCAAGCACGCTGATTCTCACTCCAGCACATTGATTGGTACGGGTTTCCTCTCTGATGCCATGGCCGATATGGCTTATGCCACTGCTTATCCTTCTTATGGCGGTCCTACCGGTTCGCAGGATGTTTCTGCCAGCTGTGGTGCCTTCTTGGCTGCCAACTTCATGTGGAAGAACCGTTATGTGGTGGATGGCTCATACCGTGTTTCCGGTTCTTCAAAGTTCGGTTCCAACCACCGCTATGCGCCCTTCTGGTCTGTAGGTCTCGGTTATAACGTGCACAATGAAGAGTGGGTGAAAAAGCTTGGATGGGTGAACACCTTCCGTTTGCGTGGAAGCTATGGTTACACGGGTAGTGTGAAGTTCAATCCTTATCAGGCTGTTACCACCTATCAGTACACCACCGATTTCTTAGCCTATACCGGTGTGGGTGCCATTCCAATGGGTATGGCCAATCCCGACTTGAAGTGGCAAACCACCAAGAAGTTCAATGTAGGTCTCACCTCTTCGTTCCTTGGCGACCGTTTGAATGTCAATTTGGATTTCTATAAGGAGAAGACCTCCGATATGCTCATCGACATGTCGTTGCCTCCCTCGTCAGGTGCCAGCACCGTCAAGTCTAACTTAGGTTCGCAAGACAGTAACGGTATCGAGTTCTCTGTATGGGGTAAGATTATCAAGACCAAGGATTGGGAGTGGAACCTCTCTGTCAATGGCTTGCACACCAAGACCACCATCAACAATATCTCTGATGCCTTGAAGCGTCGCAATGAAGAGAATGCCGCCAACAACATCTCTGCATCACCACTTGTACAGTATCGTGAAGGTGAGTCGCCTACAGCTATCTACGCTGTGCGTTCTGCCGGCATCGACCCTGCTACGGGTAAGGAAATCTTTATCAAGCAGGATGGTTCCTATACCTATGTCTACGATGCTAAAGACCAGGTGGCTTGCGGCGATGTCAACCCCACTTTGCAAGGAACATTCTCTACTCAGCTGAAATACCAGCGTTTCTCTATGAGCATGTATTTCTCTTATCGTTTTGGCGGCGAAATGTACAACTCAACACGTGCAGCCAAGGTTGAGAATATCAATCCTCGCTACAATGCTGATGTGCGCGCTTTCACAGAGCGTTGGCAGCAAGCAGGCGATGTAGTGCCCTATCTCAACATCTCACTCACCGGTGGTAACAGCTATAACTATACCGACCGTTTTGTGGAAAAGGATAATGAATTGTGGCTCTCAAGCCTCTATTTCCAATACGATGTGCCCCTGTCAATCCTGCAGCGCTTCCATCTCCAGAAGTTGTATGTTGGTTTGGGTACCGAGGACCTCTTCCGCCTTACTTCAGCCAAGTATGAGCGTGGTACCTCTTATCCCTACAGTCGCAGCGTGAACATGTCGTTAAGCGTAACCTTTTAATTAACAAGCATAATGAGAAAACTAAATATAATGACCATTGTCCTGACCTCAGGACTGATGCTTTCTTCGTGTGGTGACTTCCTGGATGTTCGTCCCGACTCACAGAAGCTGGAGTCAGACCTTTTCTCCACACCGCAGGGCTTTGAAGATGCTATCTATGGCGTGTATGGCTCTATGCAGTCGGCCAACTTGTATGGCAAGGAGTTGTTATGGGGTTTGACTGATATCATGGCACAGGATTTGGACCAGAACACCGAATCGTCACGTGCCTTGTCTCGCTATGAGTACACGCAAAACGATGACCTTACAACGCGTTTTGCCAATGTATGGTCTACTGCCTATACCTCCATCGGCTATGCCAACAATATCTTGAGTAATCTTGAAGGCAAGTCGCAGGAGAGCCTGCCCCTTTACAATCTGTACAAGGGAGAGATGCTGGCTGTGCGTGCCATGCTGCATTTCGATATCCTTCGTTTGTTCTGCTCTACTGATGAGAGCAAGCAGGGTATTCCTTATGTAACCAGCTATTCACAGCAAATCAACCCCTTCAAGAAGGTGGGTGAAGTTTATGACTTGATTTTGGCCGACCTTGCTGAGGCTGAGAAATTGTTGCAGGTAGAGGAAAACAGTTTGACCTATCCGCGCAATGACGAGAACTATTATAAGTTCCAGAACTATCGTCAAACCCATTGCAATTACTACGGTGTTTTGGCACTCACAGCCCGTGTTTATTGGATGCGGGGCAATATGGCCAAGGCTGCTGAATATGCTACCAAGGTAATAGAAAGCAAGAAGTTCCCCTTGTCGGAGCCGAGCGAGGTAAAGGATGTCTATGCAGGACGTCTGTCACCGAAAGAGGCTATCTGGGGACTCTATTCCAATACCTATAGCGGAACTTGTCAGACTTATCTTTATGAGTACGCTTCCTACCGAAGCTACGATCCCTACTTCGATGGCTCTGGTGCTACCCATCTGCTGCCCTACGACCAGGTGTACAAGTTGGACGTTGATGCTACCACACAGGATTTCCGTTTGAACTGGTTTAAGATAGGTACAGGTTTCGCGCGTTGCCACAAACTGGTAGACGTGTATGAACTTTCTGACCAGTTAGCCCCAAGCGATTGGTCAAGCAGAGTGTCGGGCATTACCCTGCTTCACGTTTCGGAACTCTATCTGATTGCTGCTGAGGCACTTCTCAATACGGACTACGACAAGGCTGTGGCCTACTTCAATGCCGAAACTTCTTCCCGTGGTCTTGCTCCGTTGCTGAGTAACGTAACCCTGACAGAGGATATGATATACAATGAGTATCACAAGGAAATGTTTGGTGAGGGACAGATGTGGTATAACATGAAGCGTTTGAACCGCGACATCATTTCTAACCAGGAAACTCGTACCATTCCTGCCAGCGAAGATATCTATGTACTGCCCATACCGCAGGATGAGTTGAACTATAGAAACTAAATGAAGAAAGGAACAACAATGAAAATATGGAAAAGTGTATGGGCAGTGCTCGCACTGCTCGCGTTCACAGCTTGTAGCGAAGACGACTATAAGTTGTACGACATCACACAAAAAGACAATGTCTTCTTCGACTATAAGAACGAGAAGAATGTCAACGATTCCGTTATCAGCTACAATTTCGGCTACGATTTTGCCAACGAGCATATTGTAGAAATCCCTGTGTCGCTGATGGGTATGCCTTCCGACAAGGATCGTACGATTGCCCTGAAGGTAGTGGCAGACGAAACTGAAATGGTAGAGGGCACACATTATGTTATCGACCGTGCGTTGCTTCGTGCCAATCGTGTGGAAGACACGGTGCGCGTGAAGTTGCTTCGTCCCGATGATCCTACCTTCCAGGAGCGTGCTTTAGCCCTGCGTTTGGAGATTGTAACAAGCGATGACCTTGCTCCCACAGGACAGAAAACCTTTACGGTGAAAGGCTCTGACATCCGTCCGACGGTGCGTCCCAGTTGGTGGTCCACATGGTCACCTATGCCGGTTTATTCATTCGAGAATGCCCAGCTCTTCTTTAAGTATTTCTATGAGCTGGCTCCCAAGGCGAACAAAGATGTCTTCGAGGAAATGATAGCTCGTTATGGCGATTACTTTGTAAACGGCAAGTCTGTGCAAGGACCACTTGCTATGTACGATGCCTTCCTTGCACAATATGTCTTGATACCGATGTATAACGAAACCAAAGACGATATTGAATGGCAAGCTATACCGGTGGTTAACTAAGGTTCAACACAATGTCATAAAACGAAGAAACAATGAAAGTAAATAGAATATTTTCCGCATGGATGCTCATGGCTTCCCTTTCTTTGGGCATCGTTTCCTGCGTCTCCGACGACAGTACAGAGGGTGGCGGTGCCATTCCTCAGCTTACCGTCAAGGGAGAGGGGCTGAGCGAGATGCTCACCTATAATATCTATCTGGGTGACGAATGTGTCATCACACCGGAAATCACCTACAAAGGTGGAGAGGAAAGCAACCTTACCTATTCTTGGAAGATTGGCACCTATGCCAATGGTGTAATGGGTGCCTTGGAAGAGGTAAGTACCGAACGCGACTTGAACTATAAGTTTGAAACCGGTGGTTCCTATTATGCACACCTCACAGTGACCGATGGCAAGGTGGGTAAGGCGGTAGACTATCGTATCAATGTGAACCGTACCTTTGAAGAGGGGTATCTGATCACCTCTACTGATGCCAATGGTAAGGGAAACTTGGCCTTTGTCAAAATTCTGACGCCCGAAGAGATTGCGGCTGGCAAAACGTCTGTTGTCATTGAGCATAGCTTGGAGAAGATGAATGAGGGATATTCGGAGGATGGATTGGTCAGTGCCGCTTTGGGTACCGTCACATGGCCTAAAACCGTCAGACGTGTATTGGTGTCTACCGACAAGCATTGCTATGTTATTGACCCCAATAACTTTACGATTATTACCGATATAAAGTATGAAGACTTGTATCCGGGATTCAAGGCCACGCACTTTATGCCCGACTCTTATACGCCGTGGGCGTTTGATAGCAGCACAAAGCAGTTTGTACATATCAATCTCACCTATATGTTCCCCTACGAGTATCAGTATTTCAAAGGCTGCAATGCCGATGGCTTCCTGCCTTGTAAATACACTTCGTGGGGCAGTGAAAGCCTGTTCACTTTCTATATGAACTACGCTGAGAACAAGGTGGCCTTCTTCAGTGCCTATGCGCCTTATTTTGGTCTGGATACCTATTTCCCAGACACCAGCGACTTGCTTGATGGGCATACTCTCCTTACGGCCTTCTATGGAACAGCGCCAGGGAGCAACAATGTAACGCCTTCCTACATCCTTTCTCGTGAAAATGAAACAGGTGACTTGACGCTTTGGAACAATTCGGTAGATTCATATTATTATATAAATAGCAATTTTACCCGTCAGGAGTTCACACCTACAGCAACGACGGCCGTGCCTGCCCAGGGTGCTAAGGTTGTGCCCTCTGCCAAGCAGTTGCGCTACTATTATCCGGTAGATAACGCGGTTTATGTTCTTCTCACTTCTACCGACTTTGCATTGCCCGATAAGAGCCAATATGCTATTCAGTTTGCTGCCAATGAGGAAATTACGTTCTTAGACACTAATCTCTCGACCGACGAGTTGTATGTGGCTACCTACGACAAGACAACACAGCGTGGCAACTTCTATATCTACGACTGTAAGGATGTGCGCACCGATAATGCTGCTGCTGTGAAGGCGAAGGCAGAATATAAGAATTGTGCCGGACGCATCTCGAGTGTAATGTATAAACCCAGTATTCAGTAATGACAAGATTTCGACAGATAGCTTTAGGATTGTGTGTGGCATGTAGTTCCACCATAGCCATGGCACAGCAATTAACTGTCGAAGGAACACTTACAGGCACTGTCCCAGAAGGACAGCGCCTGTTTGTTGCTCCGGTGACAGGCGAAAAATTCACCACTCCCGACACCCTGTATTTCGCTGACGGCAAGCTGCATGGTAAAACAAAGTTGTCGCCATGGGGCATATACCGTGTCACAGGGGTGAGCAAGCAGAGCCAAACCATTCTGCCTGTTTCCTTGCAGAACAACAACGGTGTCACTACCTTGCGTCTCGCTTTCGTAGAGGGAAGGTTGACTGCTGTGCGGCAGGATGCCAATGGCAAGGCCTTGCAAGCTTACAATGCCTGCTATAACAAACGTGCCTACCGTTTGTGGCAAGAAGGTATGAAAATGGAAAAAGAGCCTTTGCGACAGTTGGTGTTGGGCTATGGCACCGATGCCGACAGCATCCTTGCCAAAGGGGGCATTGCTCCCCATGTTGCCAGTTATATCCGTCTGTGGGCAGTTGCCCTCATCTACGAGGCTATAGAAGGCATGCGTTTCTCTACAGGGCGCACATCGGCAGAGATGGGATTTAATGACCCTGCGCTTTTGAAGCGGCTCACCGACCCCATTGATTGCGAAATGGCTTTATCGTTCCAGCAACTGCCCCGGTTGGCAGCCACAACACTCGAGGGTGCCACGCTTGAGGCACAACTCAACTCCTTGCATCAGCGCTATCAATGTCCCGCAGTGGTATCTGATGTTACGCAAACGCTGCTCACGCGCTACATCACCACCTTCCCCTTTGCCCAACGCTTTGACGAAGGATTAGCGGAATTGAAACTCGTGACCGAAAAGTTTGGGTTGCCGCAGCGTTATGTCGAGGAGTTTTGTCGTAAGAAAGCTACGGTGAAAGGCACTGCCTTCCCCGATGGCGTAACGCTTTATGACCTCAATGGCAGGAAGGTTGATATCTCGCAGTTCCAGGGTAAATATCTATATATCGACTTGTGGGCCTCATGGTGTGTGCCATGTATCAAGGAGATTCCCTACCTCCAGAAGTTGGAGAAGGAGTTGCAAAACAAAGATGTTGTCTTCCTGTCTGTGTCCATCGATAAAGATGAAAACGCCTGGAAACAGAAGGTGAACCAGCTTAAGTTGGAGGGGAATCAGTTTGTGGACCGTGGCAACAAGCTATGTGAGGCCCTCAATGTGCGCGGCATCCCCTTCTTCCTGATTTACGACCGTCAAGGGAAACTGTATAAATATGGTGCTTATCGCCCGAGCGATACCCGTATCAAGGATGTGCTCGAGGCATTACGATAAGTTTCGGTTTATGCAGTCATGCGGTAGTACTGCTATTTCAGAGAAGATATACTTCTCAGACCAAGTAAGTATATCTTCTCAAGCAAAGTAAGTATATCTTCTCAGGCAAGTAAGTATATCTTCTCTGAAGAAGGCATTGCATGCCATGAAATGATAGCCCTTTCTGGCCATGGCAGTACTACCGCTTTTCAATCACTATTTTTGCACAAATAATCTCAATGGGTATAAAAAGTATTGCGTTATGAAAGAAACAGAGTTGCAGACAGTTGTGGATATACCCGTATCAGCATGGAAAATAAAACCCTGCGCACGCCTTCTTTTTGTGGGAAGTTGTTTCGCCGCCAATATGGGAGAGCGATTCCGTGAGGATGGATTTCGTGTTACGGTGAATCCCTATGGAGTGATGTACAACCCTGTCAGTGTGCGACATACCATAGAACGATTGTTGCAGACAACCACGGATGATACTTCCTATGCCGCGGCAGTGCTAACCCTGGGAACCAATCACATCTATATCCTGAATGAAACAGGAGAAGTGGTTGACAACTGTGAAAAACGTCCGCAACGGCTGTTTACGGAACAGACACTTAATGTAACCCAAGTGGGTGAGGAACTCTGTGCCGCCATCCGTTTGCTGCGCCAGCATTGCCCCGACATCCATGTCATACTCACGGTGAGCCCCATCCGTTATCGAAAATATGGCTTCCATGAAAGTCAACTCTCCAAGGCAACTCTTCTGCTCGGTGCCGATGAAGTCGTCAGAAAGATGGAGGGGGTAAGCTATTTCCCTGCTTATGAACTCATCAATGACGAATTGCGCGACTATCGATTCTATGCACCTGATATGTTGCATCCTTCGCAACAAGCTGTTGACTACATAGGACGAAGATTCGGCGAAACCTATTTCGCTGCAGAGACAGTAGATTTTCTTAAAGCATGGCAGCCGCTGCGTGCTGCTTTGGCCCATCGTCCGCTTCACCCTGAGAGCGAAGAATATCGTCAATTCAAAGAAAAAACTTTAGCGCAGGTGGAGGAACTCCGAAAAAAATACCCTGAATTTTCATTCTAAAAGAAAAATATCCTACCTTTGCAGTATAATTCGCAACTCAATATAGGATATAGACGATGATGTATACAATCGAAAAGGTGACCACGCTTATTGGTGCGCACCGCTATGGTACAACGGAGTCCCGCATAGGTTTTATCCTTACCGACAGCCGTTCGCTTTGTTTCCCGGAGGAAACACTTTTCTTTGCCCTCCGTTCCTCTCGTAACGATGGGCAGCATTATATACCAGAACTGTATAGGAGAGGCGTGCGTTGTTTCGTTGTGACAACGTTGCCCGAAGCGTATGAAGAGCAGTATCCGAAAGCGACATTCCTCAAGGTGACAGACACATTGAAAGCCCTGCAACGCTTGGCAGAACGCCATCGTGAGGAGTTCAATATCCCTGTAGTGGGTATCACCGGAAGCAATGGCAAGACCATGGTGAAGGAATGGCTTTATCAGTTGCTTTCCCCGCAATGGAACGTGACGAGAAGTCCAAGAAGCTATAATTCTCAAATTGGAGTGCCCCTTTCTGTATGGCATTTGGATGAACATACACAGGTTGGCATATTTGAAGCCGGCATAAGCGAACCCGGTGAGATGCGTCCATTGCAAGCCATCATCCAGCCTACCATTTCCGTTATCACCAACATAGGGGCAGCCCATCAGGAGAATTTCGCCTCGATGGAAGCGAAATGTGCAGAAAAGGCACAACTGTTTCTGGATGCGGAAACCCTGGTGTATGATGCTGATGACGAACTGATAGACCGTGTTGTAAAGGCCGGAGCCTATACAGGAACACCTTTATGCTGGTCGTATCATAATCGTGATGCCGCCTTCTATATCCAAACTGTACGCAAAGATGTAACGAGCACAACAGTTACCTATATATATAAAGGTGGTGAGGAAGGCTCTTTCACCCTGCCTTTCATCGATGATGCCTCTATCACCAATGCCATGGTGAGTGCACTGATAGCCTTGCATCTGGGGGTAAGTAAGGCCGACTTGTCAGAACGCATGCCTTTACTGGAACCTGTGGCGATGCGTTTGGAAGTGAAAGAAGGGCAGCGAGGTTGCACACTCATCAATGACTCCTATAATTCCGATATCAATTCGCTCGATATAGCCCTCGACTTCATGAGTCGCAGACCCGACCATAGAGGGCGAAGCCGCACATTGATTCTAAGCGATATCGTACAGAGTGGCGAAGACCCCATACGCTTATACCAGGAGGTGTCGAGCCTTTGTGTTGAGCGTGGTGTGGAGAAGTTTATTGGCATCGGTGAGCAGGTGAGCGCACAGGCCCGGCAAATAGCCATCAACAGGAAATATTTCTTCACCACAGTAGAGGAGTTTGTGGCAAGCAAGGTGTTCCACGAACTGCACGATGAGGTGATTCTGCTCAAAGGTGCCCGAAGATTTGGTTTTGACCATTTGACGGAATTGTTGGTGCAGAAAGTGCATGAAACCATTTTGGAAGTGAATCTTGGGGCAGTGGTAAAGAATCTCAATGCCTATCGTGCCATGATGAAACCCGAAACGAAATTGGTATGTATGATTAAGGCTGATGCCTATGGGGCTGGATCGGTAGAGATAGCCAAAACCTTACAAGACCATAGGGTAGACTATCTGGCTGTGGCTGTGGCCGATGAGGGAGTGACGCTCCGCAAGAATGGTATTACCGCCAATATTATGGTAATGAATCCGGAAATGACAGCCTTCAAAACCCTCTTCGACTATGACTTGGAGCCGGAAGTGTATTCTTTCCGACTGTTGGAGGCACTTATCAAAGCTGCGGAGAAAGAAGGTATCACGGGATTCCCTGTGCATGTGAAACTCGATACAGGAATGCATCGCTTGGGTTTTGACCCCGTGCATGATATGGATCGCCTTATCGACCGCCTGAAACGACAGAACGCTTTGATTCCACGCTCCGTATTCTCGCATTTCGTAGGTTCCGACAGCGATTCCTTTGATGCATTCAGTGCCCAGCAGTTTGCATTGTTCGACAAAGGCAGCAGGCAATTGCAGCAAGCCTTCAGTCATCCTATTCTGCGTCATATCGATAACTCTGCGGGAATAGAGCATTTCCCGGAAAGGCAGTTGGAAATGTGCCGGTTAGGATTGGGATTGTATGGCATCAATCCACGTGATAATCATGTGATACACACGGTGTCGACGCTCAAAACAACGATCTTGCAGTTGCGAAATGTACCGGCAGGAGAAACCGTAGGCTACAGTCGCAAGGGTGTGTTGACCCGTGATAGTGTAATTGCGGCGCTGCCCATAGGCTATGCCGATGGCTTGAACCGCCATTTAGGCAATCGTCGTGGTTACTGCCTTGTTCATGGCATGAAAGCACCCTATGTGGGCAATATTTGTATGGACGTGTGCATGATAGATGTGACAGGCATACCTTGTCAGGAAGGAGATAGCGTAGAGATCTTTGGAGACCAGTTGCCTGTAACGGTATTGAGCGATGCCCTCGATACCATCCCCTATGAAGTGCTTACGGGTGTGAGCAATCGTGTAAAAAGGGTGTATTTCCAAGATTGATGGTTAATGTATGTAAAAAATAATAAGAAAGGTTGAAGGGTTACTTTTTTTTGTGTAACTTTGTCCATGCGTGATAAGCACATTAAACAATTTAGAATATCACCTTACAAAACATGGAAACAAGTCAAAGTAACCCTAAAACCAATTTTCGGTGGGTAATCTGTGCAATGCTCTTTTTTGCTACCACCGTCAACTATCTCGACCGTCAGGCGCTTTCACTCACCTGGAAAGACTTTATTGCGCCGGAGTTTCATTGGAGTAATACCGATTATGGCAATATCGCAGCAGCTTTTGCCATTATGTATGCCATTGCCAATTTCTTCTCCGGAAGAATCATTGACTGGTTAGGAACGAAACGTGGCTATTTGTGGGCCATTGGTGTGTGGTCGGCTGGTGCTTGTTTGCATGCGCTCTGCGGCTGGGCCACCGAGCATGTGGTAGGCTTGCATGATGCTGCCCAACTTGTGGGAGCAACAGGCGATTTGGCCGTCACCATCTCAATGGTAAGCGTTTATTTCTTTTTGGCGGCACGCGTGGTGCTGGCAGCCGGTGAATCGGGCAACTTCCCTGCGGCAGTCAAGGTGACAGCAGAATATTTTCCTAAGAAAGACAGGGCTTATGCCACAGCCATCTTCAATGCCGGAGCTACTGTGGGTGCGTTGATAGCACCGCTCTGCATTCCTACCTTGGCAAGCTATTTCAAACAAGCCGGTGTAGGAAACGGATGGGAAATGGCCTTTGTGGTGATTGGTCTCTTGGGTTTTGTGTGGATGGGTGTTTGGGTGTTTGTCTATAAACCCATCGACCGCAACAAACTGGTGAATCAGGCGGAGCGGGACTATATCCTGCAGGATAGCAACGAAACGGAGCAGGTTGTGGATAATGGCAGGCAGATAGGCATAGCCGAATGTTTGCGCCTGAAGCAGACATGGGCCATACTCTTGGGTAAATTCCTTACCGACGGTGTGTGGTGGTTCTTCCTGTTCTGGACACCTGCCTATATCAGCGATGTGTATCATTATCCTTCTGACTCGTGGATGGCACAGATGCTCATCTTTGTACTCTATGCCGTGACCATGTTGTCGTTGTATGGCGGCAAGCTGCCTACCATCTTGGTAAACCGTACAGGCAAAGACGTGTACAGTTGTCGTATGAAAGCCATGTTGGTGTTTGCGCTCTTCCCCTTGTTGGGCTTGTTGGCACAACCCTTTGGAAGCTATTCATGCTGGCTTACCGTAATTATCATCGGTATAGTAGGTGCTGCTCACCAATCGTGGTCGGCCAACCTGTTCTCTGTAGGTAGTGACCTTTTCCCCAAACGTGCCGTGGCTACCATAACCGGTCTGAATGGTATGGCAGGTGGTCTCAGCTCGTTTTTGATCAACCTGCTCTCAGGTCGACTCCTCGACTATGTGGAAGCCGAGCAAGTGTACTTTATGGGCTTTCAGGGAAAAGAGGCAGGCTATTTCATGATTTTCGGCTACTGCTCTATAGCCTACCTCTTGGGTTGGATTGTCATGAAGACATTGGTGCCCAGATATCAACCGGTTGCTTAAAACCGGTAGTTTACAGGAAACCTTGCTGTCGAAGTGCTTCCAGCAAGGTTTCTGAAAGTGCTTCGTTGTCTTTACGGGTATAGCGTATATCCGTAAAGACTTGTGCCAAGGTTTCTTTGTGGTTTATTGCAACGAAATGTTGGTTTGCCGGAAGGGCTTCCTTGGCGGCATAGCAGTCATCAATACGCTCGGGTGTATAATCGTGATAGGTTTCTGTATGCAGAATGGCATCGAGTGGCAAACGGTCGGTAAGTTCTGGATTTTCATCGGGCCAACCCAATGTGATGGTGGCTACAGGGAACACCAATTTGGGCAATTCAAGGAGTGAGATGATTTGCTGCGGCATATAGACCGTAGTGCCGAGGAAACAGAGACCCAACCCTTGTTCTTCGGCCAAATTACAGAAGGTCTGGCAATAGAGTAGGGCATCGGTGGCAGCATTCATAAAGCTGAGTATATTGTCGTAGCCTGGTGAGGCACAACGGTTTTCTGCCCAAAGGGTGGTCCTTCTGAAATCTGCGCAGAAAGTGAGTACTACAGGTGCCCCTGTAACCATAGGCTGGTTGAAATGCGCCGGTGCCAGGCGTGCTTTCATCGAAGCGTCTCGTGTAACAACCACCGAATACAGTTGCAGGTTGCCCATAGTTTGTGTACGTGTTGCTTGCTCTAATAAGGTGTGCAATAGTGCGTCACTCACCTCTTCCGAGGTATATTTCCTGATGGATTTACGAATTGTAATGGATTTCATTTTTTGAAAATTAATTTTTCGCAAAGATAAGTGAAGTTTTCCAATACCGAAAACTTTCTGCTTGTTCTTTTCGTTAAACCTTTCTTTTTTTTTCGCTGTTCCGAAAAAAAGTGGTAGCTTTGCACCGATAATTCAAAATCACTTAAGTAATCCAATGAACGATAAAACTACCTATTCTTATGAAGAGGCCTATAATGCCTCTTTAGCCTACTTTGATGGTGATGAGCTCGCGGCCCGCGTGTGGGTGAACAAATATGCGATGAAGGATAGCTTTGGCAATATTTATGAACGCTCTCCGGAGGATATGCACTGGCGCATAGCCAATGAAGTGGCGCGCATAGAGCGTCGTTATGAGAATCCTTTGTCGGCACAGGACGTCTTTGACCTGTTGGACCATTTCCGTTATGTCATTCCGGCCGGAAGTCCGATGACGGGTATAGGCAATGACCATCAGGTGGCATCCTTAAGCAATTGCTTTGTGATAGGTCTGGAGGGCGATGCCGACTCCTATGGTGCCATCATGCGTATCGACGAGGAACAGGTGCAGTTGATGAAGCGTCGTGGCGGAGTAGGCCATGACTTGAGTCATATCCGTCCAAAAGGCTCTCCTGTCAACAACTCTGCACTCACCTCAACAGGTTTGGTGCCGTTTATGGAACGCTATTCCAACTCCACGCGCGAGGTGGCACAGGATGGGCGGCGTGGTGCCTTGATGCTGAGTGTTAGCATTAAGCATCCTGATAGTGAATCGTTCATTGATGCGAAGATGGTGGAAGGCAAGGTGACGGGTGCCAATGTAAGCGTGAAGATTGATGATGCTTTCATGCAGGCTGCAATAGCCGACAAACCCTATGTTCAACAATTCCCCATTGATGCAAAGGAACCCTTTGTGGAAAAGGAAATCTCCGCACGTAAGCTTTGGGAGAAAATTGTGCATAATGCGTGGAAAAGTGCTGAGCCGGGTGTCCTCTTCTGGGATACCATCTTGCGAGAGAGTATTCCCGACTGTTATGCCGACCTCGGATTCCAAACCGTAAGCACCAATCCCTGTGGAGAGATTCCTCTCTGTCCTTACGACAGTTGCCGCTTGCTTTGCATTAACCTGTATAGTTATGTAGAACATCCCTTTACTGCTGAAGCAAGATTCGATTTTGAGCGTTTCGCACAGCATGTGCAGTGTGCACAGCGTATCATGGACGACATCGTAGACCTCGAAATGGAGAAGATTGCGTGCATCATGGAGAAGATTCAGCAAGACCCGCAAAGTAGTGAGGTCAAGGGTGCTGAATATCATTTGTGGGAGAAGATACAGCGCAAGAGCAGTATGGGACGTCGTACGGGTGTCGGTATTACGGCAGAAGGTGATATGTTGGCTGCTATGGGATTGCGTTACGGTACACAAGAAGCCACAGACTTCAGTGTGTCGGTGCATAAGACTTTGGCTTTGAATGCCTACCGTTCCTCAGTAACCATGGCCAAGGAGCGTGGTGCATTTGAAATCTTTGATGCGAAACGTGAGGCTGCCAATCCTTTCATCCTTCGTTTGAAGGAGGCCGACCCACAGCTGTATGAGGATATGTTAACCTATGGTCGTCGCAATATCGCCTGTCTTACCATCGCACCTACGGGAACGACTTCGCTCATGACGCAAACCACTTCGGGCATAGAGCCTGTATTCATGCCTGTTTATAAACGTCGTCGCAAGGTGAACCCCAACGACAGCGATGTGCATGTGGATTATACCGATGAGGTGGGAGACAGCTTTGAGGAATACATCGTGTATCACCGTAAATTCTTGGAGTGGATGCGTGTCAATGGCTATGATACGGAGAAACGCTACACACAGGAAGAGGTGGATGCCTTAGTGGCACGTTCGCCCTATCATAAAGCCACCGCCAATGATGTCGACTGGCTGATGAAGGTACGCATGCAGGGAGCCATCCAGAAATGGGTAGACCATTCTATCTCCGTGACGGTGAACTTGCCCAACGATGTGGATGAGGCCCTCGTCAACAAGTTGTATGTAGAGGCATGGAAGTCGGGTTGCAAGGGCTGCACGATTTATCGTGATGGCAGTCGTTCGGGTGTAATGATTGCCGTTTCTAAGAAAGACAAGAAGAAGGGTGATGCCAAAGGAGGCAATGAAGAACAGAAGATTCCTTGTCAGCGTCCGGCTGTTACGGAGACCCGTCCGGCAGAATTGGAATGTGATGTGGTGCGTTTCCAAAACAATAAGGAGAAATGGGTGGCCTTCGTAGGACTGCTCAATGGTTATCCTTATGAAATATTTACCGGTTTGCAGGACGATGATGAAGGTATCGTGCTGCCCAAGACCGTGACAAAAGGTAAGATTATCAAACGTGTCTATGAGGATGGCACCAAACGCTACGATTTCCAGTTTGAGAACAAACGTGGCTATAAGACAACCGTTGAGGGCTTGTCGGAAAAGTTCAATCCGGAATATTGGAACTATGCCAAGCTCATCTCTGGCGTGTTGCGCTATCGCATGCCCATCGACCATGTGATTCGTTTGGTAAGTTCGCTTCAACTCAAAGACCAGAGCATCAACACGTGGAAGAATGGTGTGGAGCGTGCCCTCAAGAAATATATCGCCGATGGCACACAGGCCAAAGGGCAGAAGTGCCCGGTATGTGGCAATGAGAGTCTGGTATACCAGGAAGGCTGCCTGATCTGTACCAATTGCGGTGCCAGTCGTTGTGGATAAGCCCTAACCCAAGAGTTGCTTATGCAGGTAACAGATTCTTATATCCACCTCAACCGCTTGCGTTTTCATGCCTTTCATGGCGTGGAAGCGCAAGAGCGTTTGGTGGGGAATACGTATGAAATCAGTCTGCGCTTGCAATGTGATGTCACGACAGCCATGCAGACCGATGATGTGTGCCATACAGTGAACTATGCGTCTGTCTACGCTGTGGTGAAGGAAGAGATGGCTGTCCCCTCACAGTTGGTGGAACATGTGGCAGGAAGAATAGGGGCACGAATCTTTAAGGATTTTCCCGCTGTAAAAGCATTGCAGTTACAGCTAACTAAATTGAATCCTCCTATGGGAGCTGATAGCATGGAGGGTGCAGGTGTAGAATTACATTTAATAAATAATAAAACTATCAGTAATAATTAGGTTTTGTTCTATATAATCATTAAATTTGCAACATGAAAGGGAGCGTCCGTATACTATATAATATAGGTGTAGCTTTACTGCTGCTGCTAACGATGTGTGTAGAGGCAGGAGCGCGCGACAAGCGTTTTACCCTTGTTATTGATGCCGGACACGGAGGTATGGACCATGGTGCCGTGGGTGCTATTTCCAAGGAGAAGGATTTGACGTTGCGTTATGCCCTTGCCTTTGGAAAGATGGTGGAGCGGGAGTGTCCGGATGTAAGGGTGGTGTATACCCGTACGAAGGATGTTTATCTGAAGTTGATTGAAAGGGCAGAGATAGCCAACCGCGAGAAAGCAGACCTCTTTCTCTCTTTTCATATCAACGCGGTGGAAGGAAGCAGGAGTGTGAAAGGATTCCAGACATATACCCTGGGAAGAGGGCAGTCTACGGGCAACAAAGGCATTCTGGAAAACATTGACGTGGCCAAGCGGGAAAACTCCGTTATCTATATGGAGAAGGATTACAAGCAGGTCTATAAAGGCTTTGACCAGGATTCACCGGAGAGCGACATCATGTTTGAGTTTATTGCCGATAAGAACCGTGAACGTAGTGTGGATCTGGCTCGCTACATGCAGCAGGAAGTATGCCGTTCTACCGGCCGCATCAATGGCGGAGCGCACCAAAATAATTTTGCGGTACTGCGTCTCACCTCTATGCCGGGATGCTTGTTGGAGTTGGGCTTTATCTCCACACGCGAAGAGGAGCAGTTTCTCAATGCCCCCACTTCTACAGACCGTTATGCACAGGGCATCTTCCGTGCCTTTATGCAATATAAGGCACAACACGCTGATAAAATAGCTGCCTCGTCAGGTGAGAAGATTGTTGTGGCTGCGCCTGATAGGGAAGTGGCCACACCACGTGACAAGAAGGTAGCAACGTTGCGTGACAAGAAGGTTGCTTCACCACGTGTGCAGCCTGCGCCTGTTCAAAGCGTAA
>CAMAMZ010000022.1 GCA_945837185.1 uncultured Bacteroidales bacterium | reverse complement strand
TGCACGGTATGACTATCATCTTGCGCTTCACGATTCTATTGCCAGACCTTGAATCGACGTATGGCATTTACACCTTATTATATATATAGCCTTGCTGTGGAGAAAACTATTGGTCGGCCAAACGCCCATGCTTCTCGTAGTTGGCTTTGCGCTCCACCTTGTTGCCCTCGCCCAAAAAGAGGACTACAGGGCGCGACTGAGCAGCTTCCTCTGGCGACATATTGGCATAGGCCATGATAATTACCTTGTCGCCAATGGTCACACAATGGGCTGCTGCTCCATTGAGACATATAATGCCCGAACCTGGCTCTCCTGCGATGGTATAGGTTTCAAAGCGGTTTCCATTATCTACATCCACCACCTGCACCTTTTCATACTCCAAAATACCGGCTTCTTCCAGCAGTAAACTGTCGATGGTTACACTGCCCACATAGTTTACATCTGCCTGCGTTACAGTGGCACGATGTATTTTTGCTTTCAGCATTGTCAGTTCCATAGCCCTTATGCTTATGCCTGATTGACAATAAAATTATCGATGAGGCGTGTCTTGCCGATATACACGGCAATGGCTACCAATGTTTCACCGGCAATACGGTTGACACGCTGCACGGTCTGGAAGTCTACCACCTCTACATAGTCGACCTTGGCCAACGGCTCTGTCTCCAAATGCTGTCGGATGGCTGTTGCCACCACA
The DNA here is from genome assembly GCA_945837185.1 of uncultured Bacteroidales bacterium. Lineage (GTDB taxonomy): Bacteria > Bacteroidota > Bacteroidia > Bacteroidales > Bacteroidaceae > Prevotella. Next base: position 18,276 of record CAMAMZ010000022.1, on the reverse strand, counting down.
TTGGCATCACGCTCTCCTGCCTCTACGAGCTGTCGTCCAATAGTCAGACTCTTCGACAGAATCAGGGCGGCCTTGCGCTCTTGAGGATTCAGATAGGTATTGCGACTCGACTTGGCCAAGCCATCTTCTTCGCGCACAATAGGACAAGGCACGATTTCGATGTCGAAATTCAAATCGCGCACAAACCGCTTGATTGTGGCTAACTGTTGTGCGTCTTTCTGTCCGAAATAAGCCCGGTCAGGCTGCACGATATTAAAGAGCTTGCTCACCACCGTGCAAACACCTCGAAAATGAACAGGGCGCACCGCGCCACAGAGCAGTTCGGTGGTTTCCGTTGTGTCGACAAAAGAGGTGAAATGTGGTGGATACATCTCCTCTGGTTCCGGATGGAAAATAACGTCACCTCCCGCAGCCACCACCGCAGCCTTATCTCTTTCGATGTCTCTCGGATAAGCTTCCAGGTCTTCATTAGGTCCAAACTGGATAGGGTTGACGAACACGGATACCACGGTACGGTCGTTTTGAGCGGCCGACCGTGCAATAAGGCTCTGGTGACCTTCATGCAGATAACCCATGGTAGGCACGAGGCCTACGGTGAGTCCTTCACGTCTCCATGCCTTGACGATGTCACGGATTTCTCCTACTGTCTTTACGATTTCCATCTTCTGTATCTTGTTATAGCTGTTTTTCTTTTCTCTTCTTCATATAAACGTTTTATCACCTAATTTAGTATAAACGTTTCATCACTTCGTCGTCGATGGCAAAGGTATGGGCGTCGGCCGGAAAGGCCCGTTGCTCACAGTCTTCCTTGTAGCGGCGGAAAGCCTCGAGCATGGTGTCGTGCAGGTTGGCATACTGCTTGACGAACTTAGGCACAAAACCTTGGGTATAGCCGAGCATATCCTGATAAACCAGCACCTGCCCATCGCAATATCGCCCTGCGCCTATGCCAATGGTCAGGGCTTCTGTGCGCTCCGTGGCCAACTTGGCCAAGGCTTCAGGCACACACTCTAAGGTGATGGCAAAGGCTCCTGCCTTTGTCACAGCATCGACATCGGCCAACAGTCGTCGGGCCGCTTCCTCTGTTTTGCCTTGCACACGGTAGCCTCCCAGCGTATTGAACGACTGAGGAGTAAGACCCAAATGGGCCACAACAGGGATTCCTGCTTGCACGATGGCAGCGATGCGGTCGGCATAAACCTCACCCCCTTCCAACTTGACAGCCTGACAGCCTGTCTCTTTCATGATGCGTCCTGCTTGCGTTACCGCATCATACACGGAGGCCTGATAGGACATGAAAGGCATGTCGACAACTACAAACGCCTCCTTGGTTCCCCGACATACGGCCTTGCCATGATGAATCATATCATCGACGGTGACGGCAAGGGTATTCTCATAACCTAATATCACATTGCCAACCGAATCGCCGACCAATATCATGTCAATCCCCGCTTCCTCAATGGTTTGGGCTGTATGACAATCGTATGCCGTCAGCATGCTGATGACCCTTTGGCCTTTCAGCTGCTGGTAATAACTGGCTGTATGTTTCATTTTTGTGTGCAAAATTATTGCAAATAATACGAATGTGGGAACGTTAGAAGGGAAAACCACTTGTATTTAACTTTTGTTAGCGGTAGAATCGTCTTCCTCTGCTTCTTGTCACATAAAAATAAGGTGTATTTCCAGTGGTATTCTTTACCTTTCGGAAGGTTTATCTTCCTTTTCATCATTTTTTAATCCTTCTTTATGATATAGTTATGCTTTTTTTTCTTAATTTTGTACCAAAATCGAATTATTAATTACTAACGTATACGACAACACATGAGAAAAGCTATTTTGATAGTAGCTTCTGCCCTCTTTGCAATGACGGCAGTAGCAGATGAGGTGACACCCACCTACACCGAATGGCAAGACCAAGAGGTGAATGAGGTGAATCGTTTTCCTGTGCACGCCACCTTCTTCGCCTATGAGACAAAAAGCAAAGCCCTGCAAGGAGAGATGGAACGTTCGGCCAACTATCTGTCGTTAGAGGGACCGTGGAAATTCAAATATGTAGAAAACGCAGACCAACGACCTACCGATTTCTATAAGACAGACCTCAACGACACACAGTGGAAGACCTTGGCTATTCCAGGTATCTGGGAAATGAATGGGTATGGTGACCCCGTATATGTGAACGTGGGCTTTGCGTGGCGAGGCCATTTCAAGAACAATCCTCCCTTTGTGCCCAACGAACACAACCATGTAGGTTCCTACCGCAAAGTGATTACCATTCCCGACAATTGGGATGGCAAACAGGTGATTGCGCATTTCGGTTCTGTAACCTCAAACATCTACCTGTATGTGAATGGTGCCTTTGTGGGGTATGCAGAGGATTCTAAGGTGGCCGCAGAATTTGATATTACACCCCATCTGCGCAAGGGCGACAACCTGATAGCTTTCCAAACATTCCGCTGGTGCGACGGTTCCTATTCTGAAGACCAGGACTTCTGGCGCCTGAGCGGTGTGGCCCGTCAGTGCTACCTCTACGCACGTGATGCCCAGGTGCATGTGAACGACTTGCGCATCATACCCGACCTCACCAATAACTATCAGGATGGTACCTTAGATGTAAAGGTGGATGTGGACGGCAGTCCTGTCATTGATTTCGAATTGCTGAATGCCAACGGTATTGCTGTGGCCAAGACTACTGCCGACTTCAAGAAACACAACAAAGGGAACGTGCGTTTCAATGTGCGCAACGTGAAGAAATGGACGGCAGAGACTCCCTACCTCTTTACCTTGGTGGCCACAGTAAAACAGGGCGACCGTGTGGTGGAGGTGATACCGCAGAAAGTGGGATTCCGCAAGATAGAGATACGCAATGCCCAACTCTTGCTCAACGGTCAGCCCATCTTGATTAAGGGCGCCAACCGCCATGAGCTGGATCCCGATGGGGGTTATGTGGTGAGCAAGGAGCGTATGCTGCAAGATATCAAGCTCATGAAGCAGCTGAACGTAAACGCTGTGCGCACCTGCCACTACCCCAACGACCCTCGCTGGTATGACCTATGTGATGAATATGGTATCTACGTGATTTCAGAAGCCAACCAGGAGAGTCATGGCTTTGGTTACGACACCACGACAGTGAGCTATAAGAAGCAGTTTGCCAAGCAAATCCTGGAACGCAACCAGCATAACGTAGGTTTCCATTTCAACCACCCCAGCATTCTTCTGTGGTCGTTGGGCAATGAAACGGTGGATGGTCCGAACTTCGAAGCTGCCTACCGTTGGATCAAGGAACAGGATGCCAGCCGCTTGGTGCACTGGGAGCGGGGAGCCGTAAGGTGGAATTTCAACTCTGACATCTATTGTCCGATGTATGCTACCCATCGTGATGCAGAGAATTACTGTAAGAGCAACAAGCCCCAATGCCAAAAGCCCCTCATTCAGTGTGAGTATGCTCACGCTATGGGCAATACACAAGGCGGATTCAAGGAGTATTGGGACCTCATCCGCAAATATCCCAAATACCAGGGAGGCTTCATCTGGGACTTCGTAGACCAGGCTCTTCATGGCAAGGACGCACAGGGACGCAAGATATACACCTATGCCGGTGACTACAACGACTGGGACAGTGACGACGACAAGAACTTTAACAGCAATGGTTTTGTAGGACCCGACAGACAGTTGAATCCTCATGCCCATGAGGTTGCTTATCAACATCAGGAGATATGGGCAAAGGCCGTTGACCTGAAAGCGGGCAAGATTAGCGTGCACAATGAGTATTTCTTCCGCGACCTCAAGAACTACAAACTGCTGTGGAAACTGCTCGTAGACGGAAAAGCGGTGCAGCAGGGAAGCCTCGAGGACGTGAATGTGGCCCCACAGGAAACAGCCTTCTTCACCTTACCTTATCGTTTGGAGGGTGTGGATGCCAAGTCGGAGGTATTGCTCAACCTGCAGTTTGTTACCAAATCTGCTGAACCTTTGATTGAGGCCGGACAACTGATGGCACATGAGCAGCTCTGTATTCAGGGCCATACCTTCGATACGCCTGCGCTCACCGTGGGTAAAGTAAAAGTGACCGACAAGAAAGGTCAGCCCCTTTTGGTAGGCAACGACGTGTTTACCATTGCTTTCGACCGCACAACAGGTTACATGACTCAATATACCGTGAATGGCAAGCAGATGTTGGGTGAAGGAGGTAAACTGCAACCTAACTTCTGGCGTGCCGTAACTGACAACGATATGGGTGCCGACATACAGAAACGTTACAAGGTGTGGCGCAATCCTGCCATCAATCTGCAAAGTCTGGAAAGTATAAAAGCCAAAGGCTATGCCCAGGTGAAAGCCACCTACGACATGCCTGAGGTACAGGCACGCCTCATTCTGACCTATGCCATCGACAAGGAGGGTAAGGTGCGTGTCACCGAACAGATGATCACTACTCCAGAGGCGAAGGTGAGCAACATGCTTCGCTTCGGTATGAAACTGGATATGCCTTATGGTATGGACCGCAGCGAGTTCTATGGCCGAGGACCAATTGAAAACTATGCCGACCGTTGCTCATCGCAACACTTAGGTATCTACAGCCAAAACGCCGATGAACAATACTTCCCCTATATCCGTCCGCAGGAGTCAGGCACCAAGACGGGCATCCGCTGGTGGAACCAGACTTGTCAGGAAGGGAAGGGATTGCGCATCGTATCGGATGCTGATTTTGCAGCCTCAGCCCTTCATTACGACATTGCCGAACTTGACGAAGGCGATAAGAAGAAGCAGCGTCACAGCGAGCAACTGAAGAAATCAGAGTTCACAGAACTCTGCATCGACAAGGAGCATGCCGGTGTGGGTGGTGTTGACACATGGTCGAGAAACGGTGAGGCTCTGCCCACGTATCGGGTGGCCTACAAGGACCGCACCTTCACATTCTGGCTGATGCCTCTTTAAACATGCAATAACCTATTACTTCTAAAAAATAACAACCTATTAAAAAATGAGACAGCATCTTCCATAGCTTATGGAGATGCTGTTTTTTGCCAAGTATTCACAATGAAAACAAATAAATCCTCCCAACGCTTCGCTGCACTTTGGTGCATGGCAAGCCTTTTTCTGTGTGTCTCTCTGCCCTTATCGGCACGTCACCTCACCCTCTCGCTCTCGGAACATGGCATAGGAGAGGGACCCGGAAACAAACATTTCTGCTCGCAACTGCAACATCTGTTGGACAGTGTGCGAGCGCAGCAACGCTCCGGCGACAAGATCACCTTACTTTTGGCGCCTCAGGCCACCTATCACCTGTATGCCCCCGATGCCCGACAGGAGGAACTCTATATTTCCAACCACGACCAGAACCAACCCAAAAAGGTGGGCATCTTGCTACAGGACTGGGAGAACCTGACACTTGAGGGACAGGGCTCCCGACTCATCTGTCATGGTCGTATGCTACCCATCGCCTTATTGAACAGCAGGAAGTGCCGCATCCAACATCTTTCGGTAGACTTTGCCGACCCTCAGATAGCACAGGTTGAGGTGGTGAAGAACGACACGACAGAAGGGATTACCTTCCGTGTGGCTGATGAGACGCACCATCGCATCAATGAGAAGGGGTATTTGGAAGTGTTTGGCGATGACTGGGCGTATGTTCCCTTCTCGGGTATTGCCTTCGAGAAGGAAAGCAGACATATTGTTTATCGCACTTCTGATTTGGTGTTCGACCTGAAAGAGGTGCGTGCCGTTGATAAGAACACCTACTTGGCTCCGCATTGGAAAGACAGCAGACTGCCGGCTACCACCATCGTGGCCATGCGCAGCTATTTCCGTCCGGCTCCAGGTTTGTTTATGGCAGATGCTGTTGACACCCGTTTGCAGGATGTGACCATTCATTATGCGGAGGGTATGGGACTCATCGCCCAGCGATGCACCAACATCAACCTGCAACGTTTCAATGTATGTTTGCGTGGCGACAACGACAGCCGTTACTTCACAACACAGGCCGATGCCACCCATTTCTCACAATGCAAAGGGCGCATCTCGTCGACAGGAGGCTTGTATGAAGGAATGATGGACGATGCCATCAACGTGCATGGTATTTATCTGAAGGTAATGGAACGAGTGGATGACCACCGTCTTCGTCTGGCTTACGGACACGATCAAGCCTGGGGCTTTGCCTGGGGCGACAAAGGCGATGTGGTGCGCTTTATTCAGGCACGCTGCATGCAGGATGCAGGCGTGAGCTGCACCATCCGTGACATCCAGCCTGCCGGACAGGCCACAGTGAAAGGTTGCAAGGAGTTTATCGTGACCTTTGCCGAGGCTCTGCCCCAAGAGATTGTGGGCGGAGGGTTATATGGTGCGGAAGACATGACATGGACACCGGAGGTATATTTTGCCGATAACGTGATACGGAACAACCGTGCCCGAGGAGCCTTGTTCAGTTCACCGCTGCGTACCGTATGCGAACGCAATTTCTTCGACCACACCTCTGGCTCTGCCATCGTGCTTTGCGGTGACTGCAACGGATGGTATGAGAGTGGTGCCGTGCGCAACCTTGTAATACGGAAGAACCGTTTCCTCAATGCCCTCACCAACCTGTTCCAGTTTACCAGCGCTGTCATTTCCATCTATCCCGAGATTCCTGAGATTGACAAGCAGACCGCCTGTTTTCATGGGGGTGACAAGCAGCGCATCGTGATTAGCGACAATACGTTTGAGACCTTTGACATACCCCTGCTTTACGCGAAGTCTATCAAAGGTCTCCGTTTCGAGAACAATCGTGTGATAAAGAATCAAGACTATCCTGCCTTCCACCCCAACAACCAGACAGTGAAATTAGAACATACCGCTGATTGTGTGGTGAAATAAACAGGGTGTCATTCCTTAGTTGTGCACCAAGGTGCCGATTTCCTCGCCATCCATCACGCGCTTGAGATTACCCACAATGTCCATATTGAACACATAGATGGGCAGGTTGTTTTCCTTGCACATGGTGGTGGCGGTGAGATCCATGACACGCAGGTTGCGGGTGTAAATCTCATCGAAGGTAATGTCGTGGAACTTCGTGGCGGTAGGATCTTTCTCCGGGTCGGCCGTATAGATGCCATCCACACGGGTGCCCTTCAACATCACATCGGCCTCTATTTCTATGCCACGCAAAGAGGAACCCGTGTCGGTTGTGAAATAAGGACTGCCAGTGCCACCGGAGAAGATACAAACTCGTCCTTCCTCCATCGACTCAATGGCCTTCCACTTGCTATAAAACTCCCCAATAGGTTCCATGCGAATGGCCGTGAGCACACGGGTCTTCACGCCAATAGCTTCCAAAGCCGAGCTGAGAGCCAAGGAGTTGATAACAGTAGCACACATACCCATCTGGTCGCCTTTCACCCTATCGAACCCTTTCTGACTGCCACTCAATCCACGGAAAATATTGCCTCCGCCTATCACGATGCTTATCTGCACCCCCATTTCGTGTACCTCCTTGATTTGGCGTGCATAGTCTGCCAACCGTTCCGGATCAATACCGTAACTCTGTTTACCCATCAAACTCTCGCCTGAGAGCTTGAGAAGAATGCGTTTGAATCTTGCCATAAACTGTATATTTAACAATTAACTTCGTTCATTTTGCAAACAACGGACCGAAAGGTTCGGCAGTGGGCAAGATATAGCTCACCTCCTTAAAGCCATAGAGACGATGGTGCCCCTGCCTGTCGCAGAGTTCCAGACGCCCGTCGGGCCTAACCTGTACAAGCCGTGCCTCGAAAACACCTGTCGCATCTTGATACCTATGGAATCCTTCACGTCGGTAGAGTGCGGCATGATAGTCGGCTATGACCTCGTGAGCCGCTCCCGTCAACACCTTATTATAATATATAGGGAAAGCGGTGAGAATGGCTTGGAGCACCTCGTAGGGGTCGGTTCTATGTCCGATAATCTGGTATAAGGAAACCGGATTGGGTGCATCTACGGCAAACTGTGCCTGGTTGATGTTAATGCCTGTTCCGAAGATGACATCACGCAGTCCTTCCCGTCCTACCGCAGTCTCTATCAAAGTGCCACTCAACTTTCTGTCGTGCCAATAAATATCATTGGGCCATTTCAGTTGCAATCCTTCCACATAGTTGCCCAAGGCTGCCCTTACAGCCAAAGCCTCAGCCATTGACAAGAGATATTGGCGGGCAACGGGTACCGTCAAAGGATGAACAAGCATGGAAAAGAGCAAGCTGTCGCCAGGATGGTCATACCATCTATTGCCCCCTTGTCCTCTTCCTGCCGTCTGGTGTGTTGCTGTCACCACTACCAAGTCTTCCTCATATTCTGCCTTATGGGCCATCAGGAAGCTATTGGTAGAGTCTACCTCCTCTAATTGTATCCATCTTGTCTTCATGCGCACATTGTTTGGGAGCCATACCTTACAGCAGCAAAGGGTTAAAGGCATCCTGCACATGGACGACCTTGCAATGTTCGGCATCGGAGCCTACGACCGTGATGATGTCAAAACGCACCTCAGCCTCAAAGGGATGTACCTTCAGATAGGCATGAGCCGCTACAGCAAGGTTGCGTATCTTCTGCCTGTCAACAGCCTCCAAGGGCGAGGTGAACTTGGTATCGGTGCGCGTCTTGACTTCCACGAACACCAGTTGTTGCTCCTCGCTCACAGCCACAATATCCAAATCGCGCTTGCCGATACGCCAGTCTGTATGGCGAATACAATAGCCTAAATGCTCCAGATAGCTCACAGCCACCTCTTCTCCCCACTTGCCAGTGTCGTTATGTGCTGCCATTCTACTCCATCGGGTGATTGTTTGCACAAAAGTACACTTTTTCCACCATTATTCCAATAAAATAGCGTAATTTTGTAGAAAAGAACAATGCTACGCATGACAACAGACGAACAATTCATGAGGAAGGCGCTGGCAGAGGCGCAACAGGCCTTGGCAGCGGGAGAGGTGCCTATTGGGGCAGTGATTGTAAGCAGAGGGCGCATCATAGCCCGTGGCCATAACCTGACAGAAACGCTCCATGATGTAACGGCACATGCCGAGATGCAGGCCATTACCGCTGCTGCCAACCAGCTGGGCGGAAAATACCTTACTGACTGCACTTTGTATGTAACGGTGGAGCCTTGCGTCATGTGTGCCGGAGCCATTGGATGGGCGCAACTCTCGCGCATTGTTTATGGGGCTTCAGACGAAAAAAGGGGGTATGCCCTTTATGCCCCTAAAGCATTCCACCCAAAGGCTACCGTGACGAAGGGTGTACTGGAAGCGGAATGCCGACAACTCATGCAGGACTTTTTCCGGCAACGCCGGCAACGCTAAAAAAAAGAGACCTTTCACAAGGCCTCTCTAATCATTTACATTGGCTATAAGGCAACCCTATCTGCCTAAGGCAACCTTATTGGTTAAAGAGCTATGCAACCATATTGGTGGATAGCTTTTTTGTTGTGCATGCCTTATTTCTTCTGAGCGGCAATCACACCCTTCGACACAAAATACTTTTGGAAGAAAAGCAACTGATAGTCGATGGCATTATGCCAGTACTTCGGATTGTGCTCTCCCGGACGCAGGGTGAAATCGTGGTCAATACCTCTTCCCAACAAACGCTCATGCAAGGTTTTGTTCACTTCCAAGAAGAAATCGCCTTCACCACAATCGATGATGATCGACAGGTCACCATTGTTAATCTTGTCGATTTGGTTCACAACAACATGCTGGTCCCAGCGCTTGCGATTACGCGACATCTCGCCCAAGGTCTTGGGAATATCCCAGTTGCGGGGGAAGGGACGGAAGTCGACACCACCACTCATACTGCCACAAGCACCATACACATCCTTATGACGGAACGCCAGATACAAAGCACCATGTCCACCCATGCTCAGTCCGGTTACAGCCCTACCCTCACGGGTTGCAATGGTTTGGTAATGACTGTCGATATAGCTCACCAGCTCCGAAGAAGTGAAGGTTTCGTATTGCAGGGCTTTGTTGATAGGGCTGTCTATATACCATGAATTAAGGGCATCGGGCGTGACAAATATCATACCTTTCTCGTCGGCAATCTCAGGAAGCGTAGACTTTACCTTTTCCAACCAATACTTGCAGTTGCCGGTGGCACCATGCAGCAGATAGACCACAGGGTAACGCACATCACGTGTCTTTCGCGACGACGTAGGCGTAATCACCACAGTCTTGATATCCTTGTTCATTACATTACTATGTACCAACACAGTATCTACATTTCCGGAATGGGCTATCATGGCAGCCATCACTCCCCAAATCATCAATGCGATTTTCTTCATATCTTGTTTTTTCATGTTTATAACATCGCAAAGTTACGAAAATATTTATGTTTGCCCCAAAACATTGCGAGGATTTTTTTGTATGGAAAGGAAATTTATTGTATCTTTGCGCTAAGACAATACTATCAATCCTTTTATGCAAAAGAGCAAATATCTGGTGACCAATGAGCGCGACCTGCTGTGGGGACTCACCGTCAATACGGTGGGCTATGAGGAAATTGCTCCCGGTGAAGAATATCCCACAAAGGAAGGGCACGCCGATGGTTATTATTTCGATGTGACCAGGGGGCGTGAACTGAACGAGTACCAGTTGCTTTACGTAACCCAAGGAGAAGGAGTATTTGAATCGACCAACCAGAAGCCGATTCATCTGCGCGAGGGAGATATATTCCTGCTGTTTCCACAGGAATGGCATACCTACCATCCTGTAGAGAATGTGGGATGGCATTGCTATTGGATAGGTTTCCAGGGGCGAAACATGGACGACAGGGTGCGTTCCGGCTTCTTGACCGCCCTACACCCCATCTACCATGTTGGCTTTTCCGATGCCATCATCCGCCTTTTCGACAATGCCTATTGTGCTGCGGTACAGGAAGAGGCATTCTCGCAACAGTTGCTGGCAGGTATTGTGAACCATCTGATTGGCATGATGTATTCGCTTGAGCGCAACATACAATGGGGCAAGAACAGCGAGCATGTTGACATGATAAACCGCGCGCGCCTGATTATGCGACGTGAAGTGGAAGGAGATGTGACCATACAGCAGATAGCCAAGCAGTTGGGAATAAGCTATTCCACCTTCCGCAAACTCTTCAAGGAATATACGGGCATCTCGCCTGCACTCTACCAGCAGGACTTGAAACTGCAACGTGCCAAGGAATTGCTGCGCACTACCGACATGATCATCAAGGAGATTGCCTACAAACTGAATTTTGATTCGCCCGACTACTTCTCTTCGAAATTCAAAATGAAGACCGGACTGAAGCCGAGTGATTTCAGAAATATGGAAAGATAGCAAGACACGATTGCTTACGACAGAATGGTCCGAAAAAAGGACACTAATACACATTATTATATATATTTTAAAAACCAACTCACATCATGAAAAGTATCGTAGATGGTCGCCCTCTTCTGAAGGAAGAGATCGACAAGATTGCAGAAGTGGCCGGATATCTCTGGCAAAACGGATGGGCAGAAAGAAACGGTGGCAACATTACAGTTAATATCACCGCCTTCATAGATGAAGACATCAAGCACCTGCCTGCTATCAGTGAGATTCGCCCTATCGGCGTTAAACTCCCACATTTGAAGGGCAAGTATTTCTACTGCAAGGGAACAGGAAAGCGCATGCGCGATTTGGCTCGCAAGCCCTTGGACAATGGTAGCGTGATTCGCATTCTCGACGACTGTGAGAGCTATGTCATCATTGCCGACAATCCCGTGTTGCCTACTTCAGAGTTGCCCAGCCACCTGAGTGTTCATAACCGTATGATAGAAAAGGGTTCGCCCTATACAGCCACCGTTCATACCCACCCCATTGAGCTCATTGCCATGAGCCACAACAAGAAATTTATGGGCAAGGATGTGCTCACACAGATTTTGTGGAGCATGATTCCTGAAACCAAGGCTTTCTGCCCCTTAGGATTGGGCGTTGTGCCTTATGCACTTCCTGGCAGTCTGGAACTGGCTGAAGGAACCTTGCGCGAATTGGAAGACTACGATGTGGTGCTGTGGGAGAAACACGGTGTGTTTGCCAAGGGTTTGGATGTGATGGATGCTTTCGACCAGATAGACGTTTTGGAAAAGAGTACAAAGATTTACATCAATGCCCGTTGCATGGGATATGAGCCCGATGGCATGAGCCAAGAGCAACTGCAAGAAATGACCAAGGCTTTCAATTTGCCGAAATAAGTCATTTGGACATTCGTTCACAAAGAATCCGCAATACCTACAGCTGTTCGGTATTGCGGATTTCTTTTCATAAGGCCAACCGTTGTTGGCCTTATGTTACTATACACGTTTAGCGCTTCGACAGCACGTCTTTCTCGTACTGCTCTACTTCTGCCAAGTAAGACTCGCCAACAGGAACATTGTTCTTCAACTGGAAGTAGTCGTACACTGCACCCAAGGGCAAAGTCTTGGCCTCTTCCATCAGCGCGAGACGCTGGAAGCCCTTATCCTCATCTTCATACTTACGCAACAATGCCAATGGCTCGAGGAATGCCTGCAACAAAGACTTCTGCGCACCACGTACACCTACGATATAGGCACCAATACGGTTGATGGAAGCATCGAAGTAGTCGAGACCGATATGGGCACGATCCAAGGCATCGGCACGCACCAGCTCGGTGAAGAGATTGCGGGTGTTGTCGTCGTAGAGTGTTACATGGTCGGAATCCCAGTGCATCGGACGACTTACATGGAGCATCAGCTCAGGCACATAAAGCAAAAGGCTCGATACCATATCGCTCACATTCTCCGTCTGCTCATAGTGACCTGTATCCAAGGTGTACATCACATTGTTCTTGGAGCAATAGCCTGCAAAGAAATCGTGTGAGCCAACAGTATAGGCTTCCAAACCAATACCGAAGAGTTTGGCCTCAAGGCAAGGTTTCATATCGGGGAGATTCTCAGCTAGGATCTCATCCAAACTCTCTTTCAGAATCTGACGATAACGATAACGCTCTACCGGATAGTCCTTAGAACCATCGTGTACCCAGATGTTCATGATACAAGGATCGCCCTGTGCCTTACCCATGGCATCAGCAATGCGACGGCAACGCTTGGTGTGCTCAATCCAGAACTCACGAATGGCCTTGTCGGGATTGGAGAGGGTAAGTGAGCCACTCTTGGGATGCGAGAAGCTGGAAGAGTTGAAGTCGAGGTTCAGCTTGCGCTCTTTGGCCCACTGCATCCATCCTTCGAAATGCGACACCTCAACCTGATCGCGGTCTACAAACTTGTCACCAAACTCACCATAGATTTCATGGAGATTCACACGCATGGTACCAGCAAGGAGCGACAATACCTTGTCTAAATCCTGACGTACTTCCTGAATGTTACGTGCTCTTCCTGGATAGTTACCGGTTGTTTGAATACCTCCTGAGAGGGCCTCGTTACGCTCGAAGCCCACCACATCGTCTGTTTGCCAACAATGCAAAGAAATGGGAGTCTTCTCCAACAATTCAATTGCTTTATCGGTATCAACACCTAACTCGGCATAGCGCTCTTTGGCTATGGCATAATTTTTCTCAATTGTTTCTAATTTCATGATTCTTATTTTTTAGGGTCAAACTGTTTCAATTCAATGGAGTTGGCAATAATCTTGCGCATTTCCCATATATCTCCTACTTCACCGGCAGCCTTGGCCTGGAGCATGACATTGCCCAAAGCCGTTCCTTCCTGCGGGCCTGCCAACACGGTAACGCCACAGGCATCGGCCGTGAGTTGGTTGAGGAAGTCGTTGCGGGAACCGCCACCTATGATATGCAACACATGAATGTCGCAAGAAGCAAACTCCTTCAGATAGCCGAATATTTCCTTGTAACGCTGTGCCAACGACTCAAAGATGCAACGGATGATTTGCGTGTGGCCTTCCGGTACCGGCATGCCATGCTCACGGCAATACTGCTGGATGGCACCCACCATTGATTCTGGATTGGCAAACATAGGATCGTCGGGAGCGATAATGCTCTCTGTGCCTTCCATGGCAATGGCCTCTTTCTGCAATTCAGGATGGCTCAGATGCTTGAGCTCGGGCCATTCCAAACGGCAACGCTCATACAACCACATGCCACAGATATTCTTAAGGAAACGTGTGGTGCCTTCAATGCCACCCTCGTTGGTGAAGTTAAGGTTATAACTCTTCTCGTTGATGATGGCATGGGGCGATTCGATACCCATCAAACTCCATGTGCCACTACTCAGATAAGCAAAATGCTCGTCGCGTGCGGGAACTGCAGCTACGGCACTTGCCGTATCGTGTCCTGCCACAGCAACAACGGGCACCGGACCTAAGCCTGTTAACTTCTGCACCTCTGGTGTTAGCGTACCAACGATTGTTCCGGGATGGGTCAATTCGCCAAACTGTTCACGACGCAAACCGATGCTGGCCAACAAGGTTTCGTCCAAATCACCTGTTTCCGGATTCAGCATTTCAGAAGTGGAGGCAATGGTATACTCGCAGATTGCCTTGCCGGTAAGGGTGTAGGTGAGGGCATCGGGCATAAAGAGAATCTTTTCCGCCTGCTTGAGGGCAGCATCCCCCATAATACCCATCGTGTACAGATGGAACAGCGTATTGAAGTTCATAAACTGGATACCCGTGCGACGATATACCTCTTCGCGACTTACCTTCTCCTTAAAATAACGTTCCATCATGCCCACTGTGTGCGGATCACGATAAGCGAGCGGATTGCGCAAAGGCTGTCCATCGGCTCCGATACAAACCACATCACAACCCCAAGTATCAATGCCGATACTCTCGATGGCGATGCCACGCTCTGCTACGGTTTTCAGGCCTTTGATAATTTCATTATAGAGGGCAAAGAAATCCCAATAGTAAAATCCTCCCATATTGATAAGGGGATTCCCGAAACGGGTTATTTCTTCTAACTCAACTTGTCCTTCGGACAATTTTCCTAAAATGGTGCGTCCACTGGTAGCACCTAAGTCTACTGCAAAATAGAATTTTATATTCCTCATGATCCTATATAGATTTAGCGATGTAAAGTTAGTGTTTTTTCAGCTAAGTCGGCTTGTGTTTTTTGATAGATTTACCTTGTAAAATGGCGAAAAGCATTTTTTCGCCATTTTTTACTTTACCTGCACAACCAAATACTTGCTGGTTGACCAGAAAATCTGCGGATTATTGATGCGCAGCATGTATTGTCCGGAGGCATCCCTATTGAGCGTGTAACTGCCTGAAGGGTGCATGGTGAGCAGTTTGGCCGACTTGGAATACAACTTGATTTCCTTATCGACACGAATATCGACCTTGGTGAAATAGCTCTTGTTGAAATTGGCCTGCAACACTTTGCCATCCACAATGATGCGTTGTTCTTTCAACTCCTTCTTGGTACCATACACATACCATGCGGTATTCAGTTGCTGGTCTTGGTTACTGATAACTTTGGCTCTCGACTCATTTTCCGTGCGGAGGTTCTCAACACTGGCATTGAGGTCGCCCACCTGCTCGTCGAGTTTGGCAATCTGGACATCTTTGGCATTCAACTCTTCACGAAGCTTTTGGAGTTGCATTTCCTTCTCGTCCAACTGTTGGGTGAGATTGGCAATGACTTTCTTCAGCTCTTCACCGTTGAAACGGCTCTCGCGCAACTGTTGCTGCAGCTTGCGCACCAACTCTCGGTTGCGTGCCATGGAATTGGCTATAACCCGAATATTTTCCGTTATCTGTGCGCGTTTATCGGCGCCTTCGCCTCCTCGCACCACATTCAACCTGTTTTCGGCTTCATTGATTTGCCGCAACCCTTCCTGCACTTCATTGAGCGTGCCCAACATATCATTGATTTCATTGTCGCGCTGCTCTATGATGCGCTGCATAGAATCACGCTGATGAATATTCTCAGACAAGGGTACTGTTTTCCGTTCTTTACACGCTCCCAACACGATGAATGCGAGACACGCACAAATCATCAGTTTCTTCATATTCTCCTGTATTTTTATTTTTCTTGTTATACCCAGCAACAACAATGACAAATTCGCCACGTGGTGCTGTTTCTGTAAAATGGGTAATGACCTCTGCCAATGTTCCTCTCACATGTTCTTCATGCAACTTGGAGATTTCCCTGGCCACACTGACCTGTCGCATAGGACCAAACACCTCGGCAAACTGTTGCAACGTTTTCAGAACGCGATAGGGTGATTCATAGAAAATCATTGTTCGCGGTTCTTCGCGCAAGGATTCCAACATTGTCTGCCGCCCTTTCTTCTGGGGCAGGAACCCCTCGAAACAAAAACGGTCGCAAGGAAGTCCCGATGCCACAATGGCCGGTATGCAGGCGGTGGCTCCAGGCAAACACTGTACAGTAATACCCGCCGCAGCAGCCTCTCTTGCCAAATAGAATCCCGGATCGCTTATGCCCGGTGTGCCTGCATCGCTCACCAAGGCAACTGTTTGCCCCGCTTTGAGCCGCTCAACAATTTTTGTTGTTGTGCCATGCTCATTATATTTATGATGTGCCATCAGATGTGTCTTGATATCGAAATGGCGCAACAGGTTACCAGACGTGCGTGTATCTTCAGCCAGCACAAGGTCGGCTTCCCGCAAGATACGGATGGCACGGAGAGTCATATCCTCCATATTGCCAACAGGCGTCGGTATGATATACAATATACCCATATTAGTTGCAAATGTAGTTAAAAAATCTTCCTGTACAAAAAAAACGGTCATTTCTTTGCAATTTTTAAAACGTCTTTGTAATTTTGCAGTGCATAATAGTGTGCACATCGATACCCATTACATTATGAAAAGCGAGATTACCTTCGACCGATTCATCCGTTGGGCAGGGGCCATCCTCCTTGTCATTGCCGTTCTATTTTTGGTAAATTATCTGGCCGGTGTATTGCTACCCTTTGCCTTGGCTTGGCTTTTTGCCTACCTACTCTACCCTACGGTATGTTTTGTACAGCACCGCTTACGGGTTCGCGTACGTGCCCTTGCCATCCTTGTCACCTTAATAGGGGTGGTGGTGCTGTTTGGAGGCATACTCTATTTCATCATTCCGCCAATGATAGAACAGTTTGAGAAGTTGGGGGAGATATTGGTACGATGGATACATCAAAGAACACATACCGACAACATATCTTTGGCCATTTCATCGTGGTTGGAAGCACACCAACAGGAAGTGGAGAAATTCTTTCGCAGCGACGACTTTAGCAACGCCCTCAAAGCGGCCATGCCCAGGGTGTTCAGCTTGGTGGGGCATACGGCCAGCATCATCATGAGTATCGTTGCCTCCATGATCACCTTATTATATATGGTGTTTATACTGCTCGACTACGAGGTGCTGACGGCCAACTGGATTCGTATCTTCCCAAAACAGAACCGTCCGTTCTGGCATGAACTGATGAACGATGTGGAGCGAGAACTCAACAACTATATCCGCGGACAAAGTTTGGTAGCTTTGTGTATGGGCATTATGTTCTGCATAGGGTTTACCCTCATGGATTTTCCCATGGCAATAGGTTTGGGCATTTTGATAGGTATTATGGACCTCGTGCCCTATCTGCACACCTTTGCCCTTATTCCAACAGCTTTCCTTGCCATGCTCAAAGCTGCTGATACGGGGCAGAGTTTCTGGCTGGTCTTTGGTTTGGCCTTTGGCCTGTTCTGTTTGGTGCAACTCATCACAGAAACGATTGTCATTCCCAAGATTATGGGTAAGGCCATGGGATTGAACCCTGCCATTCTTTTACTCTCATTGTCAGTATGGGGCGCCCTTTTAGGTTTTATCGGCCTCATCATTGCGCTACCGCTCACCACACTGATTATAGCCTACTGGCAACGTTATGTAACCAAGGAAAAAAACATTATAACATAACAAACCAATTCATCTGACTTTGGCGTGGCATATAGCTTGTGCGGCATTGCCATGACGGTAAGGTTTTCGTTCAGCCTAGGCTGAACGGTAAAGTAAGTTATATTCTATGCCCATAGATGTTATCTTCTACGACCGTTCAGCCTAGGCTGAACGATAATAGAGGTTCTTTATGACTGGCGTAGCATTGCTATAGATGTTGGATAGCAATTGTATTTCCTGACAACAGTAGTTATGATAGGAGTGTACACATTATAACAAGACCTTTGTATAAGACCTATCAAACCTTGTATAGGTTAGCCATACGACCTAGAAAAGCAGAGAAAAAAGGCCTTATTACGAGAAAAATCAGAAAAAAAAGACAAATAATTTGTCTGATTCAAAAAAATGTTGTACTTTTGCACACGCTTTTCGCAAGCAACGACTCGCTAGCTCAGC
>CAMAMZ010000021.1 GCA_945837185.1 uncultured Bacteroidales bacterium | reverse complement strand
GCTCCATGCGGTAATCGTGTACTTATGTACGTTTCGAATACTGGAAGCTGACACGTTGAGACTTTCAATATTTACCTGCCGACGTGTGAAAACGGCGGTAATTTGATTCAGCAAACCAGCTATATTCTCAGAATAAACAAGTAACGTATATAATTTTTTATTTTCCATCACCACATACTCCTTATTATAAAGAAACCTCCAGTATCATCTCATCGACAGCGGCACCGGGACTAACCATAGGCATCACATTGTCTTCCTCCTTTACCGCACATTCCAACAAATAGGGGCCGGGAGCTGCCAACATGGCCTGTACCTTTGCAACAAGTTCTTCGCGTTCAATAGCCACATCGTAGCCAATATGGTAGGCATCGCAAATTGTGCGGTAATTGGGATTGAGCATTCGCGTGAACGACTTACGTCCGTGGAAGAACATGTCCTGCCACTGGCGCACATTGCCCAGATAATTGTTGTTAAGCAGAATCATCTTTATAGGAAGCTGCTGTTCCATAATGGTTCCCAGTTCCTGAATGCTCATTTGGAAACCGCCATCACCCATAAAGAGGCAAATCTGTCTGTCCGGACGCCCCAAACAAGCACCCACAGCTGCGGGAAGGCCGAAGCCCATCGTGCCCAATCCTCCACTTGTTACGATCGAACGGTTATGCTTATACTTGAAGTAACGGCAAGAGAACAACTGATTCTGACCTACGTCATTGACAAGGATTGCCTCGCCATTGGTTTGCTCCGCAATCACGTTGATTACCTCTGCCATGAGCAACGGGCCCTCTTTGGGATGGATGGCCGGTTCTATCACCTTCTCCATCTCTATGCGGTCATATGTGCCAAATGATTCAATCCAAGCCGTGTGCTTGCGTACTTCCAGCAATTGCGTGATGGCAGGAAGTGTAGCCTTACAATCACCCAATACAGGCACATCAACCTTCACGTTTTTACCCAGTTCGGAGTTGTCTATGTCTAAATGAATGATTTTGGCTTGTTTGGCATATCTATTCACATCTCCCGTAACTCTATCGTCAAAGCGCATACCAATGGCTATCAGCACATCACATTCCTGAGTTTTCATATTGGTGGAATAGCTGCCATGCATGCCCAACATACCCATGTTCAGGGGGTGATCAGAAGGCAATGCCGACAAACCCAGCATGGTGCGACCTGCAGGAATGTTAGCTTTTTCAAGAAATGCCTTCAGTTCTTCCTGTGCTCCTCCCAACTCAACTCCTTGACCAACCAAAGCAAATGGTTTTTCTGCCTTATTGATAAGTTCAGCAGCCTTTTCGATAGATGTTGGATTGATTGCGGGATAAGGATTGTAACTGCGCAAGCCCAAATCGGTATTGGCCAGCCAGATTGTTTTGTTTACCTGAGCATTCTTGGGGAAATCGAGCACCACAGGACCCGGACGGCCGCTTTTGGCAATATAAAAAGCTCTTCTAACTGCCCATTCCACATCCTCCGGACAACGAATTTGATAGCTCCATTTTGTAATGGGTTGAGAAATACCCACCAAATCCACTTCCTGAAAAGCGTCTGTACCCAACGATGCTACACCCACCTGACCGGCAATCACAACGATAGGTGTTGAATCCATCATGGCATCGGCTACACCTGTCAAAGTGTTTGTAACACCCGGACCGCTCGTAACAAGGCAAACACCCACTTCACCGCTTACACGTGCATAGCCTTCAGCAGCATGAGCTGCAGCCTGTTCATGACGTACCAAGATATGGTTAAAAACTTTGTTCTCACCACGGGTGTAATCATATAGCGCGTCAAAAACAGGCATGATGGCGCCCCCGGGGTAACCGAATATGGTTTTAACACCTTCGTTCTGCAGGGCACGCATGAGTGCCTCTGCACCAGTTATTTCTTTACTCATAATCTTACACCTCCTAAATCTGCCGAACTAACACTTTTGGCATAATGCTGTAATGCTTTGCTAACAACGCGATTACGTGTCAATGGTAAGGGGTCGCGAGAAGCCAATTCCTCATCGCTCACCAGTACACGGATACTACGTGAAGGAATGTCTATCTCTATCATGTCACCATTTCGCACCTTACCGATATTACCTCCAGAGGCAGCCTCCGGCGAGATGTGACCAATGCTCAAACCACTTGTGCCGCCAGAAAAACGGCCATCGGTGATGAGCGCACAGGCTGTTCCTAAGTGCATACTTTTAATATAAGATGTGGGATAGAGCATTTCCTGCATGCCCGGACCACCCTTAGGACCTTCGTGCGTGATAACAACACAGTCGCCTGCCTTCACCTGGCCACCAAGAATACCTTCGCAAGCAGCCTCCTGCGAGTCGAATACCACAGCTGGTCCGCAGAAATGCCACAAATTCTCATCAACACCTGCTGTCTTCACCACACAACCGTTGGGCGCAAGATTGCCGAACAGTACAGCCAAACCACCATCTTTGGTATAGGCGTGTTCCAGGTCGCGAATACATCCCTCTGCGCGGTCGGTGTCCAGACTTTCCCATTGTGTATCGTGACTACCCATTTCGGTAGAGAAACGATTGGCAGGAGCTGAATGATAGATACGAGAAGCTTCTGCATCGACGGTTTCACCGCAGATTGAATAGCGAGAAATGGCCTCCGACAAAGTAAGGCCGTCAACACGAAGTGTAGAACCTTCTACTAACCCTCCTTTGTACAGTTCACCAAGAATACCCAATATGCCTCCGGCACGACCACAATCCTGCACGCTATATTTGCGAATGTTGGGAGCCAACTTACAGAGACAGGGAATCTTGCGGCTCAACGCATCGATATCCTTCATCTTGAAATCAACACCTGCCTCCTGCGCCACAGCCAGCAGGTGAAGGATGGTATTGGTAGAACCTCCCATGGCAATGTCGAGCGACATGGCATTCAGGAAAGCCTGCCTTGTTGCTATGCTTTTAGGAAGGACAGAGGTATCGCCCTCTTCATAATATTTAAGAGCATTTTTCACTATCAGGCGAGCAGCGTCTTTGAAAAGGCGGATACGATTGGCATGTGTGGCCAATATAGTGCCATTGCCAGGCAATGACAAGCCTATGGCTTCTGTCAGCGAGTTCATGGAATTGGCGGTAAACATACCTGAGCAACTACCACAACCCGGACAGGCACATTGTTCCAGTTCTGCCACTTCAGCATCGCTTACCGATGGGTCGGCACCTTTCACCATGGCCGTAATAAGGTCGGCATGCTCTCCTTTCCACATACCGGCTTCCATGGGTCCACCACTACAGAACACTGTAGGAATATTCAAGCGCATAGAGGCCATCAGCATACCTGGTGTCACTTTATCACAGTTGGATATACATATCATGGCGTCTGCCTTGTGTGCATTCACCATATACTCCACTGAATCGGCAATAATGTCACGCGAAGGAAGGGAATACAGCATTCCGTCATGTCCCATGGCAATACCATCATCAATGGCAATTGTGTTGAACTCTGCGGCATAACATCCCATGCTTTCTATTTCACGCTTAACGATTTGACCTATTTCGTGGAGATGTGTATGTCCAGGCACAAACTGTGTGAAAGAATTAACAATAGCGATGATAGGCTTTCCAAACTGTTCACGTTTCATTCCTGCGGCAACCCACAAAGCCCTTGAGCCTGCAAAACGTCGCCCCTCTGTGCATACAGAACTTCTCAATTTTTCACCCATACCTATATATATATGATAATATTCTCTTTTAGCATATCTCAGTCTACCGACATTCAGACTGCCATTACTTGTAATTGGTCTGCAAAGTTATAAACTTTTATTTAATTACGGAAAACAAATTGATATTATTTTTTGGCTCCTACCAACAATTTCCCGCTTGCGGCAATAATTACCTATCAAATTAATAGGATTGCAACATTCAACTGCCAAATTCCATCTTCCTTTTTGATCCTTTACTTTCATTTCCTACTCTATCGAGTGCAGTAACCACATAAGTGTATTTTGTACCCGGAGCTTCCAAGGGAAGACGATAAAACGTTTCGCTGGTGATTTTTACAATCTTGGAAGGGTCATTCAGATTGATTTTATCACTTTTGCCAAAGCGATACACTACATAACGGTGTGCTTTGTCGCCCCATTGCTTACCTTTGGGTTCTGTCCAGAAAAGCACATAGCCATCGCTGGTGAGTACCGACTTCAAATGCTTGACCTTTTTGGGCGCCTTTGCATCGAGAAAAGGCATAGAAGGCTGTAGAGCAGGATATTTCCAATAAACATTACGTAGTTGTGTGCCGTAGCCTCCCAAGTCGTCGGCAGCAACTTTGGCATACCAAAGCACTGTTCCATGCACATGGGGCAACTGACGGTGCAGGGCCATTTTGGCAGCTTGCTGATGCGTGCCAGGGCGTGCAGGGTCGGCATTGGCCACGGTGTTTTCTATGCTCTCGCCTATAAAAAGCGGACGGTTGGCCACATGACGATTCCACCATTTGATGAGTGTTTCGTAATCAGCCAGCTTATGGCCTATCTGCCAATATAACTGGGGAACACAATAATCAACCCATCCGTTGTTCACCCACAGCATCACGTCGGCATACAGCTGGTCGTAGTTCTGCAAGCCATTGGTGTCGGAACCGATGGGTGAACTCTTTTTGTTGCGATAAATGCCGAAAGGTGCTACGCCAAACTTGACCCATGGCTTCAAGCGATGGATGCGTTCGCCCATTTCCTTGATAAAGACATTGACGTTGTCTCTGCGCCAATCATCTTTATTCCGGAATCCATTGTTATATAACTGAAATTCCCTGTCGTCAGGAATGGCCAGGCCGGCTTCGGGGTAAGGATAGAAATAGTCGTCAATATGCATGCCGTCAATATCATATCTGCGCACGATATCTTCTACTACCGACAGTATATACTCCCTGTTTTCCTTGAGTCCCGGATTCAGCACGTAGAGACCACCATATTCAAAAGCACGTTCCGGGTGTCGGCGCAGAATATGGTTGGGGGCGAGTGTTGTGGGGGTCTTCATGCGAGCCCGATAGGGATTGATCCAGGCATGAAACTCCATGCCACGCTTATGACATTGTTCTATCATCCATTGCATGGGATCCCAATAAGGTGAAGGGGCTTTGCCTTGCACTCCGGTCAAATAGCGGCTCCATGGTTCAATCTGGCTGGGATAGAGAGCATCGCATTCACCACGCACTTGAAAAATAATGGCATTGGCCCCATCTTTTTCCAAAGCGTCCAACTGCGTGGTGAGCATTTGTTGGATTTGTCCGGTCGACTTGCCAAGATACATGCCATTTACACATTGCATCCACGCTCCTCTAAACTCTCTTTTGGGACCTGTCTGCTGTGCCATTACATTGATCTGCAGAAGGCAGGCCAATCCAACCGCAAGAAGACACGCACGAAGTAATAAATTCATTGCTTTTTTGTTTGCAAAGATACTATCTTTTTTGCAGGTACACAAGGAATGGTTTCAAAAACAGCTATAAATGATGTTCTCACACCACTTATAGCTGTCTTGGTTATCTGAAAAAAGGATAATACTTTAGAATCGGTAACCTACCGTAAAAAGGAACTGATGGCGATTATTCTTTACTTCGCAAGCGGATGCCACATTGTCATTGGCAGGATTCTCATCCCCCACATAACTCATGAAGGGATAGAAATCGCCTTTGGTCTGATTGTATTGGTAGGCTACATCGAAATTTGCCTTACCCACCTGATAGCCCATTCCCAACGTGAAACGGTGGGTGGCCTTCCAGTTGGTATAGTCGGTAGAAGTAGCATAGGCCGAGCCTGGTGATTCGATGGAACCGTCACGGAAGGCATCTTTCTCGAAAGCCGATGATATGAAGTTGTAACCTGCTCTGAGGGCGAAACTGCTGATGGGTTTATACTCCATTCCCAGCTTGAGTGTATGCACCCCTTTAAGCGATTGCTTGGAATGTTCGTTCATGGCTGCATCGCTCTCGCTGTCGGAGTAATAGTCGCCATACCAAGGGTCATAATAACTCCTGCTGATGATACGGTTGTCGGTAGAACCATAATCGGCATATTCGTAGGTAGCTCCTAAAGCCAGACTGTTGGCCACGGTGTGCCCCATACTCAATCCGAATTTCCAGGGCGTATAAACCTTATAATCATAGGAGGCTGTTTGACTACAGTCGGCAGTATGTGCTTGGTCGTTCACGTATTGCGTCATCGATACGTCGTTGACACCACGCATGGTCAAATCGTAGAAAACAGGCGTGTTGATATACAAGCCCACACGGAAGGGTGATTCCTCTATAGGACGGAAGATAGCACCAAACTTTATGTCTACTCCCGTACCGTCAATCTTCAGCGACTCCCACATCTCTGAATAGGCATTGGCCTCCAGATTTTCTGTATAGTAGGTATTGCTGCGATAATTCACATCCTGTAGTCCCAGCGTTACGCCCAGATAAACACGGTCGTTGATATTACCACTCACACAGAAATCATAACTGCCAATATATCCTTGTTGGTATTGACCAAACACATAGGCTGTTCCGTTAAGATAGCTCATGACTTCCGCCCCTTGGTCATCCTTACCTCCTAAGAGATTTTCATAGTTGGCATCAACACCATTCCATGCATATTCGTCAACCCCCAATGCATATTTGATGGCAGAGAGCTTGTTTTGCGATGCGTTTTCTAATCGTGCTGCCGCATTGAGTATCTGATTGAAATTGCGACTCTTGTGATAGTTGAATCCCAGATTCAAATAACTGTTTTGTCCCATGCGCAAGGGAGCCACAACACCTATCTGATCGAAACTCAGTTTGTTTTTGTCGGCATTAATACTTGCCTGAATGCCTTCAAATGATGTGTGTGTTGTGGCATCGGGTTGTGAGAGGAAACCACCGGAAAGGGTAACTTGACCTTTGCGGAACAAACCCAAACCGGCAGGGTTGGTACTGATGGTCGATATATCGGCACCAAGGGCTTCCATAGCACCACCCATACCTACGTAGCGGGCCGTACCGTTCAAGTCGTTGCCCAACAATCGTGTATTCTGATAAGTTTCTTGAGCGGCCATAGGCAACGCTAACACACAGCCCAAGAATCCAATAATACAATGTTTCATATTCATTCTTATTATAACTGTTTGCATTTCAAATTATCTTCTTCCACCGCCAAAACGGCCGCCTCCGCCACTTCCAACGGAATGACCTCCACCAAAGCCGCCTCTTGACATACTGCCAAAGCTGCCGGAAGAACTACCGCCAAAACTACCAGAAGAGGAACTGCCATTGCTCCATGAAGGTGTATAACTGCGTGTACTGCCAAAGCCATTGTCGCGGGCATAACTATTGTTGTCACGTCGGCCAAAGTTGCGTGTAGCGTTGTTCCTCACCGTTGTGCGATTCGACGAAGTGGCATTCGTGCTATTAGAAGCCATGTTTTTCCCTGGGCCACTCCAGCTGCGGTATCCAGCCAAACCCTTCGGATTGCCACCTATATGGGTGATGTAGCCACCACCATAATAGGGATAATACCAATGGGCATGATAATAGGGCCTGTACCAGCCATAATAACCACCATACCACGGACCATACCACCCTGCATACCATGGATTGAACCATGGGTCAAACCATGGATCATACCATGCACCTACATACCACGGGTCCCACCAGGTGTAACGCCAATAGGGCCCATATCCCCATCTGTAACTATAATACCATGGGTCATAGAAACCGTCCCATCTGCTCATACGGTTGCAATAGGTATAGTCTTCTATGGCTTCTACCCTACTCTCCAAATCAGCCAGACGGATGGTGTCTACCAACGATGAATCATTTCTGTATTTACCCCTGCGGTTATATTCATCCACACTACGGTTGCTGCCCACGTAGTAGGTTGTCAGTTGCTGAGCTGCTTTATCTTTATCGACAGTCTTTTGAGCAACTTTTTTCTTGGGTGTGAAGTACAGATCATCCTCTTGTGCCCACATCGCCAACGGCATCACTCCCAGAAGGAGTGCAAGAAAAAACTTTGTGTTCATAATAAAACTCCTTTATTTTAATGTCAATACAATTATCACGATGCAAAAATAGCACCATTCTCAGTACAAATTTACGGAAAAACCCTAAGACATGGTAGGTTTTTCCCTATTTTTTATATTTTTGCAGACAAATTTCAGAATATACAGCATTTAAGAAACCATTATGAAATATCTGATTGTAAAATTCCGTATCGAAACGGTTCAGGAGCTTGAGCAAAAAACCGACATCATGCAGATTTCTCGCGACTTATTGGCAGATATGGCCGGTGAAGCTGGATGTGAATCGTTTGAAGAAACGCCGGAAGGCCTGAACGCCTATGTGCAGGTTCCCTTGTTCGAAGCAGCAGTATTGGATGCTTTGCTGCAGGAGTTTCCCGTTGAAGGTGTCAGAATCTGCTATACCGTACAGGATGTAGAGGATAAAGACTGGAATGCGACATGGGAAGACATGGGATTCGAGCCTATTGCCGTGGCCGGCTTTGTAGTGTATGATGCCAAGAAATCTCCATCTGTCGACTGTATGGCAGAAGGTCTTATGCCAATAGCCATCGAGGCACGTCAGGCTTTTGGAACGGGAACCCACGAAACGACGCGCATGATGATAGCTGCGCTCAAGGAATGTTCTCCACAGGGCAAGAAGGTGCTCGACTGTGGGTGTGGAACGGGCATCCTTTCCATTGCGGCTTCCAAACTGGGAGCATCGTATTGTGTGGGCTACGACATCGACGAATGGAGTGTAGAGAACACATGCCACAACGCAAAACTCAATCAGGTTGACAACCTCCGCACCTTGCTGGGCGACGCTTCGGTTGTAGCTGCCATGACAGATGATGTTTTCGATATTGTAATGGCCAACATCAATCGCAACATTCTGTTGACCGACATGGCTGTCTGGGTGAAGAGCATTGCGAGTGGAGGGTATCTCGTCATCAGCGGATTCTATCAACAGGATTGTGCCTTGTTGTGCGAAAAGGCCGCAACACTCAATCTGGAGTTGTCAGCGGAGTATACCGACAACAACTGGGCCTGCATGGTCTTCGTGAAAAGATAATGACTAAGGATTATCGCTGCCAATGGTCAGTTTCTTCAAATCGTAGAACGAACCATTGTAGATATTGAAATCCACATAGCCTTTGATTCCTGGCAACCTGCCAGCATCGGTGTGTTGCCAGAATTTCCATTTACCCTTATAAGCCACCTTGGGCACATAGTAGTGTGCTATCCAATAGGGATAGTCGTCAAAGACGGGGGCACTTAAATAGGTCTCCTTAAACTTATAATAGGTGTAGATAATGGGTTTGACGTGATATTTGTCCTCTACAATATGGAGCCACGTAAGCACATCGCGTTGAAAATCCTCGATATTCACATTCTTGGGCGCATGCTCAATGTCGAGCACAGGGGGCAGGTCGCCATCTTCTAAATGTACTTTCTTCAGGAAGAAATAGGCCTGTTCGCGTGCCGTCGACTTATTGCTCCAAAAATGGTAAGCACCTCTCACAAAGCCATATTCGCGCGCATTGTAAAAGTTATCGTTGAAGTTTTCGTCCATACGTGTGCTTCCCTCTGTCGATTTGATGATAATGAAACGAAGCGGACACCCTTCAATCATGGCATTTTGCAGGTCTTCCCAGTCTATTTCACCTTGATAATGTGATATGTCGATACCATGAATTTCATAGCCGTCAGGATACTTGGCATCGCCATATAGAGCACGCCAACGGAATCCTGTTGGGCCTACAAAGAAATAATAGAAAACCCAAATATAAGCCGCCACCATCAAAGTTCCTCCTAAGACAAAGGCCCATTTGGGAAAACGACGCATTAGGCGGGAACTGCTCGTCAAATTCGACTTTCGTCTTTTTTGCGGGCGTACAACTTTCCGCATGCTTGTTTTGCGATGGGTAGACTTGTTTTGGATCATGCTCATAAAAATGTGCATGGAGTAACAACCGGCAGCATTTGTTGGCTACTGTTTATTCTCCATGCACAGCAGTTGTAGTGTTATTCTAAAACAATTTTTACTTTATTTTTCTTGTTCAAGTGCCAATGTGCGGGTTGTGCAGTCACATACCGATGCTGGACCCCAATACTGTATAGGACCGGGATAAATGTAGCATGTGTTTTTAGCCCACTCATCGCGCATAGCAGCAAAGGTCTTGAAGGGTTTGCCCTCCAGTTCTACCAAAGCCTTGCGTATTACGGGTTTCATTTCACCGTTACGACGCTCCATATTCATCATCATGGTGATAGGCACACCACCAGCTTTCCACTCGTCGGTAGGAGCTGTCGTGTTCTTCACGATGGCCATATAACCGGTCTTGCCATTGGCAACCAACTGTACGGCACTTACACCAAGGGCGTAGCAGTAGTCAGCATCAAAGTTAGAAGGAGCAGCACAACGGCCTTCGTAACCGAAGAAGTGATGCAAAGCAGCAAATTTGCCCACATACTTGCCTTCCTCTTTCCATTGAGCCAATTTGGCACCTACCATATCAGAAATCAGTTTCTCGGTTTCTATCAACGACACCTGAACGTTTCCATGTGGGTCGCGATCCAATGAGAGTTGGCGAGCCACGGCAGCGGGCAATGTTTCAAATGTTGCTGCATTCTCGGCTGAAAGATGTGCAACGATATATTTCTTCTGCTCATCGGGTTCGAGGTTCTTGTACTCCTCGCCATGGGCAGCCAGCAAATCATTGAGCTCGTCGATCAAACGTCCTATAGACGGAATGAACTCAATGAGGCCTTCCGGAATGAGTACCACACCGAAATTGTTACCATCAGCAGCACGCTCAGCTACTGAAGCGGCAATGCCTTCCACAATCTCGTTGAGAGTCATATCCTTCTGCTCAATCTCTTCCGATACGAGGCAAATGTTCGGCTGTGTCTGCAGTGCACATTCCAATGCGATGTGCGAAGCCGAACGACCCATCAGTTTGATGAAATGCCAGTACTTTCTTGCAGAGTTGGCATCACGCTCAATATTACCAATGAGTTCCGAATAGGTCTTGGTGGCTGTGTCGAAACCGAAAGATGTTTCAATCTGGTCGTTCTTCAAGTCACCGTCAATAGTCTTGGGAGCACCAATCACTTGCACACCATAGTTCTTGGCAGCATAGTATTCAGCCAACACACAGGCGTTGGTATTGGAGTCGTCACCACCAATGATTACAATAGCCTTGATATCGAGTTCACGAATCACTTCCAGACCTTTTTCAAACTGATCAATCTTCTCTAACTTCGTACGACCCGAACCAATCATATCGAAACCACCCGTGTTGCGGTATTCATCAATAATGTCGGCTGTGAGTTCCTTGTAGTTGTGGTCTACAAGGCCTCCAGGACCCATCAGGAAGCCATACAGCTTATTCTCGGGATTGAGCTTCTTCACAGCATCAAAGATACCGCTAATAACATTGTGCCCACCAGGAGCCTGACCACCCGAAAGAATAATACCTACGTTCAGGCGCTGGCTCTTCTCCTCTTCACCGGGAACAAATTCCACGAGAGGCATGCCATAGGTGTTGGGAAACAACTTCTTGATTTCTTCCTGATCGCCTACACTCTGGGTGGGAGCACCTTCCTGCACCTTCACAGCACCTTGCAAACCTTTGGGCAACTTGGGCTGATAGGTAGCGCGCTCATTCTGCAATAGACTCTTTTTCATCTTTTTACTTATTTATTTTACTTAGTAATGGGTTCATTGTGAATCTGAAGGCAAAGATACTGTTTTTTTAGAATATTTGGAAGAAATGGTGAAGAAAAACGTGCTTTTGCTGTATTTTTTTTAAATACATGCTTGCGTTTACCATTTTTTTTCTATCTTTGGAACGTAAATGTAATAACGATTATGAGCAGCAAAAGAGATTTAAAACGTGTCATAGGATATGTATGCACGGAATTGTTCGCAGAGTGTGTGGCCGCTTCTTTGTATAACGGCACATCGACAAAGGAAGACAGCAAGGCTATCTGCACTTCCATCCTCAACCTTCATTCTGATTTCATCAAGAGGATAGGTCATCCGGAACCTGGCTTGCCTGCGAAAAAATACTATCGCTTCACGATTGACGAGTTTAACAAACAGGTTGAAGAAATCGTTGACCAAATCACGAATCTTTATTAGAAGGCAGATGAGCATACGTGGTTTTTGTGGTTGGTTGCTGTATAAACGGTTAGGATGGACGAAAAACATCACCGTGCATCGTCCCGATAAATACATTATTTGTCTGGCACCCCATACAAGCAACTGGGATTTCCTGATAGGGCAGCTTTTTACGAGGGCAGAGGGAATACGCAGCAATTTCTTAATGAAGAAGGAGTGGTTCTTCTGGCCGTTAGGGCCTATATTCAAAGCACTCGGAGGCATTCCGGTGTGGCGGAGCAAACACACGAGCATGACCGACAATCTTGCTGAGAAGGCACGTTCCATGTCGTCGTTCATATTGTGCATCACCCCTGAGGGCACCCGTTCGCTGAATCCCGACTGGAAGAAAGGTTTCTATTTCATTGCCCACAAAGCCAACATCCCTATTCTGCTCTACGCAGCCGACTATGAGCGAAAGTTAATAGAATGCACCAAGGTAATTATACCTAACGGTGATGTGGAGGGGCAGATGAAAGAAATCAAACGCTATTATAAAGATTATAAAGGAAAGAAACCGGAATTGTTTTCGGTAGGAGACATTTCATAAGCTAATGAGAGCAAATCTACGATCGCTATGGGCAATACTTCTGTGGATGTGTTGCACGGTTGTGTGTGCACAAAAGGGGTTGGGAGAAAACGTGGAAAAGAAATTGCACCGCTATTTCCAACACTATACCCTACCCTCTACTTATCACTTGCAGCCGCAGCTCCTCGATTACCGTCTCGACACAGGGGCACGCATGCTTACACTCACCGCGAACCAGGCTTTCGCATTGCAGGACTTCACACCTACGCTCACCGCAAAGATATATAAAGAGGTACGCAAGATACTGCCCGGTGACTACCAAGGATACAAAATTCGTATCGTAACCAATGGCATGACCATTGATCAGCTCACTGTCGATGAAGACTTCGACCAAAAGGATTTCACTCACATGTGGGGGCGCATAAGCTACCGTGGCAAACCATGGGTGACAAACACATCGAATCCTTACACCGTGCGTAAGGGACTGGCCAACAGGCATCTCGCGGTGTACGCCAGTCATGGCAGATACTATGACCTACAGAAAGGTGTGTGGAAATGGCAGCGCCCACAGTTGTTTTGTACCACCGAAGACCTCTTCACACCGTCGATTGTCGTACCATTTCTCATTCCTATGCTGGAGAATGCAGGAGCCGTTGTATTCACGGCAAGGGAGCGCGATATACAACCGCACGAGGTGATTGTTGACAACGATGCACCGGCACATCAGGGCTTCCTGGCTTATGGTGAGGGAAAACGTATGTGGATGCCTACCACACAACAGGGCTTTGCCCTCCATGCAGGTCTCTACACCGATGGTGAAAACCCATTTGCTGCCGGTAGTGCGCTACAGGTCAAAACCACACGAAGCAAACAGAAAATTAGTCTGGCATCCTATACTCCTTGCCTCCCGGAAAGTGGAAAATATGCGGTATATGTAAGCTATCAGACGGTAGATAAGAGTATCGACGACGCAGAATATATTGTTTATCACAAGGGACAAGCCACACATTTCCGGGTGAACCAGCAAATGGGGGGCGGCACATGGGTATATCTCGGAACCTTTGAGTTCGATAAGGGAGCGAGTGAATATAATCGGGTGGTAGTAACCAACCAGTCGTCCTCACGCGGCTTTGTCACGACCGATGCAGTACGCTTCGGAGGTGGCATGGGCAACATTAGTCGTGGTGGCACTCCGAGTGGCCTTTCACGTGCCATGGAGGGGGCACGTTATTCCGCACAATGGGCAGGAGCTCCCTACAGCGTGTACAGCAGCAAGCAAGGTAATGACGACTATAAAGATGACATCAATACCCGTCCCTACATGACCAATTGGTTGGCAGGCGGGTCAGTATATATGCCTGGCATGCAAGGCAAGGGCGTTCCGTTGGAATTGTCGCTGGCTGTGCACAGCGATGCTGGCTTTGCCAAAGACGGAAAGTCACTTGTGGGTTCATTGGCCATCTGTACCACAAAGCACAATGGGGGCAGTTTCAATGTAGGCGTTCCACGCATGGCCTCTAAGGTCTTGGCCGGTCAGTTGCTGAATGGTCTCACACACGACATGATGGCTTCGTTTAACAAATGGAACAAGCGTTATCTCTGGGATCGCAACTATTCCGAAACAAGGAATCCGGAGATTCCATCGGCCATCATCGAATTGCTCTCGCATCAGAACTTCCCCGATATGCGTTATGCACAGGACCCGAACGGTAAGTTTACCATTGCGCGCTCGCTCTATAAGAGCATCTTGCGCTTTGTGTGCAACCAGCACGGACGCGATTATGTGGTGCAACCGTTGCGACCACGCAACTTCCATGTGCGCATGTTGGGCAATGGAAAAGTGCGGTTGGCATGGAGCGCACAACCCGATTCTCTGGAGCCCACGGCCAAACCCACTGCTTATGTGTTGTATACTGCCACGGGAAGTAGCGGGTTCGATAATGGCACGGTGGTTAAGGGCACAACACATGCCATGACCTTGGAACCGGGCGTGCTTTACCATTTCCAGTTGAGAGCACTCAACGAGGGCGGCCGTAGCTTCCCTACCGAAGTGCTGTCGGCCTATTACCTATCCGACGAGAAGCCTACCGTATTGGTAGCTTACAATTTTGACCGACTCTCAGCACCTGCAGTTATCGACAATGGTGTGAAGCAGGGATTTGACCTCAGCAGCGACTTCGGCGTGGGGTATGGTGTAGATTGCGGTTGGTCGGGCCAACAAATAGACTTCAACAGGAAAACAATGGGACAGGAAGGTCCTGGTGGTTTGGGCTATAGCGGCACAGAATTGGCTGGTGCGCGTATTGCTGGCAACACCTTCGATGCCGTTGCAACCCATGCTGAAGCCATAGCGTCTGCCAAAGCCTATAACATTGTGAGTTGCTCTGCCGATGCCATTGAAAACGGTAGCGTCAACCTTACAGATTATGCTTGTATTGACCTCATCCTTGGTTTGCAACGCTACACACCGCAGGCGCTGAAAAGCTACAAAACATTTCCACACGCCCTGCAACAACGCCTCAAAACTTACAAACAACACAGGGGCACAGTATTCGTGAGCGGCAGCTATATGGGAAGTGATATGTTGCAACCTTCGGAAAGGAAGTTTCTCGCAGCGATGTTCGGCATGCAATATTTGCCCACCGACAGCATTACCGCATCGCCCTATATCCAAGGTACAGGAATAGGGTTCAATATCTTGCGCCAACCCAATGCCTACCACTATGCAGCCACCCATCCTGAGGTGTTGCAGCCCCTGCAACCTGCATTCTGTGCCCTGCGCTATGCTGATGGCAATTCTGCAGCAGTAGCCTATCAAACAACTACATATCGCAGCTATGCCATGGGATTCCCCTTCGAGTGTATCGAGAATCGTGCCCAGCGCAATGCATTGATGCAAGGAATACTGCAATTCCTAATCCCCTACCCTACGCAATAGCACGTAAGAATAAGCAGCAAGTAGGGATAAGCTGCAAGTAAAAAAATAAGCAGCAAGAAATATAAACTGCAAGTGAGAATAAACTGCTATCAAAATAAGTAAAAGAGCAATATTATAGTTCATCATTTAATAGTTAATTATTAACAACAATGTTTACCATACAAGCCAACCCATCGGGCTCCCGCACCATCCATGTGAGCGAAGCCCATCTGCAAACCATCAACCAGTATGCTTTGTTCCGGAATTTCATCGACAGCACCGGCATCGTCGACGAAGACGTCCTCGACAAGTTGAAACTCACGTTGCGCTCTATGCTCGAGTCGCAGGTGGGACAAGATAAAGCTCTTCTCGACCTATGTCTCGATGTCATCTACCACCCCAACATGAAAGCCTATGGACTGCACCAACTGGTGTTGCTTTTCATCAACTGGAAGAGTAGCAACAACGAGGCACAACCTCAGAAGGAAGGATAAGGAGAAGCCATCGTGAAGACATATAGATTAAGCGATTTCCTGCCCACAACAAAAAAGGAATGTGAACTGCGTGGGTGGGACGAACTTGATGTGGTGATTTTCTCGGGCGATGCCTATGTCGACCATCCGTCGTTTGGCGCTGCCGTCATAGGACGTGTGCTCGAAGCACATGGCTATCGGGTGGCTATTGTGCCGCAGCCTGACTGGCATGGCGACTACCGTGACTTCAAGAAGATGGGTAGGCCACGCCTGTTCTTCGGTGTCACAGCAGGTGCCATGGACTCTATGGTGAACCGTTATACTGCCAACAAACGGATGCGCAGCGATGATGCTTATAGTCCTGATGGACGCCATGGCATGCGCCCCGACTACCCTTCCATTGTTTATACCCAAATACTGAAAGGGCTATATCCCGACGTGCCTGTGGTGCTGGGTGGCATTGAGGCTTCCATGCGACGACTCACTCACTACGACTACTGGCAGGACAAACTCCGCAGGAGCATACTCTGCGATTCGGGTGCCGACCTTCTGATTTACGGCATGGGCGAGAAACCTATTGTTGCGCTGTGTAAGGCATTAGACGAGGGACAACCATTTGATGCCATTCGCAGTCTGCCGCAAACGGTGGTGCTTTGCGCCAAGGAGCAGATACCGGGAGGCATATCACAACACGACACCGTGCTGCACAGTCATGAAATATGCGTGGGCAACAAAAAGGCACAAGCCGAGAATTTCCGCTACATCGAGGAAGCTTCGAACATGATGCACGCGCAAAGGTTGTTGCAGCAGGTAGATAGGCGCTATGCTGTAGTCAATCCACCCTACCCGCCCATGACAACCGAAGAACTCGACGCCTCATTCAACTTGCCTTACACGCGTCTGCCGCATCCGAAATACAAGAGCAAGACGATTCCTGCTTACGAGATGATAAAATTCTCGGTCAACATACATCGTGGATGCTTCGGGGGATGTGCCTTCTGCACCATCTCTGCCCATCAAGGCAAATTCATCACATGCCGTTCAAAGGAGAGCATCCTGCGCGAGGTGCAACAGGTTACTGAAATGCCTGGATTCAAAGGCTACTTGTCTGATTTGGGCGGCCCCTCGGCCAATATGTATGGCATGGGAGGCAAAAACAAAAAGGCTTGTGAACAATGCAAGCGCCCTTCGTGCATACACCCTCGTATATGTCCCAACCTGAACACCGACCACCGTCCGCTGCTCGACATCTACCATGCTGTAGATGCGCTACCAGCAGTGAAAAAGAGTTTTATAGGCAGTGGTGTGCGCTACGACCTGCTGTTGCACGCATCGAACGATGAGGCTGTAAACAAGGCTGCCACACAGTATACACGCGAACTCATCACCCGCCATGTTAGTGGTCGACTAAAGGTGGCACCCGAACATACCTCCGACCGTGTGCTGTATCTCATGCGCAAACCGTCGTTCAAGTTGTTCTACGAGTTTAAAAAAGTGTTTGACAACATCTGCCGGGAGGAACGTCTCAACCAGCAACTCATTCCTTACTTCATCAGCAGTCATCCGGGATGCCTGGAAGAGGATATGGCCGAACTGGCTGTTATCACCAAGAGTCTCGATTTTCGGTTGGAACAGGTACAGGACTTCACACCCACGCCCATGACAGTGAGCACCGAAACATGGTATACGGGGTTCAACCCCTACACCCTTGAAAAAGTGGAATGTGCACGTTCGCCACGCGAGAAACTGGCGCAACGTATGTTTTTCTTCTGGTATAAGCCTGAAGAGCGGCGTGCCATAGAAGCTGCCTTACGCCGCATGGGTCGGAGTGATTTGATTAGCGAGCTCTATCAACGAAAGGACAGACAACCCGCTGCCCGTCGTAGGCAAAAGTAAAACCTTGTGGCAGGCGGCTGTTGGCCTCGGCATGCCTGCCTATCTCATGGGTGACATGCGTGAAATAGGTGTGGCATGCTCCCACCTCACGTGCAAAGGCTATTGCCTCGTCAACGAGCATATGACTGTGGTGAGGCTTGTCGAAACGAAGGGCGTTCACTACAAGAATATCTACCCCGTGCAACAAGCGCACGTCTTCAGGAGCCATACTTTTCATATCGGTAATATAGGCCAGTTTGCCGAAACGATAGCCCAAAATGGGCAACTTGCCGTGCATCACTCGCAGGGGTAGCACCTCTATGCTCCCTATGCGGAATGCCTTGTGCGGCTCCACCGTATGCAGCTGCAGGCGTGGCACTCCAGGATAGAGCTCTTTGGTGAAGCAATAGGGCATCACCCGCTGCAGATTGGTGGTAGTGGCTTCATCGGCAAAAATGGATATATCGCCAAACGCACAATAGGGCCTTAGGTCGTCTATACCCCCTATATGGTCGTAATGGGTGTGGGTGAGTAGCACGCCCGTAAGTGGTTTGAAGGGCATAGGCATGAGTTGCTGTCGTATGTCGGGACCACAATCTATCAGAATCCTCGTGTCGCCATGTTCCACAAGAGCTGCTGCACGCAACCTGTTGTCGTGGGCATCGAGGCTGTCGCACACCGCACAATGGCATCCCAATACAGGTACACCATTCGAGGTGCCCGTGCCGAGAAAGGTCAGGGTCAACGCATCATGCTCGCTACCCGTTTCTCCCCTATCCTCTTTTAAAGTATTTCCCTTTTCTTCCATCATATCCTCGTATTCCGTGGCCCGTGCCTTCCTTTTTACCGCACGTTCACTTCCGGATAGATTGTTATTCCGAATTTCTCATGCACATCGTGTCTGATTTGCTGGCAGAGTGCCAACACCTCCTCACCTGTGGCGCCACCCCTATTCACCAGCACCAATGCCTGTTTGTCGTGCACACCGGCACGCCCCATGGTGCGCCCTTTCCATCCGCAGCTGTCAATGAGCCAACCTGCCGGAATCTTCACCTGGTTCTCACCCACAGCATAGTGTGGCATATTGGGAAAGGTGACAAGGAGGGCCTCATATTGTTCCTTCGGCACGATGGGGTTCATGAAGAAGCTGCCAGCATTGCCCATTACCTTCGGGTCGGGCAGTTTCTCATTACGGATGGCAATAATCACCTCACGCAACTGGGCGGCATCGGGATTGATGATGCCTCTTTCCTGCAACTTGGCACGAATATTTCCATAGTCGAGGAGAGGTTGGAATTTTGTGTGCAGGCGATAGGTTACCCATGTGATGAGATACTTGTCGCGCCATTCTTGTTTGAATCGGCTTTGTCTGTAACCGTAGGCACACTCATCGTTGCAGAACAC
>CAMAMZ010000020.1 GCA_945837185.1 uncultured Bacteroidales bacterium | reverse complement strand
ATCAGCTTTATACTTTTATGACCGAAACAAAGCAAATCAAAACTGCACTCATCTCCGTATTCCACAAAGACGGTCTGGATGAGTTGCTTAAGAAACTCAATGAGAATGGAGTAAAGTTCCTCTCTACAGGTGGAACCCAACAATTTATCGAATCGTTAGGATATGCCTGCGACAAAGTTGAAGACGTCACAACCTATCCCTCTATTTTAGGAGGCCGTGTGAAGACTCTTCACCCGAAAGTGTTCGGAGGCATCCTTGCCCGTCGCGATAACGAAGGCGACCAAGCCCAGATGAAAGAATATGATATTCCCGCTATCGACCTGGTGATTGTTGACCTTTATCCTTTTGAGCAAACCGTAGCCAATGGTGCTTCTGAGGCCGACATCATTGAGAAGATTGATATAGGTGGCATTTCACTCATTCGTGCCGGAGCCAAAAACTTCAAGGATGTAGTGATTGTGCCGAGCAAAGCTGAATACGCCCTGCTGCTCGATATTCTGAAAGAGCGCGGTGCCGCTACCACACTCGAGGAGCGCCGTATGTTTGCCACCCGTGCTTTCGGTGTAAGCAGCCACTACGATACCGCCATTCACAATTGGTTCTCCAAATAGTTGAATCGCAATAGTTTTCTATCGCAACAAACAAGACACGAAAAGAAATGGGATTTTTTTCTTTCATTCAAGAAATAGCAATGGACCTGGGCACTGCCAACACCATCATCATCAGTGGTGATAAGATTGTGGTAGACGAGCCCTCGGTTGTTGCCCTCAACCGCAGTGACGGCAAAATGATTGCCGTAGGCCAGAAGGCTAAAATGATGTACGAGAAGACTCATGACAATATTCGCACCGTTAGACCATTACGTGATGGTGTGATTGCCGACTTCTCCGCTTGTGAACAGATGATGCGCGGCCTTATCAAGATGGTACATACAGGCAGCCGTCTCTTCTCACCTTCGCTGCGTATGGTAATCGGTGTTCCTTCCGGTTCTACAGAAGTTGAATTGCGTGCAGTGCGTGACAGCGCCGAGCATGCCGACGGACGTGATGTATACTTGATTTTTGAGCCGATGGCAGCTGCTATTGGTATCGGTATCGACGTAGAGGCACCTGAAGGCAACATGATTGTGGATATAGGTGGTGGTTCAACAGAGATTGCCGTTATTTCCTTGGGCGGTATCGTGTCAAACAACTCCATCCGTATTGCCGGCGACGACCTTACCGCTGACATTCAGGACTATATGAGTCGCCAACACAATGTGAAGGTTTCTGAGCGCATGGCCGAACGTATCAAGATTCATGTAGGTTCAGCCTTGACTGATTTGGGCGAAGAAGCACCGGAGGATTATATCGTTCATGGACCGAACCGCATCACAGCTCTGCCTATGGAGGTGCCGGTATGCTATCAGGAAATAGCACATTGTATTGATAAAACCGTGGCAAAGATAGAGAATGCCGTACTCTCAGCATTGGAGAACACACCTCCCGAGCTCTATGCCGACATCGTAAAGAACGGTATCTATCTGAGCGGTGGCGGTGCTTTGTTGCGCGGCCTTGACAAGCGTCTGCAAGACAAGATTAACATTCCATTCCACATTGCCGAAGATCCCTTGCACAGCGTGGCACGTGGTGCCGGCATTGCGCTGAAGAATGTAGACCGTTTCTCTTTCCTGATGAGGTAAAAGCCCATGCGGAACCTACTGGAGTTTCTGACTAAGTACCACCACTGGTTTCTTTTCCTACTGCTTGAGGCAATAGGTTTCACACTGCTCTTCCGCTATAACAGCTATCAGGGCAGTGTGTGGTTTTCTACCGCCAATGCCGTAGTAGGGAAGATTTATGAGTGGGATGCAAGGGTGAAAGCATACTTCTCCTTGGGAGAGGCAAATGAACAACTCACCCTGCGCAACTTATACTTGGAGCAACAGGTGCGAAAACTGTCGGATCAGCTGACAGCCGCCACACACGACAGTCTTGCCGCAACCAAGGCAATGAAGGATGCCTTGGACGGCTATCGACTGATAGCTGCCAAGGTAATCACCAACTCCATCAATAGCCAAGATAATCTCATCACTATCGACAAGGGTTCTGCTGACGGCATACGCAAGGATATGGGTGTGGTGAGTGGCAATGGCGTGGTAGGTATCGTGTATATGGTGGCAACCCATTATTCCATTGTGATTCCTGTACTCAACAGTCATTCCAACATCAGTTGTACCATTCAAAACCGAGGCTATTTCGGTTATTTGCATTGGGAAGGTGACTATACTCATCTGGCTTATGTAGATGATGTGCCACGCCATGCACATTTCAAGATTGGCGACAACGTGATTACAAGCGGCTACAGCTCTGTATTCCCGCCAGGTATTATGGTAGGAAAAATAAGATATGTGTTTAACGCATCCGACGGCCTTTCTTATAGACTGAAGATTAAACTTGCCACTGATTTTGGGAATCTGCGTGATGTATGTGTCATTGACAATGCGCCCCTGCAGGAACGCATAGACCTCATGAGGGCAGCCCGCGACTCCATCCAACCGAAAACAAAATAACGCACGACAATGAGTATCGGCTTTCTAAAAGGATTATTCTTCTGTATTCTCCTGCTGCTGGCACAAGTGCTGGTGCTGAACCATATTCACTTGTTCAATTACGCCACACCACTGCTCTATATTTATATGGTGCTGCGGTTTCGCCGTAACCAGCCTCGCTGGGCGGTATTACTTTCGTGTTTTGTAATGGGAATTGCCGCCGACACTTTTTCAAATACACCGGGGTTGACAACCATCACCCTTACCTTGATGGGATTTTTGCATCCTTATCTGCTCATGCCCTTTCTGAATCGAGAATACGCTGACGACCTCGTGCCCTCAGCACGCACCTTGGGATTTGCCCGATTCACAAGCTATGCCCTCATCAATATCTTCCTTTACTGCCTTGTCTTCTTTTCGGTTGAAGCGTTCAACTTCTTCAATTGGCAACACTGGCTGTGGTGCATCATAGGTAGTTTTCTGCTGACATCCCTTTTTGTCTTGGTGATTGAATACGCCAGAAAATCATAATGGAATGAAGGAATATAACCTTGAAAACCGGAAGTATGTAATTGGGGGAATTGCCATCCTTATTGTAACCATCTACATCATCCGATTGTTTACGCTGCAATTGCTTAGCGACGACTATAAAAAGAACGCTGATAGCAACGCCTTTCTTAAGAAGGTGGAATACCCGTCGAGGGGAGCCATCTACGACCGCAACGGCCAACTGCTTGTATACAACCAACCGGCCTACGATATCATGGTTATTATGAACGAGCAGAAGGGACGCCTCGACACCCTGGCTTTCTGCAAGGCATTGGGCATTAGCAGGGAATTCTTTGACCAACGCATGAGCGACATTAAAGACAGCAGAAAGAATCCCGGTTATTCCAGTTATACGCAACAGCTTTTCATGGCACAACTGTCAGACGAGGAATTCAGTGCCTTCCGCGAGAAGATGTTTCATTTCCCAGGCTTCTATGTGCAGAAGCGTAGCATCCGTCAATACCAATACCCGTATGCCGCCCACATTCTCGGTGATGTGGCAGAAGTGTCGCAAGCCAATATTGAAGACGACGATTACTATCAGAGGGGCGACTACATTGGAAAGCAGGGTGTAGAAAAATCCTACGAGAAACAATTGCGGGGCGAGAAGGGCATACAGATTATGTTACGCGATGCCCGTGGCCGCATCCAAGGCAGCTATCAAGATGGAAAATTCGACCGCACTCCTATAGCCGGCAAAGACCTCACACTGAGCATCGACCTCAAGCTGCAGGCGCTGGGCGAACGCCTGTTGGAAGGAAAAATCGGCTCTATTGTAGCGATAGAACCTGCAACAGGCGAAGTGCTCTGCATGGTGTCATCGCCAACATACGATCCTCGATTGTTGGTGGGAAGACAGCGTGGCAAGAATCATCGAGCGCTCTCGCGCGACACATGGAAACCTCTGTTGAACCGCTCTATCATGGGTCAATATCCTCCGGGCTCCACATTCAAAACGTCGCAAGCCCTCACATATATGACAGAAGGCATCATCTCTCCTGCTACCATGTTTCCCTGTCATCACGGCTTTTACCATAGAGGTCTGCATGTAGGCTGCCACGGTCACGGTTCGCCCATAGCTCTGGTTGACGCTATCAGTACTTCGTGCAATGCTTATTTCTGCTGGGGCCTGTATTACATGATAGGAAACAGGAAATACAAGAATGTATCGGAGGCTATGGACATCTGGAGAGATTATATGGTGAGCATGGGGTTTGGCTATAAGTTAGGCATTGACCTGCCGGGAGAGAAACGAGGCCTCATCCCCAACGCCACTTTCTACAACAATGCCTACCATGGCTCATGGAACGGTCTTACCGTCATCAGTATCTCCATAGGACAAGGAGAGGTGAACCTCACGCCACTGCAGATTGCCAATCTTGGCGCCACCATTGCCAACCGAGGCTACTACTACACCCCTCACATTGTACGCAAGGTGCAAGGAGAGCCGCTCGACACGCTCTACACACATCGCCATTATACCAAAGCCAGTAAACGTGCCTACGAATATATTGTGGCAGGCATGCGTTCCTCTGTCATCAAAGGAACCTGCCGTTCTGCCAATCGTGCAGACTATGAGGTATGTGGCAAGACGGGAACAGCCCAGAACCGTGGTCACGACCACTCGGTGTTTATGGGTTTTGCCCCCATGAACGAACCCAAGATAGCCATTGCCGTTTATGTGGAGAACGGTGGTTGGGGTGCCGACTATGGTGTGCCTATCGGTGCCCTTATGATGGAACAATATATAAAAGGTGGTCTGTCGCCAGAATCAGAGGCGCGTGCCCTTACATTCCAAAACAAACGTATCAGCTATGGCTCAAGCAGCAGATAAACAACAAGGTGTGCTACAATCGTTGGACAAATGGACGATTGTCATCTACCTTACCCTCCTCGTGTTCGGATGGATTAGCGTGTGTGGGGCAAGCTATACCTACGGTAGCACCGACATCTTCAGTCTCGACACCCGTAGTGGCATGCAAATCGTGTGGATAGGAACATCAATAGCCTTAGGCTTCATCTTGTTGATGATGGACGACCGTATCTACAACACGTTCTCCTACGTGATTTACGCCCTCCTCCTCATCTTGCTTTTTGTCACAATCTTCAATCCTCATGAAATCAAGGGTTCACGCTCTTGGCTCGTTTTAGGACCGTTGCGACTACAACCTGCGGAATTTGCCAAGTTTGCCACTGCCCTTGCCATTTCCAAACTTATGAGCACGTATGGCTTTGATATGCATAGATGGAAGGATTTTGGCATGGCATTGGCCGTGATTTTCGTACCTATGCTTTTTATTGTGGCACAAAAGGAAACAGGTTCAGCTTTGGTTTATCTCTCGTTTTTCCTTATGCTTTACCGTGAAGGTATGAAGGGAGGCATTCTCTTCACGGGTGTTGCCATGGTGATTTATTTCGTGATAGGCATCAAATACGAGCATATCATGCTTTTCGACACCCCTACCTCCGTGGGGCAGTTTGTCGTGTTGCTATTGGTGCAAAGTTTCACGCTGATAATGCTGTCCATTTATTGCAAAGCGCATAGAGAGGCCAGGATTCTTGCAGGAACAGCCATAGTCGTCACACTTTTTTTCCTTGCCTTTGCCGAATATGTGATACCATTCAATTTGATTTGGATCCAACTGCTTCTAACCGTTTCACTGATATTGTATCTTTTATATCGGGCTTTGGCCACTCGTTTACGCAGCTATTTCTTCATAGCCCTCTTTGCCTTCGGTTCTGCAGGTTTTTTCTATTCAGCAGACCATGTGCTCAACCATGTTCTCAAAGAGCACCAACGGGTGCGCATCAACGTATTGTTGGGCTTGGAGGAAGACTTGGCTGGAGCCGGATACAATGT
This sequence comes from uncultured Bacteroidales bacterium, assembly GCA_945837185.1. GTDB lineage: Bacteria > Bacteroidota > Bacteroidia > Bacteroidales > Bacteroidaceae > Prevotella. The sequence continues at coordinate 13,729 of CAMAMZ010000020.1, read as the reverse complement.
TCACCAGAGCGAAATTGCCATTGGGTCGGGTGGATTGAAAGGAAAAGGGTTCTTGAACGGCACGCAAACCAAACTCAAGTTTGTACCAGAACAGGACACTGACTTTATCTTCTGCACCGTGGGTGAAGAAGAAGGATTCTTAGGGTCGGCCGGTGTACTGCTACTATTTCTGGCCCTCATTTTACGCCTCATTTATCTGGCAGAACGTCAACCCTTTACTTTCGGCAGGGTGTATGGATATTGCGTGCTGAGTGTTTTTCTATTTCATGTGTTTATCAATGTAGGTATGGTGCTGGGACTAACCCCGGTAATTGGTATTCCGCTCCCTTTCTTCAGCTATGGCGGCTCATCGCTATGGGGCTTTACCCTGCTGCTCTTCATTTTCCTGCGTATTGACGCGAGTCGCAATCTCAAACACCGATAGGCCTACCTTATTGCTTCGTCATAAAAATACCCACATCACTCACACCAGGCAAGATATCGCGTTGCATATCGTGCCGCACAGTGATGTGCAAGCTGTCACCAGCCTGCAAACTCAGTTTTCCTATGGGTTGCGTATACTGGAAATAGCTTATGCCATGCTGTTTGTGTTTACCATGCTGACCAACAAGTCGGCATTCCACCGTATCAATTAAGGTTCTGCGCTGAGGCCATACTGTTTGTTCAACGATGAGGGTAATACCCATAAACGGATAAGCATTGCTCAAACGCAAGCCTACGCCCAACTGATACATCCCTTGCTGCTGCATGGGAGCAATATCATAGCAGAGCGTATCATTCTTTTCCCAACCAGCAACAGGTGTATGACAGTAATGGTCATACACCTTATGGTCGCAGGCCGTAACAGAGAAGACGACCCACAGTCCTACCATCCAAAACAGTTTCCTCATTCTTTTGGTTTGTTGTCGTTCTTGGGGGTAGCAGGTTTCTTCTTGCCACCAGTATTGTTGGCCTTAGGAGCCGCTTTGGGTTGTTTAGGCTTACTATTGCCTTTGTTGGCATTGCCGCCTTTCTTCTTGCGCTTCGTTTTATCGAAACGGCTGATGTCGGTATCATGCAGCAAGTCGGCAGGTTTTGCTTCCCGCTTCCCTTCCCCCTCTTCAGCCAAGTTGAGCGGTTTCTCTCCATTCTTGTTCATTTCAATGATTTGTCGGGCACGCTCTGCTGTTATCGTCTCAAGGTTCACAGCCAGATTCTTATCAGTGGAATACGTTACAAGGCCTGCAAGGATATCCATCTTGAAGAGATAGTAGTCGCTGTCCTTCGTTTGCAATACCACCTCCTTGCTTGGCATTCTTCGTCCCGCCTCCACATAATTGTCCACCTCATAATTGAGACAACACTTCAGTTTGGCACACATGCCTGCCAGTTTTTGAGGATTGAGAGAAATATCCTGGAAACGCGCAGCATTGGTACTCACGCTGATAAAATTCTTCATCCATGTCGCACAGCATAATTCCCTGCCGCAAGGCCCCGTACCACCAATACGTCCTGCCTCTTGTCGGGCACCGATTTGCTTCATTTCTATGCGCACGTGGAATGTTTCGGCCAACACCTTGATAAGCTGTCGGAAATCGACACGTTCGTCGGCAATATAATAGAAGATAGCCTTATTGCCGTCGCCTTGATATTCCACGTCGCCAATTTTCATTTGCAATCCCAAATCCTTGGCAATCTGTCTGCTCTGAATCATCGTTCCATGTTCACGGCTCTTTGCCTCATGATATTTGTCCATATCTACCGGTTTGGCTATGCGATAAATACGCCGTATATCATCTGCTGATTTGAGATTTGCCTTCTTCACCTGCAGTTTCACCAATTTGCCCGTAAGCGTCACCACTCCGATATCATGTCCCGGACTGGCTTCAACCGCAACAATGTCGCCCTTATGCAGGTCTAAATGGTTCACATTATGATAATATCCCTTTCGGGTATTCTTGAACTGCACCTCCACAAGGTCTGTCGACATTGAATTCCCAGGCACATCAGCCAACCAGTCATAGGTATTCAACTGTTTATCCTGCTTGCCGCATCCTCTGCAACAGAGGCCACGGTCGCCGCCGACACACATATCACATTTACAACTCATATTCTAATTCAGTTCCTTTTCTTACGTTGAAATTATATTATATAGGTCTACAGAAAAGTGCTGTATCATTGTTTGCGCAACAGCACAATCATCTGCAGGGCCAAATCATAGAACACTGTCTTGGCACTCACGTTCTGCCCTATCTCGACATATGCCTGCTGCAAAAGTTCCATCATCTCTATCACGTTGGCCTCATTGACAAATCTGGAAAACTTGCTGGCAAAAGCCTCCTCCTCGTCAGACATATAACAAAGTTCGCGCTCTCCAAAATTACTCATGAAGTTTTCGCGCACCATGGAAGAGAAATAAGTGAGCATACGACGCTGACGCTCCCGTCCAAAGGTGCTCACCGTTTCCTCCCACTTTTTCAAATCCTTCAGATTGCGCGCATAGGCCAAACGCATCAATTGTCGGAACATATCAAACAGCAGTCTGCGTTCGCTATCAGCCTCAAGCACTTCCACTGCCTTCAGCCAACTGCCTTCAGCGAAATGAGCCACCCTGCGTGCTGCCGTTTCTTCCAAACCTCTCTGCTTAACGAGCGCAGCAGCTATGTCTTCTTCCTTTACGCGTGGCACATCAACACGCTGCACCCTACTCCGTATGGTTTCCAACAAACGGTCAGGCTCTTCGCACACCAAAATAAAGACGGTTTGTTGTGGTGGTTCCTCCAACAGCTTGAGCAGTTTGTTGGCACAAGCCTCGTTCATGCGTTCCGGCAACCACATCAACACCACTTTATAACCACCCTGGCTGGACTTCATGCTCAGTTTTCTGGTCAAGGCATCGCTCTCCGCTTCATAGATTACAGCCTGCTGATTGCCGGCTTTCATACAAGTGAGCCATTGCTCCATGGAGAGATACGGACTCTGAAGTATTCGGGTGCGCCATTCCCGCACATAATCATCGCTGGTAATCATCGTAGTACTACTGGCATCTGCCGGTCGCACTACAGGATATGAGAAATGCAAATCGGGATGCTCCCAGTTGTGCAACAGACTGCTGTTGTCTAACAGATGCGAGGCCAAGGCCAAGCCCAAAGCCAACTTGCCGCATCCCTCAGGACCGCAAAGCATCAGGGCATGAGGCATACGCCGTGCCTGCAGCAACTGTAGCAAGCGTTGTGCTGTCCTCTCCTGTCCGATTACCTCATCGAAAGTCATAACAGCCTCCTTACAACCTCTGCCACACTGTTTACAGCAGAGATGGTATAGAAATGGATATTTTTCACACCTCTTTCATAGAGTTCCGTGCATTGGTGCACAGCCCATTCCACTCCTAAAGCGCGCGCATCCTCATCGGTCTTACATTTCACCACCTCCGCTGCCAAGGCTTGCGGCAAGTCGCAATGGAATGTCTTGGGCACTACCGTGAGTTGCGAGAGTTTGGCAAAGGGCTTGATGCCAGGAATAATGGGAATGGTGATGCCCATCTCCCGGGCACGCTCTACAAACGAGAAGAATTTTTCATTATCATAAAAGAGCTGTGTCACCGCATAAGAAGCACCCATCTCCTGTTTCATTTTCAGATAGTGCATATCCATCTCAATATTCGGAGCCTCATCGTGCTTCTCCGGATAGCATGCCACACCGAAATCGAATCGTCGACCAGGATGCCGTATAACACTACCGTCGGCAAAGAAGCCATCATTGAAACGGTTCACCTGTTCGATGAGCTGTGTCGTGTGCGCATATCCTCCAGCAATAGGTGTAAAGGTTCTGTCATCTTTCGCTTTATCACCGCGGAGCAGCAACAGATTGGCTATATCCAAAAACTGCAGGTCGATCAACTCATACTCAATATCTTCTATAGTGGCGCCACTACAGATGACATGGGGTACAACGGGAATACCGTAGCGTTGTTGTATGGCAGCAGCAATAGCTACCGTGCCCGGCCTACGCCGGATGCGGTTTCTTTCAAACTGCCCATTCTCCAGTTCACGATACACATATTCGCTATGGTGTGTGGTTATATTCACATAAAGCGGAGCATAGTCATTCAACTTGTCGATGGTGGCAAACAAAGCTTCTGTGCCGTTGCCTTTCAAGGGCGGCAACACCTCAAAAGAGAAATTGCGTTGCGCCTCTTTTTGGTTTATAAGTTCAACAATGTTCATCTTCATTTACATCTGACTGCAAAGTTAATAAAAAAAATTGCCGTTGGGGTTAAAACGAAGGATTTATTGCGCTTTTAGCGAATTTTCACACTCCGAACCTATTGAATACACTGAATTTTATTACCTTTGTACAGACTATATACTATTAACAATGAAACTATTAAAAAAAGTACTCTATTGTGCTATTGCAACACTATGTTTTGCATCTTGTGGGCAAACTAACAGCCCGACGCACGACCTTACACAGTATGTTAACCCTTACATTGGAACCGGAGGTCACGGACATGTCTTTCTGGGTGCCAACGTACCATTTGGCTTTGTTCAACTCGGCCCTACAGAACCAACACGTGGCTGGGACTGGTGTTCCGGTTATCATTACAGCGATTCTGTTCTTGTGGGCTTTGGCCATACACATTTGAGCGGTACTGGCATTGGTGACTTAGGAGACATTGCGTTGCTCCCCATGTCAAGAGCCGACCAGGATTCCGTGAGTTTCTCACACAAGAACGAAACGGTTACCCCAGGCTATTATGTACTGCAATTGCAGGATCCGAATGTAAAGGTGGAACTTACGGCTACTACACGTGCCGGTTTCCATCGCTATACTTTTGCACAAGGGAGCGATGCTTTCTTCAAGCTCGACTTGAAGCAAGGCATTGGCTGGGACCATGTAAAAGACTGTAAATTTACACAAGAATCAGAAACGATTATCACGGGCTACCGCCATTCTGAGGGATGGGCCAAGGACCAACAGATATTCTTTGCAGCAGAGTTCTCACAACCCGTTAAACAAGTGGCTGGCGACGACAGCGTCAGCGTATGGCAGTTGGCGGCTACCGACAGTCCGGTTCTGGTAAAGGTCGGTCTCTCTGCTGTGAGCGTGGAAAACGCAAAAGCCAATCTCAAAGCTGAAATTCCTGCTTGGGACTTTGACGGTACCGTTACGGCTGCCCGCAAGGCGTGGAACGATGAGTTGGGTAAGATTCTCATAGAGACAAGCGATGAAACCCAACGTCGCATCTTCTATACCGCACTCTTCCATTCTATGACAGCTCCCTCCACCTTCTCTGACTGCAACGGTGACTACCGTGGTGCTGACGGCAAGGTGCACAAAGGCGACTTCACCAACTATACAACCCTTTCTCTTTGGGATACCTACCGTGCTGCCATGCCTCTCATGACCCTCATCCATCCTGAAAAGATGAAAGACATGGGGCGCACTTTCACGCAGATTTATAAAGAGCAGGGCAAACTTCCCATTTGGCACTTAGTAGGCAATGAAACAGACTGCATGGTGGGCAACCCGGGCATCATTGTCCTTGCCGACCTTGTATTGAAAGGTTTTGTAGAAAATAAAGAAGAGGCTTTCCAGGCCATGAAGGCTTCTGCAATGCTCGATGAGCGTGGCATGAACCTGTTGAAGCAGTATGGCTATTTGCCTTGTGAACTTGACCCCACATTTGAAACCGTGGCAAAAGGATTGGAATATGCCATTGCCGATGACGGTATTGCTAAGGTTGCGAAATTGCTGGGTCATGAAGATGACTACAACTATTTCCACAACCGCAGCCAACTCTACCGCAAGCATTTTGACCCAGGTACGGGCTTTATGCGTGGCCTGACAGCAGAAGGCAAATTCCGTGTGCCCTTCGATCCTTTCCATGCCGTACACCGTCAAGACGATTATACAGAAGGCAACGCCTGGCAATATGCTTGGCTCGTGCCCCACGACGTACATGGCTTGGTTGACTGCTTTGGCAGTGAGGAGCGCTTTGTTTCAAAACTCGACTCCTTGTTTATTGTAACAGGTGATATGGGCGCAGAGGCTTCTCCCGACATCTCTGGTTTGATTGGTCAGTATGCGCATGGCAACGAGCCCAGCCATCATATTATATATATGTACAACTACATCGGCCAGCCATGGAAGGCCGCTGATTTGCTTCGCCAAACCTTGCTCACCATGTATAAAGACGATTATGATGGCTTGAGTGGTAATGAAGACGTAGGCCAGATGTCTGCTTGGTACATTCTCACTTCACTGGGACTCTATCAGGTTGAACCTTCCGGTGGCAAGTTTGTGTTCGGCTCACCTATCTTCGACAAGGCTACACTCCAGGTAGGCAATGGCAAGACCTTGGTCATCGAGGCACAGGGCAACAGCAGCACCAACAAATACATACAGCAAGTAACCTTCAACGGCAAACCCTACACCAAGTCGTTTATCGACTTTAAAGAATTGCAAGAAGGCGGCAACCTCGTATTCACCATGGGCGATAAACCTTCTGATTTCGGTACAGCAAAAGAAGATCGTCCCTAACTCAAACGATTCATAGCATGCGATTGAATAAAACCCTCTTAACAGGCTGTCTGGCGCTCCTCTCCTTGGGAGCGTCAGCACAGACCCCTGCCTCGCAAAAAGAATTCGGGCAGGAATATATCCAGGCCATAGCAGCAACCGACCGCTTCGTGTCAAAGCGTCCTCCCATCGAAGAACGGCTTTTCCGCTCTGATGCCATCGAGAAGAAGATCAAGGAAATTCAAAAACTGCTCAGCGGCAGTCCGTATCTGGCATGGATGTTCAGCAACTGCTTCCCCAACACCCTCGACACAACTGTTCATTATTCGGAAGACGCCAACGGTACCCCCGACACATTTGTGTACACAGGCGACATTCATGCCATGTGGGGACGCGACTCTGGTGCCCAGGTATGGCCTTATGTGCAATTTGCGCGCACCGACAAAGCTGTTGGCAAGATGGTGAAAGGTGTGATTCTGCGCCAGTTCAACAACATCAAGATAGACCCTTATGCCAATGCCTTTAACCGTTTTCCGAACCCCAACGGTCGTTGGATGTCGGATGATTGCGGCATGATACCGGAAGTTTACGAGCGCAAATATGAGATAGACAGTCTCTGCTATCCTCTCCGCTTGGCTTACGAATACTGGAAGGTGACAGGCGATACCAGCATCTTCGGTGATTTGTGGATTACGGTTGTAGAACGCACACTGCAAACATTCCATGAGCAGCAGCGTAAAGAGGGTCCCGGTCCATACCGTTTCCTGCGTGTCACCGACCGTCAGCTCGACACGGTCTGCAATGTAGGATTGGGAGCACCGGTAAAACCCGTGGGACTCATCGCCTCTGTGTTCCGTCCTTCAGACGACGCCACAACTCTGCTCTTCCTCGTACCTTCTAACTTCATGGCAGTAAGTTCCCTGCGCAAGGCTGCTGAAGTGCTGACAACCGTGAACCGACGCACCGACCTTGCCAAACAGTGCACCGACCTTGCTGATGAAGTACAGACCGCTCTGCAGAAGTATGCTGTGCACGATCATCCCAAATATGGAAAGATCTATGCTTTTGAGGTTGACGGCTTTGGCAACAAGCTTTTCATGGACGATGCCAATGTTCCCAGCCTGTTAGCCATGGCCTACTTAGGTGATGTATCTATCGACGACCCCATCTATCAAAATACCCGACGCTTTGTGTGGAGTGAGGATAATCCCTATTTCTTCCGTGGCAAAGCCGGTGAAGGAATTGGTGGTCCTCACGTAGGCTATCACATGGCTTGGCCCATGAGCATTATCATGCGTGCCTTTACCAGCCGCGATGACCAGGAAATCAAGTCATGCATTCAGATGCTTATGGATACGGATGCCGACACGGGTGTAATCCATGAGTCGTTTGATGTCAACGATGCCTTTCACTATACACGTCCTTGGTTTGCCTGGCAGAACACGCTCTTTGGTGAACTCATTCTTAAATTGGTGGAAGATGGCAAGGCGCCATTGCTGAACAGTTGCCAAAAATAACCCGATATTTATTTCAATAAGAAAAATATGAATCCATCTCCTAAACAGGTTAGTCCTATAGCCTGGGTGCCCACCCTATATTTTGCAATGGGAATGCCCTTCGTGGTTCTCAACATGGTTTGCACCCTCATGTATAAAGGTATGGGCGTTTCCGATGCCCAAATAGCCTTCTGGACATCGCTTATCATGCTCCCTTGGACCCTCAAACCCCTCTGGAGCCCCTTCCTGGAAATGTATCGCACAAAGAAATTCTTTGTCGTTCTCACCCAGATACTGTCAGGTATATGCTTCGCACTTGTGGCCTTTGCCCTCAACCTGCCTAACTTCTTTGCCATTACCATTGCCATCCTGGCCGTGATTGCCATGAGTGGTGCCACACACGACATTGCTGCCGATGGCACTTACATGAGTGTACTCAGCAATGAAGAACAGGCACGATGGATTGGCTGGCAGGGAGCTTTCTACAATATTGCCAAGATAGCAGCCACGGGTGGCCTAGTATATTTGGCAGGTACCTTCATCGACTCTTTTGGCGTTACCAAGGCGTGGATGATCATCATGCTCATTATTGCCGCCATTATGGTGGTAGTAGGACTGTATCACTTCTTTGTGCTTCCCACCGATTCGAAAGGTGCGCATAACAACAGTTCGCTGAGCGAATCCCTGCATGAGCTATGGGCGGTTTTCGTGAAGTTCTTCCAGAAGAAGCACATCTTCTATTATTTGTGCTTCATCATCCTCTACCGCTTTGCAGAGGGTTTCGTTATGAAGATTGTGCCTCTTTTCCTCAAAGCCCCCCGCACAGAACAAGGTTTGGGATTGAGCGAACAGGAAATAGGACTTTGCTATGGCACTTTCGGTGCAGCAGCCTTCGTAATAGGTTCTATTCTGGCAGGCTACTACATTGCCCATCGGGGGTTGCAAAAGAGCCTCTTCTCACTCGCCATTGTTTTCAACCTACCCTTTGTGGCCTATACTCTCTTGGCCATTTACCAGCCTACCAGTCTGTGGCTCATTGGCGGAGGTATTGTACTTGAATACTTTGGCTACGGATTTGGCTTTGTAGGTCTCACGCTTTTCATGATGCAACAGATTGCACCCGGCGAACACCAGATGTCGCACTATGCCTTTGCTTCCGGAATCATGAACCTCGGAGTGATGTTACCAGGTATGATGAGCGGTGCTGTGAGCGATGCCTTAGGTTATAGGAACTTCTTTGTCTTCGTACTCTTCTGTACGATTCCAGCACTCCTGATCACCTGGTTTGTGCCCTTTACCTATCCCGACAAGAAAACAAAATAATAATAAAACCCAAAACCAAAACAACAACACTATGAGTGAACTTATCATTTCCGGTCAGCCCCTCCCCAACATGCCGTGGGAAGAGCGTCCGCAAGATTGCAAGCACGTGATGTGGCGCTGCAGCCAGAATCCGATTATACCACGCGACTTGCTGCCAACAAGCAATAGTATTTTCAACAGCGCTGTCGTGCCCTTTGGCAACGGCTATGCTGGTGTATTCCGTTGCGATGACACAAACCGCCGCATGGCACTTCATGCAGGTTTCTCACCCGACGGTGTGCATTGGAACATCAACGAAACTCCTCTCCGCTTTGAATGTGATGACGCAGAGGTTGGAGAATGGGTATATGGTTACGACCCCCGCGTATGCTTCATCGAAGACCGTTACTATGTAACATGGTGCAACGGCTATCATGGCCCCACCATCGGTGTGGCATGGACAACAGACTTCAAAACCTTCCATCAGTTGGAAAACGCTTTCTTGCCCTACAACCGCAATGGCGTACTCTTCCCTCGCAAGATAAATGGTCGTTTTGCCATGCTTTCCCGTCCCTCAGATACAGGTCATACACCTTTCGGTGATATTTTCTACAGCGAATCACCCGACATGTGTTTCTGGGGTAAGCATCGTCATGTCATGGCTCCCGCACCTTTTGAGCAGAGTGCATGGCAATGCATGAAGATAGGTGCTGGTCCTGTGCCTATCGAAACAAACGAAGGATGGTTACTGTTCTACCATGGCGTACTCCGTTCCTGCAATGGTTATGTGTATAGCTTCGGCTCTGCCTTGCTCGACCTTGAGCAGCCCTGGAAAGCCATCTACCGTAGCGGTCCCTACCTCATTGCCCCACGCGAACTGTATGAACTTACAGGCGATGTGCCCAATGTTTGTTTCCCCTGTGCTTCGCTGCATGATCCTGCCACAGGTCGCGTAGCAGTCTACTACGGTTGTGCCGACACCGTAACAGGCCTGGCCTTTGGTTACATTCCTGAAATCATAGAGTGGACACGCAAGACCAGTATCATCTAAAAGTTCTAACCATAACGGACAACCCAGATTTGGATTGTCCGTTATGAATACTATGATTACACAAATTATAAAAGGTAGCATAACCCGAATACTCGTCTTAGTTAAGCCGGTCGCGATCTATCAAATATATCAAAATAAACTCATTAATTTTGTTTTGTCATCATTTTATACTATCTTTGCTGCAGAAAGATATCAAATAGTAACAAAACGAACGTAATGTAAGTATCAGATGACAGATTTTCCCGGCATCAACAGACGCGAGGCAAAAGCATGGCAACACCTGTTTGCCAATTTCTACGCACCCCTTTGCGCCTATATCGAGGGACGATTGGGCAACCGACCAGATGCCGAAGACATCGTACAAGAAACGTTAGCCAAGGTGTGGTCATCGGAAGTAACCTTTGAATCCGAGGCTCAAATGGCATACTATCTCTATCGGGCTGTTCATAATCAAGCAATCTCTCTGCTACGCAAACAAAAGAACCGCATCACTGTAGATACAAACATTCTGCCCGATACCTTCGATGATGAAGCCTACGCCAACTCACTCCGCGAGGAACTCTACCGCCAACTCTACATAGCCATCAATGCCCTACCATTGCAACAACGACGTGTAATTGAACTCAGCATACAAGGTAAAAGTGGCAAGGAGATCGCTGCCATCCTCGGTATCAGCATCCATACAGTGAAGGCTCATAAGCAAAAAGCAATGGACAATCTGCGCCAGTCTACCGATTCCGACCTGCTAACCTTCCTCATCCTCTACCTTACATCGCTATAAGATGGCATGTCACCTTTTCTTTATTGTGGCTTCGCTCCTAACTTTTGAAGAACTTGTTTTGTCAACTACCATAATACTACACAAATTAATGCCACAATATTTGGAGAAAAGTTATTAAATGTATCATCTGCAGTGCCTTGAGACGAATATCCAATCATTCCACCCGTATTTTCTCATAGCATTTTCTAAACATCAGAAAAGAACAAAGCTAAACGTCTGCTCACCAGACATACAGGTAGTACTGTCCAAAAAATAAGCATAGGCGATATTTTTTTTTAAAAGATACTAATACCTTTTAACCACACATGCGTATTTATGGTAAAGCGTAAGAAATCATGGATAAAAAGTATCATAACTTCCAAAAAGATGTTGAAACCATTCTCAACAATGAGGAATCGGAGTGGAAAGAGGTGCAACAGGAATGGGAACAACAACCTGCCGATGAACACCTCGGCCGCTACAAGCACTATGATGCCCAAAAGGTATTTGACACCTTCTGGGCAAAGGTAACACATGGTGCTACTAACTCTCAGTGTTCAACGGAGCAAGCAAAAGAAGTTGGGAAACGACCTTTCCATTTTGTCAGCCCTATCTTCTGGCGACAGATGGTGACCGTTGCCGCTTCTGTTATTATAATAATAGGTGTATTCCTTACATGGAACTATTATACACACCAGGAACCCTCACGCATTGATCGTATTGCTGCTCTACCCTCTGCCAACGACTCTTTACCCCAGCTGGTAATGGGCAATGGCAGTACCATCCACATCATAAAAGGTACAACTGCCGGAGGGGTAGCTACTCTCACCATGGATGGAACGATAGTACTGCACGACTCAGAACCCACGCAAGAAAAAGAACCTCTTATGGAAGAAATTATCATTCCGAGAGGAAAGATGTACAAACTGCAACTCTTCGATGGCACCAAAGTTCTGCTAGATGCTGAGTCGTCCATCCGTTTTCCAAGCAGCTTTGATACTTCTCGCAACGTAGAACTGAAAGGTCAGGCCTATTTCGAGGTGGCCAAAGACGGCCGTCCCTTTATCGTATCTACCCACCGTGGCACCATCACAGTATTGGGCACCTCGTTTTCTGTAAGTGCCTATGCCAGTCAACCCTTCAAAGTGGCCTTAAATACGGGACGCATACGGTTCCGCAATGCAATTACCGATGCAACTCTTACAGCCGGTCAAACCATTACGTGCGACGAAACTGGCAGAGCCACCATCACTAATATGCCATCTCCCCGCAACACATCGTGGATGGAGGGCATCATCGTCTTTGACGACATGCCATTAGAAAACATCATGAACAATATAGAAAGGATGTATGATGTAAACGTACACTACAGTTTAGAGGAAATAAAGCAAATACGCTTCACTGGCGAATGTTCACGCTTCCATTCTGTAGAAGAGTTCCTGTCGCTTCTGAGCATGACCCAAGATTTCTGCTATATCATAGACGGGCGTGACATCTATATCAATCCTGTCACCGAAGCTAACGAAGCTTCATCTACAACTGCTCCATAATAATATTCATCAAATAATTCCTATTACTCAATGAATGTAAATAAATTCTTTAAGACCGTATGTGGCCATCCGCACCGTACAGTCCTGTTTCTCATCGGCCTATTTATGTCTGCGGCCCTTTACGCCCAAACCCAACGGTTCACGGGCACCTTCAAAGACACGAAACTGCAAACTGTCTTGTCTACCATCCAGAACAAGACCAAAGTGAAGTTCGTTTACAACACCAGCATCATCACATCCCGACAGCGCATTACCGCTACCGCTAAAGAAGAAGCAGTAGACAACTTCTTAAACCGTATTCTGCAACCCTATCAACTCGAAGTAGTATGGAGCAATGGTGTGGGTGTAATCCGTAAGATTGGCAAGCAGTCAAACATTCGCATAACCGGTATTGTAAGAGACGGTTATGGTGAACCCCTTGTGGGTGCATCCGTTCTCATAGTAGGAGGCCAATTCGGTGTCACTACCGACCAAAATGGCAAATACATGCTACATGCCCATACCAACGATGTACTCCAGGTAAGCTACGTTGGCTATGAAACCAAAGAAATTGCCGTAGACAACCGTAATTCCATCAACATCACCCTCCACGAGCAGGTAAACGAAATAGCCGAATATGTACATACTGGCTACCAAAGCGTTGAGCGCAACAAATTGACTTCGGCTGTAACTACTCTGAAAATGGATGACATCAAAGTAGAAGGTATCAACACCATTGACGGAATGCTTGAAGGTCGCGTACCAGGAATGATCTTTATGAAGAACTCCGGGCAGGTAGGTGCAGCACCCAAGCTGCGCATCCGAGGCACATCAACGATCATCGGCACTCGTGAGCCACTGTGGGTACTCGATGGCATCGTGCTTAACGACCCCGTCAATGTAGATACAGAAAGTCTCAACGATCCCGATTTCGTAAACCTCTTGGGTAACGCCATTGCAGGCCTCAACCCTAACGACATTGAGCAGATTGACGTTCTGAAAGATGCCTCAGCCACGGCTCTATACGGCTCGAAGGCAGGTAACGGTGTCATCGTCATTACCACCAAGAAAGGTAAGATTGGTCGTCCCA
>CAMAMZ010000019.1 GCA_945837185.1 uncultured Bacteroidales bacterium | reverse complement strand
GAAACGATCTAATGGCAAACATACATATCAACGCTTCTTTAAAATCATGCTTTTTTGCTGTTCACGATGACAGACTCTTACTTCAATTCCAAATTTTTCATGAAGATGAAGGGCCAAATGCTGTGCACAATACACACTACGATGCTGTCCGCCTGTACAACCAAAAGAAAACATTAAAGAAGTAAAGCCACGTTTGATATAACGAGCAACGTGCATATCGGCCAACTTATATACGCTTTCAAGAAAAGTCAGGATTTCCCCATCATCTTCAAGAAAACGGATAACAGGTTCATCAAGACCTGTCAACTGTTTATAGGGTTCATAACGACCAGGGTTATGTACAGCCCTACAATCAAACACATAACCTCCTCCATTGCCTGACTCATCGTCAGGAATTCCTTTGCGATATGAAAAACTAAACACACGGACTACAAGAGGACTTTTCTCTTCATGCGAGGAAGCAGAAGGAACAAAGTGTTCCGCAGAAGATACAACTTGTGTTGCGGAAGCGTCGGGAGTTTCTGAAGCATGTTGTTGCGTAAGGCGTTTCAACACATCTATGAGGTAGGGATAGGGAAATGTGTTTGCACTTTGAAGTTGCTCTCGAAGATTATGAAGCGCAAAAGGAATACTGGCAAGAAAATGTGGCTTACGCTCAAAATGCCCTCTAAAACCATATGCTCCCAACACCTGCAGGGTGCGGAACAGAACAAAGAGTGCAAGTCGTGCAGAGAAGTGTTCCATTGAAGGAACAACCGTGTATTTACGCAACTCTTCATAATAAATACTAATGAGTTGATGACGCAAAACAGGCGAGTAATGCGCGGAGGCCTGCCAAAGGAAAGAGGCGAGATCGTAATAGTATGGACCACGTCTTCCGCCCTGATAATCAATAAAGAAAGGATTGCCCGCTTCATCCATCATGACATTGCGTGCCTGGAAGTCACGATAAAGGAAACTATTTATATCGTCCGCTACAAGATCCTTCGCCATTAAGCGGAAGTCTTCTTCCAATCTCATTTCGTGAAAGTCGATTCCAGAAGGTTTAAGGAAGCAATACTTGAAATAGTTCAAATCGAAAAAGACACCTGTTTCATCAAAAACAGGCTGTGGATAACACTGCGACCAATCCAAGTCTTGTGCTCCCTGCAACTGTAACTTAGGCAACAAACGAATCGTGGCAACAAGAAGAGATTGCGCATGGGCATCATACTGCCCGCCAGCCTCTCTGCCAGAGCGTAAAGCATCAAAAAGAGAACAATTACCCAAATCTGTCTGCAAATATCGCATCTCATCATCGCTCACAGCCAGGATTTGAGGTACAGGCAAGTCATGTTTCTTAAAATGTCGGGTGAGATAGATAAAAGCATGATTCTCTTCACGACTCGTACCTACCACTCCTATAACAGTATTGCCTGCCGAATCGAAAAAGCGATAATACACTCGGTTACTACCCGCCCCCGGTAATGTTTCAATATGGGTAGGCGCTATGCCACTCCAGGCATTATACAATGCAATCAGTTGCTTCATGAATATATGACTCTCGTTGACCTGTTTACACCTATAATATATATAATGTTATATGTATCTGTCTGCACTGATATGAAGCAGCAGATACAACCACATTACCACTATGATTTCTTTGTGCTGTAATAACAAAACTATATACTCCCCACACTACGCTTTTGTACATCTGTACCAGAGGTGTGTGAGGAGTATGCCAACAGTTTTGTTTAATTATTGACAGATCCGCCTACAATATCAAGCAATTCGCTTGTAATAGCAGCCTGTCTGCTCTTATTATACTGAAGTTTCAGCACTCTGAGAAGTTCATCGGCATTATCGGTAGCTGTTTGCATAGCTACCATACGTGCCGCATGCTCAGAAGCCAAACTGTCAAGCAAAGCCGTATAAACCATTAGATTCAAGAGCTTTGGCACAAGAGATAACAGCACGGAACGCAAGTCTGGCTCCACAATGAAGTTATCATTGAGCGGCACAGCAGCCTTCACTTCATGGGTGCGTTTCTCATCACGCTTACGAAGGTATTCCTGCGCCTTGGCAGTCGTTACATTTGATGTAAGGTCGCGGTCGTTCATCACTCCAATCTTTTCTGTCGACAAATCGATAGGCAGGAAAACACGACGAGTGAGAATCTGCGAACCTGCACTCTTGAAATGATGATAGATAAGCTCCACTTTGTCTATTTCATCATGAAGATAGCTAAGGGTAAGCGTTTCAGCTATCTGGGCACAGTCATGGGCACTGGGTTTGTCGAGGAGTCCGACAAAATTACCTGCAGACTGCCACCCTCTTTTCTGTACACGCTCTGCTACCTTACGTCCGATGGGATAAATCACTACCTCTTCCACTCCTTGCTGTTTGTATTCAGCAATAACCTGCTCCATGAGCTTAAGCACATTGGCATTAAAGCCACCGCACAACGAACTATTGCTCGAATAGACTACCAATGCTACTCGTTTAACCTCCTTATGGGGACGTTCAAAATGTATTGTAGCCTCGGGTGTAGAAACCAAAAACGACTTTAAGATATGCTCAAGCATGGTTTCATAAGGCAACATGTTCTGAATCGCCACCTGGGCACGATGGAGTTTAGACGAGGCAACCATCTTCATCGCACTCGTAATCTTGCGTGTGTTGTTGACACTCGCAATACGCGTTTTGATTTCTTTGAGTGAAGCCATACGCCTTTATGCTTTATATTGGGCTGTTATGCCTTTCATCACCTGGCGAAGGGTATCAGTGATGGTATCATCAATTTTACCAGATGCCAACTTGTCGATGATATCCTGATGCTGAGAACGCATCTGCTCAAGGAAGAGTTCTTGACACTGACGAACACCCTCTACCGGCACCTCGTGCATGAGGCCGTTAATACCGCAATAAAGGATAGCTACTTGTTCACCCACTGGCATAGGCGAATATTGTGGTTGTATAAGAAGCTGATTGTTCTTACGTCCACGGTCAATTGTCATTGCAGTAACTGCATCCATATCACTTGAGAACTTAGAGAAAGCTTCAAGCTCGCGATACTGTGCCATATCAATCTTCAAGGTACCAGCCACCTTCTTCATACTCTTAATCTGGGCGGAACCTCCCACACGAGACACAGAGATACCAACGTTGATAGCGGGACGGAATCCCTGGTTGAACAAATCTGTTTCCAGGTAAATCTGGCCATCCGTAATAGAGATAACATTCGTAGGAATATAAGCGGAAACGTCGCCAGCCTGTGTTTCAATGATAGGCAGCGCTGTAAGCGAACCACCTCCTTTGACATGACCTTTCATACAAGCAGGCAAGTCATTCATCTTTTCAGCCACTTCCTGCTGGTTATTGATACGAGCAGCACGCTCGAGCAGGCGTGAATGAAGATAGAAAACATCACCCGGATATGCTTCACGACCAGAAGGGCGACGCAGAATCAGTGACACCTCACGATAAGCCACCGCCTGCTTTGACAAGTCGTCATAAACGACAAGCGCAGAGTATCCTCTATCTCGGAAATATTCTCCAATAGCAGCACCGGCAAAAGGCGCATAATACTGCATGGCTGCCGGGTCGGCAGCTGTTGCGCTAACGACAATCGTATAAGGAAGCGCTCCATGCTCCTTCAGATTTTGCACAAGCGCTGCAACGGTAGAGGCTTTCTGGCCGATGGCCACATAAATACAATATACAGGTTTGCCTGCCTCATAGAAACTCCGTTGGTTGATGATCGTATCAACAGCGATGGCCGTTTTACCTGTCTGACGGTCACCAATGATAAGCTCACGCTGACCCCTGCCGATAGGTATCATAGAGTCGACAGCCTTCAAACCTGTTTGCAGAGGTTCTTTCACAGGCTGACGATAGATAACACCAGGTGCCTTTCTATCGAGGGGCATCTCAAAGGAATCAGTGAGATCTATCTCTCCGAGACCATCAATAGCTTGACCGAGCGGGTTGACAACACGCCCAAGGAAGTTATCGTTGACTCTTATTGAAGCAATGCGGTGTGTGCGCTTCACGCTCTGTCCCTCCTTAATGCCTGCTGTAGGACCCAGGAGCACACAGCCCACATTGTCTTCCTCAAGGTTCATGACAATCGCCATGGTGCCATTTTCGAACTCTAAAAGTTCATTAGCCTCTGCATTACGCAAACCATATATGCGGGCAACACCATCGCTTACTGTCAGTACCGTACCCACTTCGTCAAACTGTTCCTGACTATTGATGTCTTGTAACTGGCGGAGCAGCACTTCCGACACCTCACTGGGTTTTATTTTATCTGACATGATTATTCTTTGTTTATATGCCTCCCCCACTCCCCTCTCATGTTGTTAAGAGGAGAAAGGGAGGCGAAATTTTCACATTCTTACGTTAACTCCGAGAGAATCATCCGTAGACGAGTCTTCACACTGGCATCCATCCGATAGGTGTCATACTCAAGAATGAAGCCTCCTATGATGTCTGGATCCACTTCGGTAGTAAATTCCACAGTACCCTGCGACCTGCGCTCAACCATAGCCTGCATTTTCTTTTCCACAGCCGGAGTGGCAGGAGAAGCAGTTACAAGCCTTCCTTGGATGATATGCTTATGCTGTCTGTAGAGTGTAATATACGAAGTGGCCATAAACTGCAAGGCATTTGCCCTACGCTCCTTGATGACAAGGGTCAGGAACCGCTCTGTCAAATCAGTGGGATTCGTTCCCGCTGCCGTAAACAAGAGTTGCCTCTTCTTATCTTTAGGGAGCATCGGATTGTCGATTGTGGCACGTAGTTCAGGCACCTCAAGATAACAATTGGCTATACACTGCATATCATTGTACACAGCATCTTCCATACCGTTCTCCAAGGCACCTTTGAGGAGTGCTCGCGCGTATCTAACCGATATAACACCTAAATCCATAGTTTTCTCGAATGATTACTGTTTATTGTCTGACACTTCATCCAACAGATTGTCTATCAACTGCATCTGCTGATCAGTATCGGCAAGTTTCTTGCGAAGAACCTTTTCAGCAACAGCTACTGAGAGCACAGCTACCTGCGCTCTAATAGCGCGAATAGCACCTTGGCGCTCTGTTTCAATTTGCTTACGGGCCTCTTCGATGAGTCTTGTACTTTCTTCGCGCGCCTTCTCCTGCGCTTTCTCCATGATAGCATCTCTGGCGGCAGCGGCCTCTTGCAGAATCAATGCCTGCTGTGCACGAGCCTCCTGAAGCAGCCGGTCACCCTCTTCTCGGATATGTTCAAGTCGCTCTGAAGCTTCATGCGCCTTTTGTAAACTATCATCAATATAGCGTTTTCTTGTTGTAACCGCAGTTGTAATAACCGGGAAACAGAAAATGGCCAAGATGATGAAAACCACTAAAAAGGCTATCAACATCCAAAACAGGAGACCAAGATCGGGCGTAAGTATGGATGGCAGATTCTCCATAAGCTGCCCTTTCCTTACTTAATGAGGAATGCACAAGCAGCAATAGCGAAGAGGGCACAACCCTCCACGAAGGCAGAGGTAAGAATCATGTTGGTCATGATCTTTCCGGAAGCTTCCGGCTGACGAGCGATGGCATCCATAGCCTGTCCACCAATCTTACCGATACCAATACCTGCACCAATCACTGCAATACCTGCACCAATGCCGCAACCCAGCTGTGCCAGACCTTCGGCCAATAAAGTTGAAATCATCATAGTTTTACTGTTTTATTTGTTGTTAGTTCTGTTATTTATCATTAAAATCACATATTACTATCGTTGTTTACGCCTCATGCTCTTCATGATGAGCCATGCCGATAAAGACCGCGCTGAGCAGCGTGAAGACATAGGCTTGCACAAACGCAACCAGAAACTCGAGGGCATACATGAACAAAAGCATAATTACGCTAAAGAGGTTGAGCCCCAATCCGTATCCAATTCCCATTGACCAACCGAGGAAAATGACGCATGTGAAACTCAATATTACCGCATGGCCAGCCATCATATTGGCAAAAAGACGAATCATGAGGGCAAAAGGTTTGGTGAACACACCAAAGAACTCTATCACCGGCATCAAGGGAATCACCTTCAGGAACAAAGGAACTTTAGGCCAGAAAATGTCTTTCCAATATTCCTTATTTCCGAAGAGGTTAATAGCCAACATGGTGCAAAGAGCAAGGAAGAGTGTAATATTGATGTTGCCCGTGACATTGGCACCACCAGGAAATACAGGAAGCAATCCTACCAGGTTGCAGGCAAGAATAAAGAAGAATACCGTGAGCAAATAAGGAGCAAACCTTCTGCACTGGGCCTCACCCACAGATGCTTTCACCACATCGTCATGAATAGTCATGACAATCATCTCCAAAGCCCCAACAAGTCCTTTTGGAGCCTCACTTGTTACGTCATGGCGCTTATACCATCTTGCACATGTAACGAACAATGTCAGCAACAGGATTACGGCAATCCAGATTTGCACCACAACCTTGGTAAGACTCAAATCAAGAGGTCGCACCGCAGTGCCATCAGGCATTCGTTCATAGATTTTGCCATGGTGCGCTGCATCGAAAAAGTAATTATCTGGCAGTGTATGTGCTGTGCAACATGTCCACGCACCAGTAGCAGCACTTCTCACAATGATGGGGAGCTCAAAACCGATGCTTTTGCCATCGTAAGAGGCAATGTGCCATTCATAGGCATCCGACAAATGCTCCAATACAATCTCTGGAATATCGAGTTTGCCTTCGTGTCCTTCACTTGCTATCGCACGGAAAGGAAGTGCCAGCAGTGTCAACAAGAGGAGTATAGTCTTAAACTTTTTCATATTTTACAGTTCGTGAATTCGTTTGATTATACCCTTGCAATACTATGCTTGGGGAGTTTGATGATAGAAGAAGCGGGTATGATGCAACAACATGGCTACATAAGAAACCGCAAAGACAAGAAAGAAAGACAGCATCGCATCTTTTCCTGCAAAGAGAAAATAAGCGAACATCACTATTAAAGCCAACAGGAAGCGAAATCCTGATACAGCCATAAAGAATGATGGTAATGCATCGGGCGATTTTACGGCTATTCTTTTCCATACCAAAGCTCCTGTCGTCTCTACTGTCATTGCAAAGAGAACAGAAACGGCCAGAGGGGTAAGGAATTGGTAGTAGTGCCCTAACTGTACTGCGAGCAATCCCAACAAATAGAGGGAAACATGCAGCAACCATGCTTGACGCACATACCGTTTACAACGCCTTTCAATGTCATTACTCACTTGACTCGCCATACACACTTCATCCTATAATTCCACACAAAGGCTTATCTGGTTTTTCTGCACCTCAACAAAGCCTCCACACACCTGCAGTGTATTCGTGTCACCTGCTGAGGGCACATAAGTCACAACCCCGTTGTTAAGGGAAGAGATGATGGGCGCATGGTTCTCGAGTATTTCAAATTCACCGAGCGTACCTGGTACCACCACACGTTTCACCTCACCATCAAATACTATCCTTTCAGGAGATATAATCTTCAGTTTCAACATAGTTATATATCGGTATAATCGTGTCTACCACGTTGCTTTCATCGTTAACCTTGGGCAGCAGCCAACAGTTTCTTGGCCTTTTCCTTGGCATCTTCAATCGTACCCACATTGAGGAAAGCCTGCTCTGGAAGGTCGTCCACCTCACCATTGAGGATAGCATTGAAGCCTTTGATAGTATCTTCTATTGGAACCATCACACCAGGAAGACCTGTGAACTGCTCTGCCACAGAGAACGGTTGTGACAGGAAACGCTGCACACGACGAGCACGGTTCACCGTCAACTTGTCTTCATCAGAGAGTTCATCCATACCAAGAATAGCAATGATATCCTGCAATTCATTATAACGTTGCAGCAACTGCTTTACACGCTGTGCACAATCATAATGTTCTTTACCTACAATCAGCGGATCCAAAATACGCGATGTACTTCCCAATGGGTCTACAGCCGGATAAATACCCAACTCTGCAATCTTTCGCGACAACTCCGTTGTGGCATCAAGGTGCGAGAAGGTTGTAGCAGGTGCAGGGTCGGTCAAGTCGTCCGCAGGCACATACACAGCTTGTACTGATGTAATTGAACCATTCTTTGTAGAAGTGATACGTTCCTGCATCGATCCCATCTCACTGGCGAGCGTAGGCTGATAACCTACAGCTGAAGGCATACGTCCCAACAACGCTGACACCTCTGAACCAGCCTGTGTAAAACGGAAGATGTTATCAATAAAGAACATGATATCTGCCGGCTCCCCATTCTTGCCACCATGGTCACGGAACTCCTCAGCAACGGTCAATCCCGACAATGCCACAGAAGCACGTGCCCCAGGAGGTTCATTCATCTGACCGTACACAAGGGTAGCCTGACTCTTGGCAAGTTCTTCCTTGTCTACCAAAGAAAGATCCCATTTACCTTCTTCCATAGCCTTGTTGAATGCTTCACCGTATTTGATAACGCCGCTCTCGAGCATATCTCTCAGCAAATCGTTGCCTTCACGAGTGCGTTCACCTACGCCTGCAAACACCGAGTAACCGTTGTGTCCTTTTGCAATATTGTTAATCAGTTCCATAATGAGCACCGTTTTTCCTACACCGGCACCACCAAACAGACCAATCTTTCCACCCTTCATATAGGGTTCGAGCAAGTCGATTACTTTGATACCCGTGGCAAGCATTTCTTTATGAGTAGACAATTCGTCAAAAGACGGTGCTTCACGGTGAATGGGATAAGCCCCTTTCATATCGAGCGCTTCCATACCATCAATAGGTTGTCCTATCACATTCATCATACGCCCTTTGATCTGATCACCCGCTGGCATAGTGATAGGACTTCCTGTCACCTCCACTTCCAAGCCACGCTGCAAGCCATCCGTATTGTCCATGGCTACACAACGAACGGTATCTTCACCAATATGCTGTTGCACCTCCACTATAAGATCACCGCCTTCAGGGCGTTTTACCTTTAGTGCCTCAAAGATTTTCGGGAGCACCTTCTCAGCATCCTCGCCCTTCGTATCAAAATACACATCAATAACAGGACCGATGATTTGCGAGATGCGTCCATTTATTCGTGACATAAGCTTTATGTTATTTTAGTTATTATCTTGTATGCAAAGATAGGAATTTCCTGACTACCTACCAAATTCTTCGATTAAATACTGAGTTCGTCGAGCACTTTTATCAAAGACATGTCAAGAGGCTTGTCAGAACGGATGGCTTCAGAAAGAGGAACATACACCACTTCATTGTTACGCACGCCAATCATCACATTACGTTGCCCCTGCAAAATAGCCTGTATGGCGCCAACACCAGTGCGGGAAGCAAGGATGCGGTCACGTGCCGAGGGACGACCTCCACGCTGCAAGTGTCCAAGGATAGACACACGCACGTCATACTGCGGAAATTCCTTACGCACACGTTCAGCGTAATAGAGCGCACCGCACTTAGGACTTTCAGAAACTATGACGATACAAGAACGCTTTGACTTACGAATGCCTCGTTCCATAAACTGTGCCAACTGGTCGACATCAGTAGAGTTCTCCGGAATAATAGCAGCCTCAGCACCCGAAGCGATGGCACTATTTTGGGCAAGGAATCCGGCGTCACGTCCCATTACCTCAATGAAGAAAATACGCTCATGACTTTGAGCTGTATCACGAATACGGTCTACACACTCAACAATCGTATTCATCGTAGTGTCATAACCAATCGTTGAATCAGTGCCGTACAAGTCATTGTCAATCGTACCCGGAAGACCAATACAGCACACATCATACAGTTTGGCAAATTCCATGGCTCCGGTAAGTGAACCATTACCGCCAATCACCACAAGGGCATCAATACCATGCTTACACATATTGTCGTAAGCCTTTTGCTTACCCTCGGGAGTCATAAACTCCATGGAGCGTGCTGTCTTAAGAATTGTTCCACCCGACATGATGATTCCACTCACATTTTCCGTGGTGAAATCTACAATTTCATCATTGATAAGGCCATCGTAACCTCTGTAGACACCTTTGATAGCAAAACCGTTGCAAATACCAGCACGGGTCACCGCACGAATAGCGGCATTCATTCCAGGAGCATCGCCACCGGAAGTAAGAATTCCAATCGTCTTAATCTTAGCCATATTCTTAAAATTTATCTCTTCTTTACCTAACAATTCACTATCATTACAGTGAACAAGCCCGCCTTTCGAAAGACAATGCCTCAACGGTTACAAAAGCAACATAACGGCAAGCCCTACGATGCCACCTACCATGGCTTTCCAACCGATATGGGTAAAATACCAGCCCACTTTTACACGTTCCGACTTAATCAAAGCCATACCACTCATAGAACCTATACACAGGATATTACCCGCAATAGCAGTTGTAAAGGCAACCACACTCCAATAGAGCGCATTCTGTGAATTGCCCGTTCCTAAAGCGATAAAACTCATGGCCGAAGCAAAACTGTCGAGCACAGAACTTACAGCCCCAGCTACCAGACCTGTTAGCCAAAGTTGTTGCAACCATTCCCTGCCGTGTTCCATCAGCCATGGTGCGATTCCTGTTTCCTGCATCACACCTACAACGAACATAAGCCCCATTATATAAAGCATCATCTGCAACACACCGTACTGCAACACACGAGGCACCCTACGCTGTATCATCTCATCCACATTCATAAGCTTATGGTTCACCACCTCGTTGACAACCCATAGTACGGTAAGCACACAAAAAGCACCCAAGAAAGGACTGAGCTTTGTTATATTATGAAAAGTGGGAATAAACCACAATCCTCCGATACCCACAAAGAGCATCATCAAGCGTTGCCAGACATTCAGGCGTGTATCATCACCTCGATAAGGCAAACTCACCCAACCCGTATCAATACGCTCAGGCAAGCTCCGACCTATCCACCATGTTGGCAACAACCATGCTATCAGACAAGGAACAGCCATTGTACCAGAGAAGGAACTGGCTGTAACATAACCTGCATTCCATAATACCAATCCTGTGGGGTCGCCTATCACCGTCAGAGCGCCACCACAATTGGCAGCCAAGACAACAGCAGACCCAAAGTAAAGCCGCTGACGCCAATGAGGAACGATTTTATGCATCATGGTAAGCATCATTACCGTCGTTGTGAGATTATCGAGATTGGCAGAGATAACGAAGGTACTTACAGACAGTGCCCACAACAACTTACGGCTACGCCTGGTTTTAAGCAGCTGTGTGATAAAATCGAAACAACCGTTATTGTTGAGAATTTCAACGATTGTCATCGTAGCGAGCAGGAAGAGCACGATTTCCGCTGCCCGTCCCACATATTTCAAGAAGATATTATCAGCTATAAAATGCTTTACCGCAACACTGGTTGCTGCACTGCCATGGAGAAATTCTGCATATTCAGCGCCATGGAAACGGGTCACGTAATCTGTGCCATAACAAATGTAGAGAATCCATCCCACCGTCCCTGCAAACACAGCGACCGCAGCCTTATTCACCTTTGTTAATTTTTCCGTGGCAATAAGGATATAGGCCAATAACATGATGGCGATGATAACAATTGTCATGCAGAATCAGATTTTATTGGCACAAAGATAGCAATTAATTGTGAAACCCCTCTTCTTTCACGCGTTTTTTTTCATCGCTTTAACGCTTTTTTCAGCGTAAAATACATCTCTTCCTGCCAACGAAATAGAGACCAGCTGCCATGTAAAGGCATATAACCAAATTTGTAACGGTTTTGCAACAAAAGATATTTAGGTTCAATGGTTCGCCACGCATAACGGATGAGCGCTAAGGCACGTTTACGCTCATAGGGCGTAAAAAGCGCATGGTGCCTTCTATAAAAGCCATAACATTCTACGACAACCAACCATCTGAGATTTTCATATCTTGCCATCAAGTCGTCGCTCACCTGCCAACTAACCAACACTTCCTTCATGTGTAAGTTGGCCTTCAGATGATCGAAGTGCCGTAGCGACACCTGGTGTGTGACCGACGTAGCATGTTGCCGATAATAATAAACACCAGAACAGGTGCGAACCTCACGCGCATGATAATAATGAATACGCGTTGTGTTGTCATCACTATAGGCACGTGCACTCTCATCATAAGGGTATTGACGAAAAAGGGAAGCACGCGCCATATAGACACCGTGGATACGCCATGTTAAGCTCTCTACGAAGGCTTCCTTACCACTCATCACTTCAAAAGAGAGGAAAGCCGTAGGACTGAATCCTTTTCCTTCAGCAAATTCATGCACGTTGAAAAGTACGCAGTCTGTCTGTGGGTAATGTTCGAACGTAGAAACTGCATGTGCCAAAGCGTCAGAGGCGAACCAGTCATCCGCGTCAAGATAACCGATATACTTTCCTCTTGCCAGGGCAAGTCCTTGATTGCGCGCATAGGCTTGTCCATGATTAACAGGAAGCGCCAACACGCGAATGGCCTCATAACGCCTCTCATAATCTTTAACTATGGAGAGAGTTTCGTCAGTAGAACCGTCGTCAATGATGATAATCTCCACTCCTTCTTGTGTTTGAGCCAGCAACGACTCCACACAACAAGAAATAAAAGCGGAAGCATTATATGCTGCCACGAGAATGGAACAAACGGGACAATTCTCGACAGCACTTGACCGACTCGGGAAAGGCTTCGCAGGCGTTATGCTAGTATTTGTTTCCATCGTTATGTTCGTTTTATGCTTGTTGTCATCTTATTCTTTTTGCCCCTTCGTCTGCTGTCCAAATCCCATTCGCTGTAATTGACGCCATGTAAACATAACGTTTGCTGTCACCAGGCCAGCACAACCCACGACGTACATCCAACCATCCATCAAACGCACCACACCCAGTTCTATAAGTAACAAGGTGAAATGAACCGAAAAAATGCGAATGGCATACGACGAAAGCACAAAACGATACTTATGAAACATGTAGCCTTGCAAAAACAATGCATAGAAAGCAGAAACTACCAGAAAAAAGACACCCATACCGGTGACTCCTCCCAATCTGTATCCTCCCCATAACAAACCTAACATCCCTATATCATATACCATTTCTGTCAAAAGATAACTCCGAGCATCGTCTTTTGCCAAAGTAAGATAAGCAGTTGGAAGACTCACACTGCGGAAAAGAAGGGAGGGTAGAGAAAACTGTAGCATACCCACCACTGGCATAAACCGGCCACTGAATAACAAGGGTAGCAAAAGAGGCAAGCAAGCAAGCAACACCGCCACCATAGGAGCAATGAACAGAAGCGACATCTCTACCTGACGACTGACGCAAGCATTGATACGTGGCCTCTTGCCGCAGGCACACGTAGCAGAAAGACGAGGGAAGAAATCATACTCTAAAGCTGCAAACACCATACTCCCGTATGTAACCGTCAACATATACCCCGCATTGTAATAACCCAAATCCTGTAAAGAACCCTCACCTAAAAAACTACGCAGCAATAGTTCCATGCCACTGCCCATGATACCGGCTAAAACAAGTCCCATACCAAGACGCACCATCCCTACACCCTGACGTAAATAGGAAAAACGAAATGGGAAGGTCCAAGGACATAGCGGAAGGCTATGGCGAAATGCGAGAAGACACTGCAGCAACGATGCCAGCAACAGTGAAGCTACGATGGCACGCTCCCTATATATATATATAATAGGTGTAGTGAGTAACAAAACCCACAATGCTTGCCATACCGAAACTTTGGCAAGCGAATGCAACCTACGAAATCCCTTCAATATTGCCATCTCACCTCCTGAAACAGCTGTAAGACCTACGCAAATTGACAAAAGTAGCAAATCGGCACAATGATTACCTTCAAATACTACAGAGGCCACCCATGGAGCCGACGCCATACACACCAACATTCCCACGACAGCAGCCAACAGACTCCAACAACGTATCACAGCCACATGTTCAGCCATCCTATGACGATGCATATCAGCCAACACGTTTTCCTCCGCCGTAAGTTTTCTAACACCCGAAACAGGAACACCCATGGTAGTAGTATCAGCGAAGAATTTTATCACACCATTATACAGTGACAGCAATCCCATTCCGGCAGGTCCCAACAACACGGCAATGCACTTGTTTCGAACCAAACCCAAGAAAATGCTGACTACCTGCACACTCCCCAAAAGAGATACGGATTGCAACACATGACGATACTCTCCTGTTGTTTTTTGCATACCTTAATAACGTATTTCCACAATTTTTATTTTCACAGAAGCCAGAAAAACAATCGCTTTTTAAATGTTCCACACGAGTTATCTCATCTTTTTTATGTAATTTTGCAGCAACATCATTTGTCAGCACTATGAACTTGTCTGTCATCATACCAGTATATCGTACCGCAGCAACACTCAATGACTGCATACGAAGCGTCGTGAGGCAACTGAAACCTGATGACGAGATCATCCTCATTGACGACGAGTCACCTGATGACAGTGGAATCTTGTGCGACGAATGGGCAGCCAGAAACAGCCAAATTCATGTCATACACCAACACCATCAAGGACTGAGCGCAGCACGCAATAATGGCATCAAAGCAAGCCATGGCACGATTTTGACCTTCGTTGACAGCGACGACACAGTATCGCCCAACACTTATCCTCCACTGAGGACATGGCTCAGCAACCATCCGCAATGCGACATGGTGGAATACCCTATTAGCATAGAGGGAGGAAAATTTCGCCAAGCACAACTGCTGACTCTGCAAGAAAACATTTATCGGAATTGGCATGCGTATTGGTTATCCACAGCAGCCTACTGCCACACCTATGCATGGAATAAGTTGTATCGCAGGCATCTTTTCCAGGATATCCGTTTTCCTGAAGGGCGCAATTTCGAGGACGTTGATGTGTTACCCCGTCTCCTCCAAGCCTGTACATCTGTCGCCACGCTCCCCTATGGCAGCTATTGCTATCACTATAACCCACAAGGCATCAGCGTCAAGGCTTCTGCCATCGACCTGTACCACCTGTTGGAATCTCACCTTCGCGTGCTAACCCAAGTGCATGATAGCGCCTACTATGCACATGTGCTCAACATTGCCCTCGACGTGTTCCATGCCACAGGCACACCACCTTCCCTTCCCACATTACCTTACGATAATACGCTCAAACTTTGGATTAATCATCATATCGGATTTCATATTTTATGCCAACTACACAGAACCATTCACAGCGTCCGCTCATTTCTTTCATTGTGACGACCTTCAACCTACCCGAGGAGTATTTGCAAACATGTATTTCTCGGTTGTTTACACTCTCGCTCACAGCCAAGGAGCGGGAAATTATTGTAGTGGATGACGGCTCTGCAACACCTGCAATCAATGAACTGAATGATTACTTTGATGAGATTTTTTATATCCTTCAGCCGCACGGAGGTCTCAGTGAAGCTCGCAACACAGGATTGCGGATGGCACGCGGACAATACATTCAATTTGTTGATGGCGATGATTTTCTCATCACTATCCCATATAACCATTGTTTAGATATCATGCGCTATCACCAACCCGATATGGTTGTTTTCGATGCTACCACCTCCGAGGCCGATGACGACAGTAGTGCTACCCCTCCGTTTTCAATCGAAGGTCCCATGAATGGAAGCACCTATATGTATAATCATAATTTGCGAGCCAGTGTGTGTGGATATATTTTCAGGAAAGATATCATAGGGAAGTTGCGCTTTAATGTGCATAGTACTACGGAAGATGAAGAATTTACCCCACAACTCATCTTGCGTGCAGAAACTTTGTATGCTACAGCCAGCAAGGCCTATTTCTACCGCCAACGAGCAACGTCACTTACCCACAATACACAACCTGAGGCATGCAAGCGTCGCATTGACGACTCCTTCCGCGTTATCTGTACGCTGCAAGACCGTATCGACACATTACCAGAACAGGAGGGTGTGGCATTAAAACGGCGTATTGCGCAACTGTCAATGGATTATCTTTATAATGTCATCCGCTATACACACGATGCCCATGCTTTGGAAACGGCTATCGGCATGCTTCGTAACCGCAACCTCTTTCCTTTGCCCGACAAACCTTACACACGTAAATACGTGTGGTTCCGAAAGCTTGTTGCAAGTAGAATCGGACGAAAAATCTTACTTGTTACGATTCGATGAAAATACTGTTATTGGGAGAGTACAGCCGTGTGCATACCACATTGGCTGCCGGACTGAAGTGCAGGGGTCATCAGGTGACGGTTTGCTCTAATGGAGATTTCTGGAAAAATTATCCCCGTGATATAGATGTAAGCCGCCCGAATGGCAGATGGGGCGGCATACAATTGTTGGGACGTATAGCCCGCATATTCCCTCAATTATGCGGCTACGACATTGTACAACTTATCAATCCCCTGTTTTTTGAACTACGGGCCGAGCGGCTTTTTCTTCTATATAAACTTCTCCGACGCTACAACAAACGCATCGTACTGGGGGGATTTGGCATGGACTACTACTGGGTGCATGAAAACATCACACGTATGCCCCTACGATACAGCGATTTCAATATCGGCTCAAAACTACGCAACGACAAGGAAGCAATCCGCTACACGCAGGATTGGTGTGGCACAGCAAAGGAAAAACTCAATCGCTTGATAGCTGACGACTGCGATGCCATTGTAACCGGGTTGTATGAATACTGGGTATGTTACCAACCTGTTTTCCCACAAAAGACAAGCTTTATTCCCTATCCGATACAACCCACCATGAAGCCTTCTGACATACCACCACACCAAGGGAAGCTACGCCTTTTTCTCGGCATCAACGGCAATAGGTCGGCTTACAAAGGCACCGACATCATGCTGAAGGCAGCAACAGACATTGTTGCGCGCTATCCTGAGCGTGTTGCACTGAAAGTCGCGAAAAGTCTTGCATTCAACGAATATATGCAAGCCATGGAAGGAGAAGAAGCCATTCTCGACCAGCTTTACAGCTATACGCCTTCCATGAATCCTTTGGAAGCCATGGCCAAAGGTATTATCTGCATTGGCGGCGGTGAACCGGAGAGCTATGAGATTCTTCAAGAAAAGGAGCTACATCCTATTATCAATGTAGCTCCCTTTTACGAGTCGGTTTACAATGAACTGGAACAGCTTGTCATACATCCCGAGCGTATCACACCACTGCGTCGTCAAAGCATCCAATATATCATGCGGCACCATGATTACCTTAAAGTATCCGCACAGTACGAACAACTTTACCTATCACTTCTCAACACACGATAGTAGAAGCGCTTTACATCGTGCTATTCAGCAGGCGCCACAAGTGAAGAAAGGGGCAACGACAGGTGAACGGTTGGGCGCACATATATATTTGTCACTTCCCATTCACTTTCCATATCAGTTGGCGCACATGTCACTTCCGTCGTGTCTAATGGCTTGACAAGAATGGTTGTTCCCGATGTTTTCTCCCGCAAGGTATAAGGTATAGCGCTTACATTGGTGAAACGCAATGTAACGGTCTTGGATTTTTTAGACACAACGGGGGAAGCCAATTTTACCGAGGCCTTGAGCAAGGCCTCTACATAGGGTTGCTTGCCTGCCAAAAGATTATCAGCGTAAGCTATTGTACGCCGAGCAAACATTGCCTCTTTGATGGCGGCCTCACTACCATCTTTGGCAAATATGAGTGTCATGGCTCTAAAGGCTCTTTTCAAATTGAAACGATAGGCTATTGGAAGATGGCAGTCTGTAGCACCGATAGGTGTCAGGTTATAATCGTACAGATAATCGATGGCACGAGGATAGAACTCTTGATCGTTAAACACCTCTACACCATGGATGCGACCCGCCTTAATCTGTTGAATGAGGAAATCCGACAACTCACTATCATGATCGGGCCAACCGGGATGATTGGTTGTCACCCACACCCCATCAGCTTGCGCCTGTCGCAAGAGGCTGTCTGCCGTAGCAGGTTCCACATTGTCATCATGCCTCGGATAATAACGGTTGTTATCCGTTGTAAAGAGAAAATTCATATGTCCTACATTCCCCTTATAATAACCTGTCACCTCAGCACCTCTTATCAAAGTTATCTTGAACTTTTTTGCAGTCTTCAGAGCCTGTTCGTATGAGATATTTCCATCGCTTATATTGTTATAACGCGGCGTTGGCTGATGGTCTGTAATAGCTATGGCATCCAAGCCCTCTTCATACGCTTCCTGTACACGGAAGGAGGGCGTTACCTGACCGTCACTTTGCATGGTATGTAAATGCAAATCGGCTTTGATGGTTTTATAGCCAAGAATATCCGGTATAGCAATCTTTCCTCTAGGATGTTTATTGAGATAGCCCTCAAGCACTCGGTATTGAAGAGGGTCGTCAACTTTCTTCTGCTGCGCTGCCACGGTGCCAACAGAAACGGAAAGACATGCCGTTAGTGCACAAGTAATAATCGTTTTCATTGTATAGAATAATGCTAAACTGTTATGTATTTCATTAGATCGTTTTATCACCGATTAAGGTAACACCTTATTATATTGTAGTAGTAGGAAACACCCTTCACATCATGTGCTACTTCACCTATAAAAAAGCAGGAAGGCAGTATAATAGGAGGCAAACGCCTCCTATTATACCTAACCGAATCACTGCTTGTTTTTCAATAAATCTCTGATTTCCGCTAGCAATTTCTCTTCTGCCGAGGGAGCAGGAGGGGCCGGTGCGGGAGCTGGCTTTTCTTTCTCCTTCTTCTTCGCCAGTTTGTTGATACCCTTTACCAGCAGGAATACACAGAAGGCGATGATGGCAAAATCGAAAACCGTTTGTATAAACGATCCGTAATTAATGGTTACCGGCTCCAACTTTTCCAGTCCTAAATCAACAGACGGAAGTTCACATTTTAAATCAGTAAACTTCACACCTCCTATGAGCCACCCTATGGGAGGCATGATAATGTCATTTACAATAGAGGTGACAATCTTTCCAAACGCACCACCGATGATAACACCGACAGCCATATCCACAGCGTTGCCTTTTACCGCAAATTCCTTAAACTCTTTCAACAATTTACTCATATAATAGCTCTTTAATAAATGAATAGCTTTTGTTCATGGCCACATTTTGCAACCTCGACTTGGCATCCTGATTTCCAAAGCCTCATTATAACGAAAAAAGTGACTTTATCCATCAGTTTTTATATTATTTAATACTTGATTCGGATGCAAATATAAGAAAAAAATTGTATCTTTGCCTTCGATAAGGAAAAAAAGATTTTTCAGTTAGGTATTTTTATACAAACCTTTTAATAAAAAGAAAAGTAAAATGATTAAAATTGGTATTAACGGTTTCGGTCGTATCGGCCGTTTCGTATTCCGCTCAACTGTTGAGGCTGAAAACGCAAAGGATGTTCAGGTAGTTGCTATCAATGACCTTTGCCCTGTTGATTACATGGCTTACATGCTGAAGTATGACACCATGCACGGCCAGTTTGAAGGCACTATCGAGGCTGACGTTGAGAAGAGCGAACTGATCGTTAACGGTAATCACATCCGCGTAACCGCTGAGCGTGATCCCGAGAATCTGAAGTGGGATGAGGTAGGTGCTGAGTACGTTGTTGAGTCTACCGGTCTCTTCCTTGCTATGGACAAAGCTGAGAAGCACCTGAAGGCTGGTGCAAAGTATGTTGTCCTCTCTGCTCCTTCTAAGGCTGGTGCTGATGGTCGTCAGGCTGATATGTTCGTGTGTGGTGTTAACACCGATAAGTATAATGGTCAGAAGATCGTTTCTAACGCTTCTTGTACAACCAACTGCTTGGCTCCTATCGCTAAGGTTCTGAATGACAGCTTCGGTATCGAGAATGGTTTGATGACAACTGTTCACTCTACCACCGCTACACAGAAGACCGTTGACGGTCCCTCTATGAAGGACTGGCGTGGTGGCCGTGCTGCTGCAGGCAACATCATCCCCTCTTCAACAGGTGCTGCTAAGGCTGTAGGTAAGGTTATTCCTGAGCTCAATGGCAAGTTGACTGGTATCTCTATGCGTGTTCCTACACTTGACGTTTCTGTTGTTGACTTGACTGTAAACCTGAAGAAGCCTGCAACAAAGGAGGCTATCTGCGCTGCTATGAAGGCTGCTTCTGAGGGTGAGTTGAAGGGTATTCTGGGTTACACCGAGGATGCAGTTGTTTCTTCTGACTTCTTGGGTTGCGCTCTGACATCTATCTTCGACGCTAACGCTGGTGTTTATCTCACAGAGAACTTCGTTAAGGTAGTTTCTTGGTATGACAACGAGATCGGTTACAGCCACAAGGTTGTTGACCTGATCAAGGTGATGAAGGCTTACAACGGATAAGAAATTTCTAAAACTT
>CAMAMZ010000018.1 GCA_945837185.1 uncultured Bacteroidales bacterium | reverse complement strand
AATTTTCAGCCGTATACATGAATAGCATAGCGGTTCTCACGCATAGCGTGGGCTGGAGCTACGGTCTTCGGGCGTACGGCTTCATGCCTGTACTGGCAAGTTTTTCTAAATTTCTACTGACCCGTAATCAGATACTAAAAAAGAGAACCTGTGAGGTTCTCTTTTGGTGTTTTAAGTGGAAAGTGAGGTCCTTTGGCGGAAGATGAGGGATTCAAACCCCCGATACCCGGAAAAGGGTATACCGGATTTCGAGTCCAGCGCATTCGGTCACTCTGCCAATCTTCCTTTTCGTAGGTGCAAAATTACGATTTATTCCTTGAATCACAAAAGAAAATCATGATTTTTTTCCTGTCTGCTTGCATAATTGCTGATAGATACAGGTTTCGCACCGTCTTCTGTTGGCTGTTGGCATAAATGCCACATCGGGATGGAATATCTCAGAGAGCAGGTTGGTCAAGCCCTCACGAAAGGCTGTTTCATGATCCGTAGCCCGCAGAATCTTCTCTTTGCCAAAAGAGAGGATTGGGTCGTAATCCTTATCGGCCGACTGCTGAATGAAGAGCAACCCGGGAGCAACCGGCAGTTGTGTGGGGTTGAGCTTGGCATCATGGCTCACAATTAAGGCATAGAGCAATGTCTGGAGATAATAGTCGGTATGCTTCTCTCGGGCAGCCTCCCCAGTAAACAGTTCCCCCACCTCATACACCTTCTGTGTCGCAGGCTTATTCGTCTTATAGTCAATAACGCGAATCAGCGGTCCCTCCGTACCATTGCCTACCTCATCCAAGCGGTCGATGATACCAAAGAGTTTGATGCTCCGTTCGCCTGTTGGCGTAGGGAAGGTCACCGTAGTCTGTACGGCTTGCTCCAATCCTTTCACCGTGAAGGGAGTCAGCAACAAATCCGTTTCCAGCAGTTGTCGCAGGTAGCTCAACACCACCCCTCGGCTAATGAGTTGCAAGCCATCATATTGTGGCGCCTGCGCAGTGCCCGACAGGTGAAACAGCTCCTCCCTGAAACTCTCATCCACCACACTTTCCAACACCTCCTGGTGGCGTAGCATCTCCTTAATCTGCTCCTCAGTAATCTTTTTCCCTTTTGCTGTCAACCGCAGATACAACAATTCGGCGCTGCGATGGAAGATATTTCCAAAGAGTCGGTTGTCAATCATCTCATCGCTCTCCTCCGGTCTTTTGATGCCGCGCACCACGTTAAAATAAAACATCAGCGGACAATACAGGTAGTTGTTCAGGGCAGTGGGTGAGAGTCGTTCCAGTTGCATCAACTGTTGCCATACCTTCTCATCCTTCTTCACAGGCATCGGTCGGTTGTCGCCCACTGTCTGTCCCAAGCGTAGGAAACGCCTGTCTATAGCATGCTGGCGTTCCACCATCAGCTGCAACATAAACCGACTCATCTCCCCCGTGTGCCCATCCTCCGTAGAGCAGTTGTATAACACCGTCACATCATTCGCCCGCTGTAGCAGTCGGTGAAAGTAATACGCATAGATAGACACCTTATGGTCGACCGTTGTCAGTCCATACGCCTTACGTATGGCATAGGGAATGAACGAAGCGTCATTCACCCCCTTGGGCATGTTTCCTTCGTTGCACGACAACAGCAGCAAATGGTCAAAGTCAAGGTTACGTGTTTCCAGCACGCCCATCACCTGCAGTCCCTCTGCAGGTTCACCGTGGAAGGGTATCTGTGTGGAAGCTATCAGCTGCCGGAGCAACCGTTCAAGCGTGATGAGGTCTACCTCCAAATCACCCGATGCCATCAATCCGTCCAGTCGGTTGAGTAAGGTATACATACGGAAGAGCGACTCTTGAAAGAAAGGGTCCTCATTCTTTTGCGCCTTCCTTCCCAACCGTTTCAGCACAGCCAACATCCATTGCACCAATTGTCGGTTCAAGGCCATTGTCCCGCTCTCCGTATCAGCAAAGAGCAGTGCCAGTTCCTCATCCTTAGCCATCTGTTTCCGGGTAGGATAATAACATTGATGTGCCTGCAACTCCTCCAACAGCTCCTTGTAAGCAGCCGAGAGCCATGGCAGATAAGGATGGGTGAGCACCCTTTTCACATACCTAACCCTATAGCGGTCACTTCCCGCAATATGCCCCTTTGTCTGCAACTGCAAGAGCAAGTCAACCAGTGCCGCTATCGGTGCCTGCGCCAAAGGATAACCGGTCGTCACGTTCACAGCCCCCACCTCTTCCGGCAATCCATGCAACACCGGTTGCAGCAGTTGTTCATCGCAGAGCACAATAGCCGTATGCCTTCCATCAGCCATACGTGTCCCCTCCCGCAACCATTGCGTCACAAACCTTGCCTGTGCATGTTCCGTGGTGGCAGAGATGAATGACAGCTGTTTCGGTTGGTCGAACATGCCGTAGATAGCCTCGTTCTCTATGGGCAACTCATTGGGAAAGCGCGACAGATAGCTCTGTATGGCCTGTCCCGCCTCATGCTGCAGATACGAGTGGTCGAAATCCCAGTAAAAGCGAGCCTTCCCCAGCTGTTTCAGTTCCTCAAACAGTTGTTGCTCCGCCTTCAGCAATTTGTTAAACCCCACAAAGACATACACGTCACGTTCAAACACCTTGTCTTTCCGTTCAGCCACATCTCTATATAACATCCCCTCGTAAGCCAACCCTTGGTTGCGCAAACGTTGCCGGAACCGCACATACAAATCCTCGAAATGGCACCATAGCGTCAGGAAGCGCCTTTTCAGTTCCGTTTCCAAGTCATCATTGAAATGCTTGAAAAAACGTCGCAGCTCCTCCTTCTGTTCCTCCGTCAGGTAGTCGGCCGTATCTAACGCATGCAAATCTTTCAAGTTGGCAAACACCCGATGGGCATCCGCCATATTCTTGTCAATATCATCAAAGTCAGCCAGCAGCAACTGTCCCCATCCATAGAAATGGTCCAGCGTCTCCTCCGTGCCCGTCACCTCCACAAAGGTATGATACAAGTCACAAACCTGCTTGATAGGGTCGGCCACATCTAAGTTGCTCTGCCTTTTAAAGAGGTCGCTGATGGTGAGATAAGCAGGGCTCCAGATAGGTCTCCCCGCCTCCTTGGCCAAGCTATCGTTCATGAACAATGCCGCCCGCTTGTTAGGAAACACCACTGCCACCCTTGCCAAGTTGTCGCCATACTTGGCAATCAGGTCTTTTGCCACATATTCCAAAAATGTAGGATTCATACCACCACCTCCTCTATCTCATTTGTATACACATACCATAAATACCCTTTCACATCCTTATGCCCCATAGCCCGCAGCAACTGCATGTAGGCTTGCACCTGCGTTTGGTAGGCATCGCGCTTTCGGCCGAACTTAAAGTCAACGACCACATAGGTCGAGCCATCCGTCATCACACGGTCAGGTCTATGCTTTACCACCTTCCCCGTCTGTGCATCCGTATGCAAGATAGCACACTCGTTGAATGTTTCCCAACGTCCCGAAAACCAATCCTGCACTTTAGGATGCGACAACCGTTTTTCCAATAAGGAGCGCAAAGAAGTCACCGACAAGCCCTCCCCATAAATCACGCCTTCCGCTTCCAACTCCTGCAAGGCATGGGGAATATCTTTTGTTGTCCGCACGGTCGAGAAGATGTAATGCAGCAGTTTACCGGTGCGGATATACGTCTGCTGCCGTTGCTCCTCCGCTGCCTTAGCCTGCGCCACATCCTCCAGACCCTCCTCCTTTAGCATGTCGTCCTCCTCCAACACAAAGTCCCGACTCTTGTTGCTTTGTCGGAACTGTAGGGCAGGGCACACTTCCGTGGCAGGCAGCAAGTCGCAGGGCACAGCCTGCTTGCTAAACACATTCTCCGTCTGTTTCTTCACCTCCTCACGCATGGCCCCTTGCTCGCCATAACAGAACCGCAGTGTGTCGGTAGGCATCTCCACCGCACCTTCCAAGGTAGCCCCCAACTCCTGTGCCAAGGGAGGCAACACCTCCTCAATGAGTTTCGAGCGCAGCAGGCGCGAGCCCCTTTGTCCCAACACATACAAACTCTTTGCCGCACGTGTAAAAGCCACATAGAGCAGGTTGAGGTTATCCACCGTCTGTTGCAAATGCTCCATCAGGTAGTCCTGCTCATATACCGTTCCCATCATACCCTTCTCGCTGTAGCTCACCGGCACCAAAGGCAAACGGTCGTAAGGCGCTGTAGTGGGCACACACCATAAGGTCGTCCCCGCCTTTTCCAAGGTCCAGTCGCATGCCGGCAGAATCACATGGTCAAACTCCAACCCTTTACTCTTATGAATCGTAATGAGTCGTATGCCCTCCACCTCACCACTCTGTATCGTCTTGCGGTGCAGGTTATTGTCCCACTCCTGCAGGAAATCATCCAAATAAGGCGTGTGGTCAGCAAGATACTTCGCCAGGCGGTCGAAGAACAGCGACAGATAAGCCTCCTCCTGCGTCAGTCCTTCAGTCTCCTCTGCCATAAAGTGCTGTTGCAACCATCCATAGAGCCATTCTGCCAACTCATACAAGGGCATGGCCAGCAGTCTGTCACGTTCCTTCAGCAAGTCAGCCGCCAAGTGCTGTTCCTCCAAGAAAGCCGCCTCCAACATATTCTCCGGATGCGCCAGAAAACGCATGCAGCTCACCAAGGTGTTCACCACTTGCGACGAGTCGAGGCGGAAAGCCTCATCACTCACCAGGTTCAGGTCGGGCCGCTCCTCCATGCAGTAGGCAGCAAGCTGTTGAATGGTAGCATTCGAGCGCACCAAGATAGCAATATCCGTAGCCTTCGCCCCCTCAGCCAACAGTTGGTCTATGATTTCCACAACACGTTGCATACCCTCCTCGGCATACACCTCCTTTGGCATAAGTTCCACGCTTACAAAGCCCTCCCGTTCCTCCTTAGGTGTTTGTTGTGCCACATCGTCATACGCCCGTTGCATCTCCTCCGCTCCTTCCGGAAGGAGCGTGCGCAGGTTCTGGCATTCACGTTCGGCAGCCAGTTTGAAGAAGGCGTTGTTGAAGTCGATGATATTTCTTTGCGACCGATAGTTGGTGGTCAACGACAGCACCTCCACCTGTGTGCCATGGTTTCCGAACTCCCTCTCAATGCCATTCAGCAGTCGCCAGTCGCCCGACCGCCATCGGTAGATGCTCTGCTTCACATCACCTACAATCAGGTTGTGTGCCCCCTCATGACTCATACATTCCTGCAACAACACCTTGAAGTTCTGCCACTGCACCGTACTCGTGTCTTGAAACTCATCGATCATCAGATAGCGCAGCTGCGTACCAATCTTCTCAAAGATAAAAGGCGAGTCGCTGTCTTGAATCAGCGCGTGCAAGAGCGTTTGCGTATCACTCAGCAGAAAGCGGTTCGCTTCGCTGTTCAACGCCCTTACCTCTTGCTCAATATGTCCCAACAGTCGGAGCTGGTTCAGGTTGCGCAAGGTAAGGTCGGCCGATTTATATTGGCATATCCATTTCTCCCGTGCCTCTTCCGTAGCCTTTAAAAGAGGCAGCAAGGTTTCCACCACCAAGTCATACAAAGCATTGCCCGGCATCTGCTCCTTCTTCTTCACCCATTTGTTGGGTGTAGCCATGGCAGCCACCACCGTTGCCGTAAGCAACTCCTTCGTCTCATACACCCCACGTTCCATTTTCAGGAAATAGCTGCACACCCCCCTGCTGCCATTGGCAAAATCCTCTACCTTCACGCCATGCTGTTGCAGGGTGTCGAAGAAACGGGTAGGGTAGTGCTGCAGTTGTTCCAAAGCCTCCTGCCGCATGGCCCGCAGCAGTTTCGTATAAGTGGGAAAGAAATCCGGTTGCGCCATCAGCCGGCATATCTCCTTGCTGTATTGCTTATAGCCATCTTTGAAGATGTGCACACCAAACTTCTTGATGATGCGAATCACATCCCAGCTCTTCTCATCAGAGATATTCTCTTTCACATACTCCATAATCCAGCGGAACACCGGGTCTTTGGGTGTCAGTCCCTCAATGAGTTGGTCCACCGCCTCTTCCTCCACCTGCGTGTCGTTCAGTTCAATGCGCAGGTTGGCGGTAAGATCCAGTTCCCGCGCCAGATTCCTCAGAACCCTTTGGAAGAAAGTATCGATCGTTTCCACCCTAAAATAATGGTAGTTATGCAACAGCAGTTGCAGAGCCGTTCCCGCCTGTTGTGCCACCATCCGCGGTGGCATACCCAGGTCAGTAGCAATACGGTTCAGGTATGTTTGCGAATCAGGCAACCCTTTCCACATACCATACAGCTGACTGAGAATGCGCATCTTCATCTCCTCCGTAGCCTTGTTTGTAAACGTCACCGCCAAGGTATGGCGATAGCCAGCAGGGTCTTGTATCACCCGCTTCATATATTCCACTGCCAACGTGAAAGTCTTTCCCGACCCCGCGCTGGCTTTATACACCGTTAAGGGTTGTCCTTGTGTCTTTACCATTGTCTGAACAGTTCAAATCCAAACTTCACCCCAAAGCCATCATACTTACCGTTGCGGTTAGCCATGAAGATGCCGGCCGACAGCCATCGCGTCTTCACGCCATAGCCCAGCTCGATATAAGGATGCAGATGTGTTACGAAAAGTGTGCTTGCATAGATACGTTCCTTCTCGAAGAAACGCCCAATCCACGGAATCCATCCTGCTATCATCAGTGGCGATTCATAGGTCAGGTTTCCTCGGGTATAGAAGCGGGAGAGGTTATACCACTCACCCGACAACAGCGTAAACTCCCCTGTCCACTCATCGTTCCATCCATCCGGAATATTGTTATCCCGGAAGTTAGAGTAGTCGAGGAAGTAATGAATGCCATCTATCATCGTATAGAAGCCGCATCCCAACCGATACGACACCGAGGTGAGAGGGTTCACCCTTGAGATATGCTGCATGTCAAACTCCCATCGCTCATAAGCGATATCAGCAGAAGCCAGTCCGCGGATGCTCCTTTCGTAGGCAGCATTGAACACCGGTCCATGCCAACCCTTTGGGCGCCATATCAGTTCCACCTTTGGTGCCACAGAGGTGTAAGAGTGGGGAAGATGAGCCTGCTTGTATGTAGCCTTTTCCAATGCCGTCCTTCGGTGCATCACAGCACCCAGTTGCACACTCACCTTTTCCGAGAGGTCATAGTTGCCGGTCAGCGCTACATGTGCATCCCTGAACGTGCCCAACCGTTCATCGTTATAAGTCACCGTGTCGGGCAGTGCCTCCACAGCCAATGCCTTGATTTTCCCATTGGCAATACGGTTACCGTTGCTCAGGTAGAACTGCACATAGCCATGTCGTTCCTGGTTGAAGCACAACACAACGGGAAGATTGAAATACAGTTGTTTTTGCTTGAACGAGTAACCCGCCTTGAACCGGGCGTAGAGATAACTGTTGTCGGTGAAGTTATATTGGTTACGCATATCAAACTTATAGTAATACCCCTTTCTGCCACTATAGCCCATGTAAAGCGGGTTGAAGAGCGGGTTGATGCGCATGTGCCCCTGTTCGCTGCTCCCATAGTTAGACGTAATCTTGTTCAGCATGTTGTCGCCCACAAAGTTCCAGAAGCCCGTCTCTGTCCAATGCTTCTTTTCGTTTTGCAGCGTGTCAGTCTGCCCCTGCTCAGCATAATAGCGGTCGTAGGTAGCCCGCTCAGGCAGACTGAGAGAGTCTTGCCGCACCAAAGCCATCAGCAGAGGGTCCTCTTTATTATATAAGGTGTCAGGCATCTCGCGTTTCAACCCATACACAATCGTCTGCGAAGCTATAATGTTGTTGCCCAAGAATTTAAAGT
Source organism: uncultured Bacteroidales bacterium (assembly GCA_945837185.1). Classification (GTDB taxonomy): domain Bacteria; phylum Bacteroidota; class Bacteroidia; order Bacteroidales; family Bacteroidaceae; genus Prevotella. Next base: position 12,874 of record CAMAMZ010000018.1, on the reverse strand, counting down.
TCGAGTACAGCTGACAGCGGGTAGCCAACAGCGCCCCCATACCCTTCTCGCCCATGGTAAAGCGCACCATGTAGTCCACCATGTCAAACTCACCCTTCAGCACCCCATTGATGATACGTCCCGTATACGTGTCCACGTTCGCATAGCCCGTCACCAACTGCGTGTTGTCGATTTTCGGTTTGAAGTCAATACGCACCTGTCGGTTACGCAGATACATGAACGAATACTTGTAGAATTTCTTGTTGGCCTGATGGAAAGGGGAGAGGATATACTCTTCGAATAGTGTTTCTTCATAGAGCGTGGGTGTCATATACCGCCGCAGCGTGTTCATGGTCGTCTTCTTCTTGGGAATGGTAGAGAGCAACAGCAGGTTGCGGGTATCAAACTTCCCGTTGGGCATCAGTGTAATCCGCTCGTAGCTCTCCTCGATATACTGTCGTTGCTTGCCATGCGCAATGTCGAACATCGTAGGCACAGGCAGTATGGCGATGTTCCTTCTTCGCACATTGAGCGAAAACTTCCGGTAAGCATACGTCACAGAGTCATCCACGAGTGTACTGTCCACCCTGTGACGGAAAGTAAACACATGCCGCAACAACAGGTCATTCGGACGAACAACCTGTTCACCCCTTGCCGGTAGCACAGTCCATAGCAAGAGTGTCCACACGATGACAATCCGAAGGAAGCGCATACAACATGTACAGCGGGAGACCCTTCCGCCTCCCGCTGTGTATTTAGTAGCTCCGTGCAATGAGCACCCTGCATTTGCTGGGCTTGCCCGTCACCATATCCGTTCCAGGTGTCTGCTCATAGTCAAAGGGCACACAGCGAATCGTAGCCTGTGTCTCCTCCTTGATACGTGCCTCCGTTTCCTCTGTGCCATCCCAATGACATAGGAAGAAACCACCGTCTTTGATGCGCTCCTTAAATTCCTCATAGTCATCGCACACATACACATGCTCATCGCGGAACTTACGCGCTTTCTCATAGATGTTGTCTTGAATCTCATCGAGCAGATGCTGCACATAGCCCACAATGCCATCAAAGCTCACACTCTCCTTCTCCAAGGTATCGCGACGCATCACCTCTATGGTGTTCTGCTCCAGGTCACGGCCACCCATCACCAAGCGTACAGGCACACCCTTCAGCTCATAGTCAGCATACTTGAAGCCCGGTCGCTTGTTGTCGCTGTCATCATATTTCACGCTAATGCCCAGTGCACGCAGCTCACGCATCACCGGCTCCAGTTTCTCGTTGATGGCAGCCATCTGCTCCGCACCCCTTCCTATCGGGATGATAACCACCTGTATCGGTGCCAGTTTCGGTGGCAACACCAGACCATTGTCGTCTGAATGGGTCATGATGAGGGCACCAATCAAACGTGTCGACACACCCCATGAGGTAGCCCACACATACTCCGGCTTGTTCTCCTTGTTCAGGAAGGTAACGTCAAACGACTTGGCAAAGTTCTGTCCCAAGAAATGGCTCGTACCACTTTGCAACGCCTTGCCATCCTGCATCATAGCCTCAATGGTATACGTGTCGAGGGCACCCGCAAAGCGCTCCGTCTCACTCTTCACACCCTGGAACACCGGCACAGCCATCCATTTCTCAGCAAACTCCGCATACACATGCAGCATCTTCTGTGCTTCAGCCTCAGCCTCCTCACGGGTAGCATGCGCTGTATGTCCCTCCTGCCACAGGAATTCCGATGTGCGCAAGAACGGTCGTGTGCGCATCTCCCAGCGCATCACGTTACACCACTGGTTGCACATCAGTGGCAGGTCGCGATAGGAATGAATCCAGTTGCGGTACGTATTCCAGATGATGGTTTCAGAAGTAGGACGGATGATGAGTTCCTCCTCCAGTCTTGCCGATGGATCCACCACCACACTGTTGCCATCTTCCGAAGCCTTCAGTCGGTAGTGTGTCACCACGGCACACTCCTTGGCAAAGCCTTTCACATGCTCTGCCTCCTTGGAAAGGAACGATTTCGGTATGAGCAAGGGGAAATATGCGTTCTGCACGCCCGTCTCCTTAAACATCTTGTCGAGTTGTGCCTGCATCTTCTCCCAAATAGCGTAGCCATAAGGTTTGATAACCATACATCCACGCACAGCCGATTGCTCGGCGAGGTCTGCTTTTACTACCAAGTCGTTGAACCACTGACTGTAGTTTTCCGCGCGCTTGGTAAGATCTTTGAGTTCTTTAGCCATTTTATTATAATATAATAATGTGTGTACAATAAGGTTTGCGTCTTCAGAAAGGCGGCTGCCCATAAGCACACTAACCCTTCTTTAGCGTTTAAGAGTTACTCTTAATTTTGACGCAAAATTACAAAAAAATCTTGGTATATGCGCAATTATGCGGAAAAAGAATTAACTTTGCATTGTCAATTAACTAATAAACAAAAAGTAGAATATGAAAAAGATTAAACTCTTGTCGTTTCTGATGTGTTTTCTCACCGTTTTCGGTTGCCAGACCAAGCAAGGCACAGGTTCGCTGTTAGGCGCAGGTGGCGGTGCTGCCCTCGGTGCTATTGTAGGTCAGATTATCGGTAAAGATGGTAAGTCTACCGCTATTGGTGCTGCTATTGGTGCTGCCGCAGGTGCAGGTGCAGGTGCCATCATCGGTCGTCATATGGATAAGGTTGCCGCTGAGGCTGCTGCCAATGTACAGAATGCCAAGGTAGAGGAAGTTACCGATGCCAATGGTCTGAAGGCTGTAAAGGTCACCTTCGACAGCGGTATCCTCTTTGCTACCAACAAGGCCGACTTGAACCTCGTTTCCAAGAACGAGCTCGCTCGCTTCTCAACAGTGCTGAAGAACAATGCCGACTGCCATGTTGATATCTATGGTCACACCGACTCTACCGGTAACGATGGCATCAACATCCCCCTTTCCAACAACCGTGCCCAGAGTGTAGCCACCTATCTCAAGCAGTGTGGTGTATCGGCTCAGCAGTTGCAGAACATTGTAGGTAAGGGTAGTGCAGAGCCTGTTGCCGACAATGGCACAGCCCAAGGTCGCCAGCTGAATCGTCGTGTAGAAATCTACCTCTACGCTTCACAGGCCATGGTCGATGCTGCCAATGCCGGAACGCTCAAGTAATAGTTCCACGCCAACGGCATGGTTACATAGAAAAAGAAAAGGGTGCATACACAGTGTGTGCCCTTTTTGTTTGTTTCAACCACTACAATGCACAAATGAAACACATCATTTCCCTCTTTCGCTGGGTCCTCTGCTTTTTCTTCGCCTCAACGATATTGGCGGTAGTAGCCTACCGCTTCCTCCCGGTCTATGTCACCCCCTTGATGGTGATACGCTGCATTGAGAATGGCGATTTCCGTTGCCATCACACCTGGGTACCCTTGTCCAAGATGTCGCCCCACATGCCTGTGGCTGTCATGGCCAGCGAAGACCAGCGCTTCCTGCTGCACCATGGCTTCGACTTCGATGCCATCCAAAAGGCAGCCCACCATAACCGCACCCATAAGTCAGGTCGCAAACATGGTGCCAGCACCATCACACAGCAAACAGCCAAGAACGTGTTCCTCTGGCCCGGCCGCAGTTGGACCCGCAAAGGCTTCGAAGTCTACTTCACAGCCCTCATCGAGCTCCTGTGGAGCAAGCAGCGCATCATGGAAGTCTACCTCAACTCCATCGAGATGGGCGATGCCATCTATGGCGTAGGAGCCTGTGCCAAATACCATTTCGACTGCGAGGCAGCCAACCTCAGCCGTGCCGACTGTGCCCTGATAGCGGCCACACTCCCCAATCCCCGTGTCTACAGTTCCCGCACCCCCAGTGCCTATATGCGCAAGCGGCAGGCCCGCATCCAGCGTGAAATGCGCTTCATCCCTTCCTTCCCCAAGGAGGGCGAGGACTATAACCCCAAAACAGCCGCAGGAGGTGTCTATGCCCGATAATCCCATATCCCCCATGTCACAAACATCCTTACCCACCATCGACCAACTCCTTGCCGAACTCAACGAAAGTCAACAGGAAGCCGTAACCTACACCGAGGGTCCCGCCTTGGTCATTGCGGGAGCAGGCTCTGGCAAGACCCGCGTGCTCACCTATAAGATAGCCTACCTCATACGGAAGGGCATCCAGCCTTGGCAGATACTCGCCCTGACCTTTACCAACAAGGCAGCCCGTGAGATGAAAGAACGTATCGCCCAGTTAGTGGGCCAGAAGGAGGCCGCCTACCTGCGTATGGGCACCTTCCATTCCATCTTCTCCCATATCCTCCGTGCCGAGGCTCCCTATATAGGCTACCAGTCTAACTTCACCATCTACGATGAGACCGACTCGCGCACCCTCCTCAAGACCATCGTCAAGGAGATGGGACTCGATGACAAGGTGTATAAAGCCGCCACCCTCCACAACCGCATCTCCATGGCCAAGAACTGTTTGGTACTGGCCGATGCCTATGCTGCCGATGGCGGTGCACGCGAACGTGACCTCAGGGCACAGATACCTGAAACCCACCGCATCTACCAAGTCTATGAGCAACGCCTCCGGCAGGCCAATGCCATGGACTTCGATGACCTCCTTGTGCGCACCTACCTCCTGTTTCGCGATGTGCAGGAAGTACGCGAACGCTATGCCAACCGTTTCCGCTATGTCTTGGTCGATGAGTATCAGGACACCAATACCGTGCAGCAATGGATTCTGCGACAGCTCACCGTTCACCAGCCCCATATCTGTGTGGTGGGCGATGACTACCAGAGCATCTACTCCTTCCGGGGTGCCAAGATCGACAATATCCTGCAGTTCCAGCACGACTTCCCCCATGCCCGTCTCTTCAAACTCGAGCAGAACTACCGTTCCACCCAGTGTATCGTCAATGCTGCCAATAGTCTGATGAAACACAACCAGCACCAGATAGCCAAAGATGTCTACAGCCTCAATGCCACAGGCGAGCCCTTGGTGCTCGAGGAAGCCTATAGCGATCGCGAGGAGGCCGCCATGGTATGCCAGCAGATTCGCCGCAAGCAGCGGAGTGTGAAATATCGCTATAGCGACTTTGCCATCCTCTACCGCACCAATGCCCAGAGCCGTCCCTTTGAGGAAGAGTTGCGCAACCGCAGTATCCCTTACCGTGTGGTGGGAGGTCTCAGTTTCTACCAACGAAAAGAAATCAAAGACATCATTGCCTATTTCCGTGTCGTTGTCAACCCATCCGATGAAACCTCTTTAAGTCGCATCATCAACTATCCGACCCGTGGCATTGGTAACACCACCCTACAAAAGGTGTCCGACTGTGCCCATCACAACGAGGTCAGTCTGTGGCAAGTCATCAACCACCCCACCACCTATGCCTTGTCGGTCAATAAAGGCACGCTAACCAAACTCCAGCAGTTTGCCGCCCTCATAGGGCAGTTTGCCGCCCTCCTCCCTTCGCAGGATGCCTACACCCTGGGCAAGCATATCATCGAACAGAGTGGCATAGCCCAGGATCTGCGCCAAGGCGATGATGCCGACAGTATCTCGAGGCGTGAGAACCTCGAGGAACTCCTCAACAGCATGAACGAGTTTGTGGAAGAACGTCATGAGTCGGGCGATGGCCAGAAGGCCACCCTCTATGATTTCCTGCAAGAGGTGTCGCTGCTCACCGATGTCGAGAGCGAAGAAGGCAGCACCGACCAGGTAACCCTCATGACGGTACATGCCGCCAAAGGTCTGGAGTTTCCGGCAGTCTTCATTGTAGGAATGGAAGAGAATATCTTTCCCAGTCAACTCTCCCTCAACTCCGTGCGCGAGTTGGAAGAAGAGCGCCGCCTGCTCTATGTAGCCATCACCCGTGCCAAAGAGTTCTGCATGCTCACCTATGCCCGCAACCGTTGGCGTTACGGTCATATGGAGAGCTATCCCCACAGTCGCTTCCTCGATGACATTGCTCCACGCTACCTGCGCAGTGAGGGCGAAACAGCCACCGCCTTTCAACCCTTCTCCCGTGCTGATAGGTCCACCTCTTCCTTACCACCTTTCGCATCACCCGGCAGGGGAGGGCGCAACCTGCAGAACTCCCGTCCTGTGGCCACCCAGTTCATGGCCGACCCCATGCCCAAGCAAACCCAGTTTCGCCGCGTAGAACCACCCGTCAACCCCTTTGTCCATGCCCCTCAACCCCCTGCTGCCCATACCTTGGCAGTAGGCACGGTGATAGAACACCAACGCTTTGGGCGTGGCACCGTGACGCACATGGAAGGCAGTGGCGACAATGAGAAAGCCACAGTCGACTTCCGCAATGTGGGAACCAAACAGCTCCTCCTCAAGTTTGCCAAATATACCATAGTGAAGGAATAAGATTGGGGCATGAAGGAATAAGAATGGGGACATGAAGGAATAATAGCTGGACATGAAGAAAACGATTCTGGTGTGAAGGAATATTATTGGGGCATGCAGGAATGCATAGGGTAGGGCACCCTATACCCAACAGTGCAATAACACAAGTGCGGCAGACCGATGTGGCCTGCCGCACTTGTGTCTGATGCCCCTCAAGGCAACCTTATTCAAACACCTCCTCAATACCGTTCACCTCCTCCATAGGATCCTCCTCCGTTTCCTGACACGGATTGAAGTCTTCCGGAATATCGAAAGGCATATTCACGTCATAACCCAAACTCTTGTTGCGATACACCTTTTTCATAAAATACGCCCATACCGGCAAGGCCATCGTAGCACCCTGTCCCATGCTCATGGCATTGAAGTGAATGTCGCGGTCCTCGCCACCTACCCAGCATCCGGCCACCAACTGCGGTGTGAAGCCCACAAACCACGCATCAGAGTTGCGGTTTGTCGTTCCGGTCTTCCCCCCAATCTGTCCTTCCAACTGATATTTGTAGCGCAACCTGCCCGCTGTACCCTCGTCAACCACAGCCCGCAACTCCACGAGCATCTTATAGGCACTCTCCGAACTGATCACCTCGTTCATACGCGGCTGGAACCGTGCCACCACATTCCCCTCATTGTCTTCAATACGAGTCACCAACAGCGGTGCACAGCGAATGCCGTTATTGGCAAAAGCCGTATAGGCACTTGTCATCTCAGCCACCGACACATCACAAGGTCCTAAGCACAAAGCCATAGACGGATGGATGTCGGGATTGTTAATGCCGAACTCATGCAAGAGCGTTACCAACTGGTTAGGGTTCAGCTTACTCATCAGGTAAGCCGAAATCCAGTTGTTCGACTGGGCCAGTCCCCACTTCAGCGTCACCATCTCCCCATAGCGTTTCCGGCTTGTGTTGCGAGGCGTCCAAGGTTGTCCTGCCACGATGTACGTACGCTGCACATTAGGCGCCTTGTCACAGGGCGAGAACCCATTCTCCATAGCCAAGGCATAGAGGAACGGTTTGATGGTAGAGCCCACCTGGCGCCTTCCATCCATCACCATGTCATACATGAAATGGTTATAGTTCATGCCCCCCACATAAGCCCTCACAGCGCCCGTCTGAGCTTCCATGCACACAAAGCCGGCTCTCAGGAACGACTTATAATAACGAATACTGTCTAAGGGTGTCATCACCGTATCGATGTCGCCATGATAGGTGAACACCGTCATGTCAGTAGGCTTGCGAAACGCCTGCTGTATCTCCTCCTCGGTAGCCCCCGAAGCCTTCATGGCCCTGTAGCGCTCACTCTGGTTCACAGCCCGCTGCATAATCTTCCGCACCTCAGCGGCAGTAAGCTGCTCCGTAAAGGGCGCATTAGGTTTCGAGCGGTTCTCTTTCGTAAAGATGGGCTGCAAGTATTTGGCCACATGCCCATAAACCGACTCCTCCGCATACTGCTGCATGCGCGAGTCGAGTGTTGTATACACCTTCAACCCATCAGTATACACATTATAAGGTTCCCCGTTCTTCTTCAGGTTTTTGTTACACCACCCATAGAGCGGGTCCGTTTCCCAAGCCAACGAGTCGAGCACATACTGCTTCTTGTTCCAAGAAGGATATTTACTTTTCTCCGGCCGTTTCGCCATCATATACTGCCGTAGGAACTCCCTGAAATAAGGAGCCGTGCCATCCTTATGGTCCGTGCGGTGGAAGTTCAGCGCCAATTCCTTTTCCTTATATTGCGCCAACTCCTCCTCACTCAGGTAACCCGCCTTGCACATCTGCGAGAGCACCACATTCCTGCGTTGCACACAACGCTCCGGGTAACGCACCGGATTGAAGAGCGAAGGATTCTTGCACAAGCCAATCAGCACAGCCGCCTCTTCCACCGTCAAGTCTTTGGGCTCCTTGCCAAAATACGTGTTGGCAGCCGTCTTGATGCCCACCGCATTATGCAGGAAATCAAAATAATTCAAGTAAAGCGCAATAATCTCCTCCTTCGTGTAGTGGCGTTCCAACTTCACGGCAATCACCCATTCTATAGGCTTCTGCATCAGGCGCTCCAAGGTGGAGCGAGCCGTTTCAGAATATAACTGCTTGGCCAGCTGCTGTGTGATGGTAGAACCACCTCCGGCATTCTCCCTTCCCAAGATGCCCCTCTTCACCACCGCCCTTCCCAAGGCTATGAAGTCAATGCCCGAATGGTCATAGAAGCGCTCGTCTTCCGTGGCCACCAAGGCATGCACCAAATGAGGCGACAAGGCCGCATAAGGAACCGGAATGCGGTTCTCCCGGTTAAAGTTCCATGTACCTATCACCTTCCCATCGGCCGAAATAATCTGCGTGGCAAACCGGTTGATGGGATTCTGCAATTCATCGATAGGCGGCATATAGCCAATCCAACCGTTCCAAATGGCATAAAAGGCTGCTCCACATGCCATGACGGCACAGAACATGAGCGCCCACAGGATATGTATAAACTTCCTTCGCATAAGCTCACTTTCAGAAATATGTGCAAAAATACAATTTTTACTCCAAATTAGCACCATTATATTAAAAATTATGCTTACCTTAGCACTCGAAAAAAAATATTCAATCCTAAAAACAATGGAAAGACAGAATTTTGTGACGATTGAAGACCTTTCCAGGGAAAAAATCCTATATCTACTGGAAATGGCCGGTGAATTTGAGCGCCATCCCAATCGCGAGTTGCTGAAAGGCAAGGTGGTGGCCACGCTCTTCTTCGAGCCATCCACGCGTACCCAACTTAGTTTCCAGACTGCTGCGAACCGCCTTGGTGCCCGTGTCATCGGTTTCTCTGATGCCAAGACCTCAAGTACCACAAAGGGAGAGACGCTGAAAGATACCATCCTCATGGTGTCGAACTATGCCGATGTCATCGTGATGCGGCATTTCATTGAAGGAGCAGCCCAATATGCTTCTGAAGTGGCTCCCATTCCTATTGTGAACGCAGGCGATGGCGCCCACATGCACCCCTCGCAGTGTTTGCTCGACCTTTATTCTATTTATAAGACCCAAGGCACGCTCGACAACCTCAATATCTATTTGGTGGGCGACCTGAAATACGGGCGCACCGTGCACTCCCTTATCACGGCCATGCGCCATTTCCATCCCACATTCCATTTTGTGGCTCCTAAGGAACTCGCCATGCCGCAGGAATACAAACTCTATTGCAAGCAGCACGACATCCGCTTCGTGGAGCATACTGCTTTTGATGAGGAGGTGATAGCCGATGCCGACATCCTCTATATGACACGTGTGCAGAAAGAACGCTTCTCCGACCTCATGGAGTATGAGAAGGTGAAGAATGTGTATATCCTCAACCGTGCCATGCTCACCAAGGTGAAGGATAATATGAAGATTCTGCATCCGCTGCCCAGGGTCAACGAGATTGCTTATGATGTTGATGACGACCCGCATGCCTACTACATTCAGCAGGCCCAAAACGGACTCTATGCCCGTGAGGCCATCTTCAGCTATTGCTTAGGACTGACCCTCGAAGATATTAAGAACGACAAAACCATCATCGAATAATGGCAAAGAAAGAATTGCAGGTGACGGCCATTGAGAATGGCACCGTCATCGACCATATCCCGGCTGAGAAAACCTATCAGGTTGTGACACTTCTGGGCATCGACAAACTCGACACGCCTGTCACCATCGGCAACTATCTCGAGTCGAAACGCCTCGGGCGCAAAGGTATTATCAAGGTGGCCGACCGCTTCTTTACCGATGCGGAAATCTCACGCCTCTCGGTGGTGGCACCCAAGGCCGTGCTCAACATCATCCGCGACTATGAGGTGGTGGAGAAGAAAACGGTCGAAACCCCCGATGAGCTGCGCGGCATCGTGAAGTGCAACAACCCGGTGTGCATCTGCAACAACGAGCCGATGGACACCATCTTCCGTGTGGTCGACAAAGGGCGTGGCATCATCAAGTGCCATTATTGCGACAAGGAGCAGGAGATGGGCAAGGCCACCCTCTGCTAAGGCTATGCCCCATCATGGCGCATGCCAACCTCTTGCAGCAACAGGCCTATGTGTAAGGCAACACCCCGATTTGTAAAGGAATAATCCAACAATCATTCATAGAAAAGCGTAATATGGAAAGAGACCAGGAAATTTTTTCCCTCATTGAAAAAGAACATCAGCGCCAGCTGAAAGGTATGGAGCTCATTGCCTCGGAAAACTTTGTAAGCGATGAAGTGATGCAGGCCATGGGTAGTTATCTCACCAATAAATATGCCGAAGGCCTCCCCGGCCACCGTTACTACGGAGGCTGCCAGGTGGTGGATGAAGTGGAGAATATAGCGCGCGACCGTGTGAAGCGCCTCTTCAACGCTGAGTTTGCCAATGTGCAACCCCATTCCGGTGCCCAGGCCAATGCCGCAGTCTTCCTTGCCGTACTCAAACCCGGCGACACCTTTATGGGTCTCGACCTCGACCACGGTGGGCACCTCTCACATGGCTCAAAGGTCAACACCTCGGGTTTGCTCTATAACCCCATTGGCTATAAGCTGAATCGCGAAACGGGTAGGGTAGACTATGACGAGATGGAGCAGTTGGCATTAGCCCACCATCCGAAACTCATCATTGGCGGTGGCTCTGCCTATAGCCGTGAGTGGGACTATGCCCGCATGCGTAAGATTGCCGATGAGGTAGGGGCACTGCTCATGATCGATATGGCACACCCTGCAGGCCTCATTGCCGCAGGCTTGCTCGACAACCCGCTCAAGTATGCCCATATCGTCACCACCACAACCCATAAAACATTGCGTGGCCCACGTGGCGGTGTCATCCTCATGGGTAAAGACTTCCCCAATCCTTGGGGCATCACCACCAAGAAAGGTGAGGTGCGCATGATGAGCTCGCTGCTCAACAGCGCTGTCTTCCCCGGCACACAGGGCGGTCCTTTGGAGCATGTCATCGCTGCCAAGGCAGTGGCCTTTGGCGAGAACCTCCAGCCCGCATGGAAAGAGTATGCACTGCAGGTGAAGCGCAATGCCGCTGTGCTGGCCGATGACCTCATGCAGCGGGGCTTCGATATTGTGAGCGGTGGTACCGACAACCACTCCATGCTTGTCGACCTGCGCCCCAAATATCCGGAGCTCACCGGCAAACTGGCTGAGAACGCTTTGGTAGCTGCCGACATCACCGCCAATAAGAATATGGTGCCTTTCGACACCCGTAGCGCCTTCCTCACCTCCGGTATCCGTCTCGGAACAGCAGCCATGACCACCCGTGGTGCCAAGGAAGACATGATGCACCTTGTGGCAGAACTCATTGAGGAAGTGCTCAATGCTCCCGAAGACGAGCGTGTCATCGCCCGTGTGCGTGAGAAGGTGAATGCCACCATGAAGGATTATCCCCTTTTCGCCTATTAACGAAGCATGCAGAATCCCCCATCGGTCCCAAGCCATCCGTCCTGTCAAACCACAGGGCGGTCTAAAGACCGATAGGGGAAAAATACCGCAAACATTGCAAAGTCGGTATGGCAAAAAACAGAAACACGACAACGAATTTAATTTCTTTAACCAAAAAATCGAGGCTTCGCCACATTTTTAGGGTTGATTTTGAATGGTAAGTCTATATTTTTTGCTAATTTTGCGTGCGGATAAACAAAGAAGGCACGCCAAGCGTGTCAAGTTACAGTAAGAACATAATCAATAACAACTTATTAAAAATACAGTAATTACAAATGGCAAAATTAGATTTGACAAAGTACGGAATTACCGGTGCAACGGTAATCGCACACAATCCTTCATACGAGCGTCTGTTCGAGGAGGAGACCAAGGCAGGACTCGAAGGTTTTGAGGTAGGTCAAGAGACTGAGCTCGGTGCCGTTAACGTAATGACAGGTATCTATACCGGTCGTTCTCCCAAGGACAAGTATATCGTTATGGACGAGAACTCAAAGAATACCGTATGGTGGACCACCGATGAGTATAAGAACGACAACCACCCCATGTCAGAAGAGGTATGGGCAGCGGTTAAGGATATCGCTGTGAAAGAACTCTGCAACAAGAACCTCTATGTAGTAGATGGTTTCTGCGGTGCCAACAAAGACACCCGCATGGCTATCCGCTTCATCGTTGAGGTAGCATGGCAGGCACACTTCGTAACCAACATGTTCATCCGTCCTACAGCTGAGGAGCTGGAAGACTTCGAGCCCGACTTCGTTATCTACAATGCTTCAAAGGCTGTTGTGGCTAACTACAAAGAGCTTGGCCTGAACTCTGAAACCTGTGTTGCCTTCAATACAACAAGCCGCGAGCAGGTTATCATCAACACATGGTATGGTGGCGAGATGAAGAAGGGTATGTTCTCTATGATGAACTACTACCTCCCCCTCAAGGGCATCGCTTCTATGCACTGCTCTGCCAACTGCGATATGAACGGTGAGAACACCGCTATCTTCTTCGGTCTCTCCGGTACAGGTAAGACCACCCTTTCTACCGACCCGAAGCGCCGCCTCATCGGTGATGACGAGCATGGTTGGGACGACAATGG
>CAMAMZ010000017.1 GCA_945837185.1 uncultured Bacteroidales bacterium | reverse complement strand
TGAAAGACGACTTTTTCTGTTCACCGAAGGCAACAACAATCACTTCATCCAGCACCTTGTTGTCGGATTCCAACATAATACGCATAGAGGCTTTGGCGTCTACCGTCTTCGTCTTCATACCTACGTATGAAATGACCAGTTTCTCACCATGCTTAACCCCTTTCAACACAAAGCCACCATCTATGTCCGATAAACTACCAAGATGGGAGCCTTTCACCGTGACAGCAGCACCGACGACGGGTTCATTATTCTCGTCGATGACCACACCCTTCACTTGAAAGGTCTGTGCTACCATAGTGCCACATGCCAACACCATGGACATCAATAAAAAAACGATTCTCTTCATAAAAACACTCAGTAATAATTCTAACTATTTTGTTTTGACATTTTTGTCGGTAATTATTTTTTTGCACGCCCCGTTAGGCATAACATAACTTCCCCTGTAAATGGCTCTATACGAATAGCAGTCATCTACCGCGCAAAAAAATGATACATGGAACACTGAGTTACTTTTCCGATAGCAACTCTCTATGATATATAACAAAGTTTAGCGATAGCTTTCTGCTATAACTAAAACGTAGGACTGAACATCACAGCTCTGTAGCGATGCAGTTCTTGAAGTGCTTGCTGTGAAAAATAGTCGAAATACATCTTTATAAACAGATTTTATTCTTTTGTCCAATTAATACGCTGCAAATGTACACAATATTTTTTAAACAACAAACAATTGAGAACTTATTTTATATACAAAATTATAATTCATTGTAAAATATTGCATAATACCACCATATGATAGCCATTTTCACATATCTTTATATATAGGAACTGCACATGGGGAGGAAAAAAAAGAATGGAATTCTTTGCCATTCATGGATTTTCCTGTAATTTTGCAGGTTGTAACAGAAATGTATCATCTTTCATGAAGATATTAATCACGGGTGCAAGTGGGTTCATTGGTAGTTTCGTCGTTGAAGAAGCACTCCGCCAGGGCATGGAAACCTGGGCTGCTATAAGGCCTTCCAGTTCAAAACGCTATTTGACAGACCCACGCATCCACTTCCTGCAACTCGACTTCTCATCGGAAGCAAAGCTTACAGAGGCTCTTGCCCCGCACTGCTTCGACTACATTGTTCATGCTGCCGGCCTTACCAAAAGTCTGCATCAAGAAGATTTCTATAAAGTGAACACAGAAGGGACCATCAACCTGGTCAAGGCACTCATCAATCTGCAGATGCCTATCCACAAGTTTGTTTATCTCAGTTCGCTTAGTATCTTCGGTGCGATCAGGGAACAGGCCCCCTATCAGGAAATCAATGAGTATGACCACCCAAAGCCGAACACCATTTACGGAAAGAGCAAACTGCTTGCCGAGCAATTCATTTGTTCTGTTGGCAACAACTTTCCCTATGTCATTCTTCGACCCACGGGTGTATACGGGCCTCGCGAGCGCGACTACTTCATGATGGCACAATCCGTAAAGAACCATATCGACTTTTCTGCTGGTTTCAAACAGCAGGACATCACCTTTGTGTATGTGAAAGACGTGGTACAGGCCATTTTCCTCACCTTTAATCATGGTATGAACGGACGCAAGTATTTCTTGACCGACGGGAAAGTGTATAGTGCCAGCGATTTCAGTCAACTCATCCGTCATGCCTTGGGCAACCCTTGGCTGCTACGGGTTACGGTTCCCCTTTGGGTGCTCCATGCCCTTACCTTTGTAGGAGAATGGATAGGGCACCTTACAGGCAAGGTGAGCGCACTGAACCGTGATAAATATCATATTCTGAAACAACGCAACTGGCGTTGCAATGTTGAGCCTGCCATGGATGAACTGGGGTATCATCCCCACTACCCTCTGGAAAGAGGTGTCAAAGAGACCATTGAATGGTACCGGCAGGAGAAATGGCTCTAACTCTCATTTACTTATAAAAAAAGAAAGGAACGCAATTTGAATACACTACTCAAGATATTCCAACGAGAAAAGAATGCGCCCAAAGGCCTGATGCCTTTTGAGTGGGCGGTGGTGGGCTATCTGGTTCTCACATTGCTTTTTATACTCTTCACCTATACCAAGGTAGTGAATCCGGAATCGATGCTATGGGGACGCTTCAGGATATTGGCTACGATGGCAGCCCTTTGGGGCGTGTATCGCCTGTTTCCCTGCCGTGCCCTGATGATGGTGCGAATCACTGTACAGATGTCGCTTTTGGCATGGTGGTATCCCGACACCTTTGAGCTCAACCGGATGCTTCCCAATATGGACCACTTGTTTGCGCAATGGGAACAGACTCTCTTCGGATGCCAACCGGCTCTGATCTGGGCCTCCAACTGTTCGTCGGTTATCGTAAGCGAATTGATGCACATGGGCTATGCGGCCTACTATCCTATGATAGTGGTGGTGATGTTTGCCTTTTTCTTTCGCCATAATGAACTGTTAGGGCGGGCGGCCTTTGTCGTTACAGCAGCCTTTTTCATTTACTATCTCATATTCGATTTCCTACCAGTAGCCGGACCTACCTATTATTACAAGGCAGTAGGTATCGACCAGATTGCCCAAGGCTGCTTCCCGGCAATTGGCGACTATTTTAACACCCATCAGGAATGTTTGCCCACACCAGGACATTCACATGGCATATTCTACCAGATGGTGCAAGATGCGAAAGATGTAGGCGAACGACCTACTGCGGCATTCCCCAGCTCTCATGTCAGCATCTCTACCATCTGTATGCTTCTTTTATGGCGTGTGCACAGCCGACGACTCTTCTGGTGCCTGTTGCCCATCTATATCTTCCTGTGCCTTGCCACCGTATATATACAGGCTCACTATGTCATCGATGCCCTTGCAGGCTTCCTTACCGCCATTCCGCTCTTCTTCCTGTTATGGACATTAGGAGGATTATGGGAGCTACGTAGGCCAACCAAAGCAAATAGAAAAAAACTATGAACAAGAAACTGTACATTGAAACCTACGGCTGCCAAATGAACGTGGCAGACTCTGAGGTTGTGGCTTCCATCATGCAGATGGCCGGCTATGAACTTTGCGACGTGGAAGAAGAGGCTGACGCCATCTTCCTCAATACCTGCAGCATTCGTGAAAATGCGGAAAACAAAATATACAACCGTTTGGAAACCTTGCATGCAGAACAGAAGAAGGGACGACGGATTATTTTGGGCGTGTTGGGCTGTATGGCGGAACGTGTCAAGGAAGAACTCATCAACCAACATCATGCCAATTTGGTTTGTGGACCGGATAGCTACTTGAACCTGCCCGATATGATTGCCCAATGCGAATTAGGACAGCCTGCCATCGATATACAGCTCTCTAAGACAGAGACCTATCGTGATGTGATGCCTCACCGTATCGGAGCCAACAAGGTGAGTGGCTTTGTAAGCATTATGCGAGGATGCAACAATTTCTGTCATTATTGCATAGTTCCTTATACCCGTGGCAGAGAACGTTCGAGGGATGTGGAGAGTATTTTGAAAGAGGTGAAAGACTTGCGCGATAAGGGCTTCAAGGAGGTAACCCTGTTAGGACAGAATGTCAACTCCTACGGCCTTTCTCCCTCTGGGAAACGTGAAGAAGGGGCTGTTTCCTTTGCTGAACTGCTCCGCACAGTGGCAGCAGCTGTTCCTACCATGCGGGTGCGTTTCACCACCTCAAACCCCGAAGATATGACAGAAGACATTCTTCATGCCATAGCCTCTACACCCAACCTCTGTCATCATATCCATTTCCCCGTTCAAAGTGGTTCCGACAAGATTCTGCATCTCATGAATCGCAAATACACACGTCAGGAGTATCTTGACAAGGTGGCGGCAATACGCCGCATCATTCCTGATTGCAGCATTACCACCGATATCTTTGTAGGTTATCACGATGAAACAGAAGACGACCACGCATTGACACTGTCGTTGGTGAAAGAAGTGGGATTCGATAGTGCCTTTATGTTCAAATACAGCGAGCGTCCGGGCACCTATGCTGCCAAGCATCTTCCCGACAACGTAGCGGAGGAGGTGAAGATAGCACGTTTGAACCAATTGATTCAACTGCAAACCGAAGTGAGTGCCGCACAGAACCTGAAAGATGAAGGAAAGGTGTTTGAGGTATTGGTGGAAAGCTACAGCAAACGTAGCCGCGAGCAACTCATGGGACGCACACCACAAAACAAAGCCGTGGTATTCGACAAAGGAACACATCGCATAGGCGACACCGTACGTGTGCGTATCACACACAGCACCAGTGCTACCCTTTTTGGAGAAGAAATCCTCAGTTATGAGGAAAACAAATAAAAACCATCTTTCCCGTTTGGTTCTTTCACATAAAAAATATATATTTGCAACATTATGAAAGAATTTTTCCAGATATTAAAACGCTATATACCGCCTTACAAGCGGTTTTTGGCAGCATCGGTCTTTTTCAATATCCTTGCGGCAATTTTAAACATATTCTCCTTCGCGGCTCTCATACCAATCCTGCAAATTCTGTTTGATACTGAAGGCCATGCCACAGCCACAGCGCTCATGTCGTGGACTGAAGGCGATATCAAGGATGTGTTGGCCAACAACGCGGATTATTACGTGCGGGAACTGATAGCATGGACCAACCCTGTGACAACATTGCTGCTCATAGGACTGGTTCTCACCTTGATGACATTCTTTAAAACCGGTGCCTATTTCCTTGCGGCTGCCTCTATCATCCCCATGCGCACAGGTGTGGTGCGCGACATACGCAACCAACTTTACAAGAAGATTACTTCACTCTCGCTGGGCTTCTTCAGCGAAGAGAGAAAAGGTGATATCATTGCCCGCATGAGTGGAGACGTGCAGGAAATAGAGAATAGTATCATGGCATGGATAGATATGCTCATCAAGAATCCTATTCTTATCCTATTCTATTTTGGAGCGCTCCTCTTCATATCCTGGAAACTCACGCTGTTCACTCTGTGCTTTGTGCCACTCTTCGGATGGTTCATGGGCATGGTGGGCCGCAAGCTAAAAGCTAACAGCGCCAGGGTGCAAGAGCTATGGAGCGATACGATGAGCCAGGTGGAAGAAACACTCGGTGGCTTGCGCATTATCAAAGCGTTCTGCGCTGAAGAAAAGATGAACACACGTTTTGACCGTACCAACACAAGCTATCGCGAACATCTGGCACGTGTGCAGATACGGCAACAAGCCGCTCACCCCATGAGTGAATTTCTCGGTACACTGATGATTGTGATTGTTCTTTGGTTTGGTGGTATCATGGTGCTCAGAAGTCATGTGATGAGTGGTCCTACCTTTATCTATTATTTAGTGATGCTGTACTCCATCATCAATCCGCTGAAAGACTTTTCAAAGGCTGGCTACAACATTCCGAAAGGTTTAGCCAGTATGGAGCGCATTGACAGGATATTGCAGGCTGAGGTGGAAATTCAGAATTGTGAGAACCCTGTACACATCTCTTCCTTGGAGCATCAGATAGAGTTCCGACACGTATCGTTCAAATACGACCAGCAATGGATTTTGCGCGACATCAATCTGGTCATTCCCAAAGGAAAGACCATTGCCATTGTGGGACAAAGCGGCTCGGGCAAGTCGACAATGCTCGACCTGATTCCTCGCTACTATGATGTGCAGGAGGGCGAGGTGCTCATTGACGGCATCAATGTTAAGGATTTGGGCATACACGATTTGCGCCAACTTATAGGTAATGTGAACCAAGAAGCCATTCTCTTCAACGACTCCTTCTATAACAACATTACCTTTGGCGTGGAAAATGCTACCCGCCAAGAAGTGGAACAAGCAGCCAAGATTGCTAACGCCTACGAGTTTATCACCGAATCGGAACATGGCTTCGATACGAATATTGGTGACCGAGGAGGTCGACTCAGTGGAGGTCAACGCCAACGCGTAAGTATCGCACGGGCCATTCTGAAGAACCCACCTATCTTGATTCTTGACGAGGCTACCTCTGCCCTTGATACAGAAAGTGAGCGTTTGGTACAAGAGGCTTTGGAACGTTTGATGAAGACGCGTACAACGATTGCCGTTGCCCACCGTCTTTCAACCATCAAGAGTGCCGACGAGATATGCGTGCTGCACGAAGGTCGCATTGTGGAACGTGGTTCTCATGAGCAACTGCTCACCACCGATGGTTACTATAAGAAGTTGCACGACATGCAACAAGTATAACAGTTTATAAGTCCTGCAAGTCATGCGCCTGTTGCATACATTACCCTATCTGCTGTTGCAAGGTTTCCTTTACCTGCTTTCATGGCTCCCATTGTGCATCCTCTACCGCCTGTCGGACGGATGCTATCTGTTGGTATATTATATTGTAGGCTACCGGAAAAAGCTGGTACGCAAGCACTTGGCTCAGTGTTTCCCTGAAAAGGACGAACAGGAACAACGTCGCATAGAGCGTGGTTTCTATCATTGGTTCTGCGACTATGTAGTAGAAACCATCAAACTCCTCACGATGTCGAAAAAGGAAATCATGCGGAGAATGACTTTCAAGAACATCTCTTTGCTCGACGAGGCAACAGCGAAAGGCTTGTCGTGCGGTGTGTATCTCGGCCATTATTGCAACTGGGAATGGGTTACCTCGCTGCAGCTATGGGTGAACCCACAGGGACAATGTGCGCAAATATACCACATACTGGAAAATGCCTGGGCTGAGAAACTGTTTCTTTCCATTCGTTCACGCTTCGGTTCTGATAGCATTCCCATGGCTGAAACGCTCCGACGTATTGCTTTATACCGAAAAAAACAGCAACCCATCATCTTGGGATATATATCCGACCAGGTGCCCTATTGGAATAACATCCATCATTGGCTCGATTTCCTCCATCACGACACACCAGTGCTTACGGGTACGGAGAAGGTCATAACAGCCACTAAGCAGGTGCCTTTCTATATGGACATACAACGCATACGGCGAGGTTACTATGAGGCCACATTACTACCGCTACAAACACCTGCTTCCGCAAAAGCCACCGACAAGACTGCTGAAGGGGCATGGCCTCTTACTGACCAATATTTCCAACTGCTGGAAGCTACGATACGAAGGCAACCCGCCTATTATTTATGGACCCACAACCGTTGGAAACGAACCCACGAGGAGTTTAACCTGCGTTATGATCCGGAAACAGGCAGGGTAAACCTCACCGATAGTATAGAAGTGCTGCGCAGACGCGCCAGCGAAGGATGCCTTCACAAAGAATCTACAGAATGTGACGGAAAAGGTAATTAAACCGTTGGAAGGATAGTGACGACTCATCCACATTGGGTTGCATCATCCAGCATAAAGGAAGGTCATTGTACATGGCTGCTACCAACGAGAAAGTGCTGGGAGGTCCTATGAGCCAATGACACAAAGAAAGGAGACATAAGTCCTCACCCGGATTTCCATTGGGAAAACTGATGGCCATTCCTTGTAATTCCGTTTCATACCGTGCACGGTTGAGTGTAGGATCGTTACCACATATATAAACATGCACTTTCTTACCTATACGTTGGGCAGCAAACGCCTTTATATAAGCTATAAAGGTATCGTCGGCAAACAAATATTTTCCACCTTGCCACCGTTGGTAATCGCCCCGTCGCACATGCACACCGAGTCTTATCACCTCCTCTGTTTCTCCACCCTCCACAGAACGCATATAAGCCAATACCTTTGCTCTCAGTTTTGCATCAAAGGCAAAAAGGCGCAGGATTTCATCCTTGTATTTCAAAAAGAGGTCGTAGTAACGCACTTCCCATCCCTCAACCATTAACCATTTGCAACGTTCCAGCAAAGCCTCTGCCTTTGGATTGCTTCCCGGTTGATGAAAGGAGGCAACGGGCAACAAGCCACAACGGGCAGCCCACTTGGCCAGCAGGTATACGGCAAAATGATGCCAACGGGTATGGCAGATATGGAAATACTGATACTTATAGGCAAAACGCATTGACACGGCACGACGCCCGTGCTCCCGTGCCCAAGCATAAACATGTGCAAACTGCAGGATATTATTGCACATGCGCCCCTTATCTCTTACAAACAGCATGCTCTTCTATATTCTAAATGTTTAAGGAAGCAACTGGTCGGCAAGCATCCGATCCATATACGACTGGATAATAGCTTTCACCTCACGCTCCATCTGAGCTTGCACAGCAACCTTTCCTACCAGATTCTTCCGCATAAGATAGTCGGTCAACGCATAAAGACCAACGGTCTTCTTGCCATCGAACTGCAATACATAGCCGTATTTACAATACTGATACACGCCATTCAAGTAGTTGACAGCCCATGTTTCAGCAGGAGGTGTTTGAAGTAAATCACAACCATAGGCCAGATAGGGCTTGTCGTAGCCAAGATGGCCTAAGATTGTTGGCATGATATCCGTATGCTGCGCTATGGCATCGCGCATACCGGGTTGTATGTCTCCGGCAGCATCATATATAATAATAGGTGAACAAAAGCCACCAATATCAGAAGCGAACTCCGGATGGTTGCAAAGATTCGTATGGTCGGAAGTAATGACAAAGAGTGTATTCTTAAACCACGGTTGCTTGCGAGCACTATCAAAGAAACGTCGTAGGGCATTGTCGGTATAGCGTATACACTTATGGATAATCAACTCCTCTTCCTTGTAAATAGACTTGTAACGCGCTGGAATATCATACGGATGATGACTGGACGCTGTGAACACAGCCGTGGCAAACGGTTCCTTCATCTCACTCATCTTGGCACAATAGTACTGCAGGAAAGGTTCGTCCCATACAGCCCAATAGCCATCGAAATCCTTGTCACCGCCAAAGCGACTGTCCTTGTTATAGTCTTCCCTACCATAATAGGCCTGGAATCCTGTAGCGTTGGCAAAACCATTAAAGCCCATACTACCTGTGCGGGCACCATGGAAGAATGCTGTATGGTAACCCTCGGCAGCAAGACATGCTGCCAAACCACCCACCTTGTTCATCGACTGAGGTGTCAGCACAAAAGGTTTGATAAACATCGGTATGGCGGAAAGAATGGAAGGCATGCCGTCAATACTCTTCCTGCCATTACAGAACGAATAGCGGAATGTGGCACTATGGGCAGCCAACGAGTCGGTGAACGGAGTGTAGCCTTGATAAGAATCGCCCAACACTGTGCGTGCCAAACTGGCAATATACTCTCGGCCGTAGCTCTCCACAATGAATACCACAACATTCTTTTTGCGCAACATGCCATGATGGGTGGGACGATGCACGGGGTCGAAAACAGCGGCCAAGGCTTGCTTGTCGGGATAATATCCTGGATCGGCAAACACACTCTTGCCATAAGTGCGGATAATGGCAAAAGGCGTGTTGAGCACTAATGCCACTTCCGTAGGACGGTATGTATACTCATTGGCATTGCCCAAAGCCACCGGACGGATGTCTCTATGCCGCCAGCCACCTATAGGAGCTGTTACCACAAGGAGCAAGGCTGCCAAGGCACACACCCTGCTCACGATACGGCCCTTTGTACTTCCTCCTGCCCTACAGGCAATGAATGCTACGAAGAAAGCAATGAAATACTGATACCAATGGTTGAGGAAACCACCCCTGATGCCACTCACACACAGAATACCGGCAAAAACAAAATAAAGGACTAAAAGGGGATAGTAGCGCCACAACGATACTTTCTTGATAGGAATCTGAGGCGTGAAATAGCACCGCCACAGCATGGCGATAAGCAGTGCGCCCATAAGAATCAGATACCAATGGCGCAACACTTCCACTCCAAAGATGGAGAGCAGGTTGTCTTCGCTCGCAAACTCTTGGAATACGCTCGAAGTAGTGCGCTTGAGAGTATATTTGAAATAAACCGAATCGGCCAGGTTTATTACAACGGCTAACCCGTTTATCAACACAAAAAGCCAGCGGCAAACCGCATGATATACCTTACATTCCTTCCAATGGAAGGGAAACAGTAGCAAAACAATATAGAGGGCATTGGTATACATGATGCCCGGTGTATCAAAAACAATACCTCCAAAGAAGAGACGCCACAAATGTCCCTCGCTCACACTTTCTGCGAAATAACTGTAATTCTCCAACAGATATTCTACGCGCATCAGCGTGTATACGATGTAGACAAGTAGTAGATTATATACCACTGCCAAAAATGGAGAAAAAAGAGATTGCTCCAAATGCTGTTCTTTCAACTTCCTAAACATATATCTAAAGCTTTAGCATGCAAAAGTAGCAATTATATTTTATATTCTCCATTTTTTGAAAAAAAAATCCCTTTTTCTTTTCATTGTCTGAGGATTAGCGTATCTTTGTATAGGATAAGTGGCATCTCGGCATCGCACACAAGCAGGCTTGATGACACTGCACACTATTTGCATTATCATTGTATAAGAGTATGATAGTAGGATTAGACGCTAAACGCATCGTGCGCAATGGAACCGGATTGGGCAGCTATGGACGCACCTTGGCCAATGACCTCTCCGCCATTGTCCCACAAGACACGCAACTTCGACTGTACGCTCCCGACCTTGGGAAGGAACATTTCCGCATGCAACTGAGAAACGCCGACAACCTCACTTTGGTTTGTCCGGAAAAGGTATGCTGTAAAAGTCTGTGGCGTTCTCATGGCATCATCAAGAATCTTATACAAGACAATATCGACATCTATCATGGCTTGTCGGGCGAACTGCCTTGGGGCATTCATCGCAGTGGTATCAAAACGGTAGTAACAATCCACGACCTGATCTTCTTGCGTCACCCGGAATACTACCATTGGATAGACGCAAAGATATATGCCTGGAAATTCAGACAAACCATGCGCGAGGCCGACCGTATCATTGCTATCAGCGAGTGTACCAAACGGGACATTATCCATTTCGGGCATGTCGACCCTTCCCGCATCGACCTTATCTATCAAAGTTGTAATACCCATTTCCGTATTCGGGAGAGCGAAGACAAATTGCAGGATGTGCATGCCCGCTACACCCTCCCAACACGTTACATTATCAATGTGGGCACCATAGAAGCACGCAAGAACATTCTTTTGGCTGTAAAGGCACTTCCCTATTTGCCATCAGAAATATCCTTGGTGATTGTGGGCCGACGTACCCCCTATGCCGACCAAGTATGGAAGTATGCCGTGAAGCATCACCTCACGCATAGAATACACCTGTTGAGCAACGTACCGAACACCGATTTGCCGGCTATCTACCAAATGGCAGAAGCCTGCGTTTATCCTTCGCGCTATGAAGGATTTGGCATACCCATCATTGAAGCTATTCAGAGTGGTCTGCCTGTCGTGGCCTGCACGGGAAGCTGTTTAGAAGAAGCAGGTGGACCCGACAGCCTGTATGTTTCTCCCGATGATGCACAAGGACTGGCAAACGCCCTTCTGCAATCGCTCAAAGGCGCAGAAGGACGCGACCATCGTATTGTAAGAAGTTTGGAATATATTCGACGCTTTGAAGGTAACAGTGTAGCACGGCAAGTGTGGGAAGTTTATCGCAAGACCCTGCAACTCTAACCCTGCAACACAGCATTCATGCTATCCACAATCCGCTTGGGCATGATCTGCTCCATACATGCGTAGTCACCACGCAAACAGGGCTTATTGCCATATATAGAACAAGGTCGGCAAGGTAAATCCACCTGTACGGCAGTTTCTTCACGCTGTCCCCATCCCATAAATCCCGCATAAGGATGGGTGGCTCCCCAAACACTCACAACAGGCAGTGCCACCAACGATGCCAGATGCATATTGGCAGAGTCCATCGATACCATCACATCCAAATGCTTCATCAACACCAATTCTTCCGACAACCCGGCAGACAAGGAAGCTACATTCACACAATTGGGAAAAGCATCTACCAAAGCGTCCAATTGCGCACACTCCTCCTTGCCTCCTCCAAAAAGAAAAATACGGTCTTGGGGATGTTGGGCCGTCCAAAGGGCTATAACCTCACGCATTTTACGCAGGGGATATATTTTACCTCTGTGGGCAGCAAAAGGTGCAATGCCTATCCAATGTTCCTCTTTCGCGCGCGAACCATATTTTATTGGTAAGTCCTGACAAGCAGCATTGCGTCCGTCAAAAAGCGAAGTAAACTCCATCTTGACAGGATAACCCAAACGGGCAAGCACATCTGCATAGTTCTGGAAAGACGTGGGCTGCTGTTCCAATCGTTTTCCCTGCGCGGCAGTCAACCTTCGCTTGCCACTGCGATGCTTGTTGATATGTGCCACCGGAAAGCGGTCGACATTGAAACGCATGCGCAAATATTTCGTACGGAGCACATCATGGAAATCCGCTATAGCCGTAAACCGCTTGGCCACCAATCGTCGGTACAACACATTCAACCCATGTAACCCCTGCGCCTCCTTCCTCGGATCAATAGCCATGAAACCAACATTAGGAGCCAACGCTTCAAAGAAAGGTCGCGCAAAAGGCTTGCTGAGTACCGTAACCCTTACATGAGGGTACTGTTGCGCAAGGGCATGGACAACCGGCACCATCATAGCCACGTCGCCCATAGCGGAAAACCGAATAATAAGAATATGCTCTGTCTTCACTTTTTGCCGTATAGTATAGGATTGGTAGAGGGGTCGTTATACATTTTCATCTGTCGGTATACCTTCATATATTTCCTACCGTTGGAAATATCGTCGAGCAGTTGGTCGATAGCTGTACTCAAATCAACCTGTTGCTCCAACAACACCCGCAGCTTGGCATCACATTTTTCTCTGTGCTCCTGCGAAGCATCGGTACGTTCCACCTGTTCACGCATGTGATAGATTTTCAAAGCCAAGATGCTCAATCTATCCACGGCCCATGCCGGGCTTTCCGTATTGATAGTTGCGTCCTCCTGCACCTGCACATCAGCATACAATTGGCGGAAATAGGAATCAATCTGCTCTACCAAATCAGTACGGTCTTGGTTGCTGCGGTCAATACGACGCTTGAGTTGCAATGCCTCCATAGGGTCAATATGCGGGTCGCGAATGATGTCTTCCAAGTGCCATTGTACGGTGTCAATCCAACACTTTAAATACAACTTGTGTTCAATTGAACCACGTTCATAGGGATTATTGATGGGTGTATCAACATCATTTTTCATGTGATAATCACGAATCGTCTGCACGAAGATTTGATTGCTCTGTGTAGTAAATGACATGTCTATTGCTTTTTAGTTATTAATAACTTATCACTTGCAAAGATAATTTTTTTTAGAAGATACGCAAAATTATTTCTCTCTTATTTTTCCCTTACCTTCCATTTAATGCCTTTAAAAAACTATTTTGCTACAAAAAAACTCATTGTTACACAAGGAATCAGGCGAAAATATGCACAAACATTGTATATATGTGCAACTCAAAAGCGTTTTTTTAGAGAAAAATTTGCCAGAATGAATAAAAAGTTGTTCCTTTGCATGCAGAATTTCAAATAGAATCTAATTTTTAACATCTTAAAGAATTACAATTATGTCAGAAATTGAAAGCAAAGTTGTAGCTATTATCGTTGACAAACTTGGTGTAGACGAGGCTGAAGTTAAGCCCGAAGCAAGCTTCACCAACGACCTCGGTGCTGATTCATTGGATACCGTAGAGCTGATTATGGAGTTTGAGAAGGAGTTCGGCATTTCTATCCCCGATGATAAGGCTGAAACCATCCAGACTGTTGGCGACGCTATTAGCTATATTGAAGCAAACTTAAAGTAAATGGAATTAAAGAGAGTAGTAGTAACAGGTTTGGGCGCTGTCACCCCCCTCGGCAATACGGCTGAGGAGACGTGGGAAGCTATGCTTGCCGGAAAGAGCGGTGCCGCACCTATTACACAATTCGACGCATCCAAGTTCAAGACCCAGTTTGCCTGCGAAGTTAAGGGCCTTAATATCAATGATTATATTGATCGTAAGGAAGTTCGCAAACTTGACCGTTACGCACAATTGGCAATCGTTTCTGCCATTCAGGGTGTAAAGGATGCAGGCATTGACCTGGAGAAAGAGGATAAAAATCGCATTGGCGTTGTCTACGGTGTAGGCATCGGTGGTATCAAGACTTTTGAAGATGAGGTTTCGTATTACGGTGCCCACAAGGAGGATGGGCCCAAGTTCAATCCTTTCTTCATCCCTAAAATGATTGCCGATATTGCCTCTGGCCATATTTCTATCCTTTTCGGTTTCCGTGGTCCTAACTTCACAACAACCTCAGCATGTGCTTCTTCAAGCAACGCTTTGGCCGACGCGTTCAATCTGATTCGTTTGGGCAAGGCTAATATCATTGTGAGTGGTGGTGCCGAGAGCGCTATCTGCGCTTGCGGTGTAGGTGGCTTCAATGCCATGAAAGCCCTCTCCACACGCAACGATGATCCTGAGCATGCTTCAAGGCCCTTTAGTGCCAGCCGTGATGGTTTCATCATGGGAGAAGGTGCAGGTTGTTTGATACTGGAAGAACTGGAGCATGCCAAAGCCCGCGGAGCCAAGATTTACGCAGAGATGGTTGGCGAAGGAGAGAGTGCAGACGCATATCATATCACAGCTTCCCATCCGGAAGGTCTTGGTGCCAAGCTTGTTATGGAAGCCGCACTCGAAGACGCTGGTCTGAAGCCCGAAGACATTGATTATATCAACGTACACGGCACTTCAACCCATGTAGGCGACATTTCAGAGGCAAAGGCTATCAAGGCTGTATTCGGCGATGCTGCCTACAAGTTGAACATCTCGTCAACAAAGTCAATGACAGGTCACTTGTTGGGTGCTGCCGGTGCCGTAGAGGCTATGGCTTGTGTGTTGAGCGTAAAGAACGACATCGTACCGCCTACCATCAACCATGAGGAAGGCGACGAGGATCCAGAGCTGGACTACTGTCTGAACTTTACTTTCAACAAGGCGCAGAAACGCGAGGTGCGTGCTGCCATCAGCAACACGTTTGGATTTGGCGGACACAACGCTTGCGTAGTATTCAAGAAATATGTTGAATAATCTGATAGACAAGATAAAGCTCTCTTTCCGCAAGGATAAAGAGCTTTATTTTTCTCTTTATGAAATTATAGGTTTTTATCCCCACAATATTGAATATTATAAAATGGCGCTGATGCACAAGAGCATCATGCACCGCAACAACAAGGGTAAACCTGTAAACAATGAACGACTTGAATTTCTCGGTGATGCCATTCTCGACGCAATAGTAGGCGACATCGTCTACCATCATTTTCCTGGCAAACGAGAAGGATTCCTGACCAACACCCGTTCCAAACTTGTCCAGCGAGAAACACTCAACAAATTGGCCCAAGATATGGGTATCAATGAATTGATTCTTTCTAACGGGCACAGTTCCTCACACAACAACTACATGGGAGGCAATGCCTTTGAGGCGTTGGTAGGAGCTATTTATCTGGATCGTGGCTACAATGCCTGCATGCAATTTATGCAGCAACGCATCCTCACCACAAGAATCAACCTCGACAAGCTTGCTTACAAAGAGGTAAATTTCAAAAGCAAGCTCATCGAGTGGAGTCAAAAGAACCGTGTAAAGATAGAGTTTGTACTCCTACAGCAGAAGGTAGAAAAAGGAGGGAGCCCTGTCTTCATCTATCAGGTAGTACTGGAGGGCGTAGAGGGATGTAGCGGTCAAGGCTATAGCAAGAAAGAAAGTCAGCAACTGGCAGCCAAACTCACGTTAGAAAAACTCAAACGTGAGCCGCAGTTCATCGACCTTGTCTTTCAGGCCAAAACCAACCGCACAAAGATGGAAGAAGAGCCGGTAGAGATTGTTCCCGATACGGAAGAGAAGGACGACTTCTACATATCTTCTTCTGCCAACGAAACAAAGATCAGTGCCCCGCAAGCCAGCATTGACCAGCCGTTGAGGAATAACGAAGAAGAGGATAATGATGAAGAATTTGACCTAAGTCATATCAGTGCCAAGGCAATGACACGTGAGGAGATTATCGCTGCTGCCGAAGCAGAGGCCTTTAGCCAGTCATAAAAAGCACAATTCCGAGCTGTTCACCCTATAAACAAGTATAGCCGTCCTTCTCTTGTAGAGAAAGGCGGCTATACCGTTGCTATGAGGCAGGCGCTTTAACCTTTACATTGCCGCTTCATCGGGCATCCAGTACCATCAAAGCAATGCGTGCAAATTTTGTGTTTCGGCATACCAATGGACGCCACCAATGTCTCTATCTTATTGAAACGGAGAGATGTCAATCCCAAGCGACGGGCTATCTCTTCTACCATTCTATGATATTCTGCAGAATCGGTCTTTGTATAGCGTTTCAGCACTTCTTCATCAACCTCCCCTTCAAAATCCTGAATGATACGTCGGGTAATGAGTTCCATGTCGCTCTTGGAAGAAGTGAAGCCGATAAAGGGACAACCATACACCAAGGGTGGGCAAGATATGCGTCCATGCACCTCACGCGCTCCATACTCAAAGAACATACGCACATTGTCACGTAACTGCGTGCCTCGCACAATGGAATCGTCGCAGAACACGATACGCTCACCTGCAAGAATCTCCCTGTTGGGAATCAACTTCATCTTGGCAACCAAGTCGCGACGCGACTGATTGGAGGGAGTAAAAGAACGGGGCCATGTCGGTGTGTATTTCAACACGGCACGTTTATAAGGAATGCCATGGCCTTCCGCATATCCCAAAGCCATGCCAACACCAGAGTCGGGAATACCACACACCATATCGGCTTCGGTATCATCCTCCTCGCCCATCATCTTACCGTTATTCTCACGCACATACTCCACATTGATACCCTCATACTCACTGGTGGGGAATCCATAATACACCCAAAGGAACGAACAAATCTGCTGTTCTTCGCGTGGAGCCTGCAACACTTCTACACCCTCTGCTGTCAAACGCACAATCTCTCCCGGTCCCACGTCACGCACACGCTTGAAGTCAAGGTTAGGGAAAGAAGCCGTTTCGCTTGTCACGGCATAAGCACCTTCCTTTTGACCTATCACGATAGGGGTGCGTCCCCATCTGTCGCGTGCGGCAATGATGCCATCTTCCGTAAGGATGAGCATCGAACACGAGCCTTCTATCTTATCAAACAAGAGGTTGATACCTTCCACGAAACTATTGCCCATATTGATGGTCAGTGCCACAAGTTCCGTTTGGTTTATTTGGTTGGCCGACATCTCACTCAGGTGCATCCGCTGTGCCAACAGGTCGTCGGCAAGCGCTCTCAAGTTGTTGATTTTTGCCACCGTCACCACGGCATAGCGCCCCAGATGCGAATTGACAATAATGGGCTGCGGATCAGTGTCACTAATCACTCCCAACCCCTTATTGCCATAAAACTTGTCGAGTTCATCTTCGAACTTCGATCTGAAATAATCCCGTTCCAGATTATGTATCGAGCGCGAGAAGCCACGCTCATTGTCTAAAGTAACCATACCTGCCCGCTTGGTACCCAAATGCGAATTATAGTCGGTACCATAAAACAGGTCGTTCACACAATCGCTTTTAGCGATGGTTCCAAAAAAACCTCCCATTTGCCCTCAGCTTATATAATTATTATTTTCGATTGCAAAGGTAAAAACAGTTTAAGGATTACGCAAGGAAAATCTCTGTTTTTTGATGACCCATTTCCAAGAAATCACTTCTGGATGATTTAGAAATTGCGCACCATCGAAAAATAATCACGGGTTTGTTTTGCCAAACCAAGGTTTTACCGTAAATTTGTTGCACAAAACAAATAACCAATACTTCACATCAATACTACAATGGAAAGAATTAAGATGGACTTTGCCTCCAAACTTCTTGAGATCAAGGCTATTAAGTTGCAGCCCAAAAACCCGTTTACATGGGCTTCCGGCTGGAAATCCCCCTTCTATTGCGACAACCGCAAGACATTGTCATTTCCAGAGGTTCGCAGCTATGTTAAACTGGAATTAGTGCATACCATCCTTGCCAACTTCCCGGAAGCTACAGCCGTAGCAGGTGTGGCCACTGGTGCCATAGCCCAAGGAGCCCTTGTGGCCGATGCCCTTTGCCTGCCATTCTGCTATGTGCGCTCCAAACCCAAAGACCACGGTATGGGCAACCTTATTGAAGGACAGCTTCCTGCTGGTTCAAAAGTTGTTGTCGTTGAAGACCTCATCTCTACCGGAGGCAGTTCGCTCAAGGCTGTGGAAGCCTTACGTCAGGCTGGCTTTGAGGTGGTGGGCATGGTAGCGTCTTACACCTATGGCTTCCCCATTGCTGAAGAGGCTTTTGCCAATGCCCAAGTGAAATTGGTGACCCTTACCGACTACGAGCATGTTGTTAGCAAGGCTGTAGAGATTGGCTATATAGGCAACGAGGATGTAGAAACCTTGAACCGTTGGCGCAAGGACCCGGCACATTACGAAGGTTAATTTCACTCACACCGCAAACATGAGCACTAAATTTGAAAGCAGCGTAAGGGAGATTCCCTACGCGCAGGAACGTGTGTATGCTGTTCTCAGCGACTTGAACAACCTGGAACGTATCAAGGACAAGATTCCTGCCGACAAGGAATTTGGCATTTCATTCAACAGCAACCAGCTCACCATCCATGCCAATATGGTGGGCGATATATGCTTTGAGATTGTGGAGCGAGAGGAATACAAGACCATCAAGTTTGCGTCTGTCAAAAGTCCGATACCTATCAACATCTGGATTCAGCTGCTCCCCATCACAGCCAACTCCTGCAAGATGAAACTTACCCTCAAGGCCGAACTCAATCCCTTTATCAAGGGCATGGTGCAAAAGCCTTTGCAGGAAGCTATCGAAAAGATTGCCACCCTGCTGCAACATATTAACTACGAAGCATAAGGTTTACATGAACAAACTTTGGGAAAAGAATTTTGAGGTGAACAAAGAGATTGAACGATTCACCGTTGGCCGCGACAGAGAGTTAGACTTGTATTTGGCCAAATACGATGTATTGGGCTCCATGGCTCACATCACCATGCTGCAGTCTATCGGCCTCTTGGAAGAACAGGAACTCGCATTGCTGTTGACGGAGTTGCGCAATATATACCAACAGGCCGCAAATGGCACCTTCGTCATTGAAGAGGGCGTGGAAGACGTACACTCTCAAGTGGAACTCATGCTCACCCGCCGTTTGGGCGATATGGGCAAGAAGATTCATTCCGGACGTTCCCGTAACGACCAAGTGCTGGTCGACCTCAAACTCTTTACCCGTCATGAACTGATGGAGGTGGTGGAGCATGTGAAGGCCCTCTTCGACGAACTTCTTCGCAAAAGCGAACAGTATAAAGATGTATTAATGCCAGGTTACACCCATCTGCAAATTGCCATGCCTTCCAGTTTCGGTTTGTGGTTTGGCGCTTATGCCGAATCGCTTGCCGATGACATGCTGTTCCTGCAGGCTGCTTATAAGATGACCAATCGCAATCCTTTGGGCTCGGCAGCAGGCTATGGCTCTTCATTTCCCCTCAACCGCAGCATGACAACTCGCCTGTTGGGCTTTGACACTATGAACTATAACGTGGTTTATGCGCAGATGGGACGTGGAAAAATGGAGCGCAACGTGGCCTTTGCACTTGCCACAGTGGCTGGCACCGTAGCAAAGTTGGCCTTCGACGCCTGCCTTTTCAACAGCCAGAATTTCCAGTTCATTAAGCTGCCCAAAGAATGTACCACGGGGTCAAGCATCATGCCGCACAAGAAGAACCCCGATGTCTTCGAACTCATCCGGGCCAAGTGCAACAAACTGCAGAGCTTGCCACAGCAAATCATGCTGATTGTAAACAACCTGCCAACAGGCTACTTCCGCGACCTGCAAATCATCAAGGAGGTGTTCCTGCCTGCCTTCCACGAAATGAAGGATTGTTTGCAGATGGCAGCCTATATCATCAACAAGATGGCGGTCAATGAGCATATCCTCGACAATGCCATGTACGACCCTATCTTCTCCGTAGAGGAAGTGAACCGCCTGGCAGCCGCCGGCATGCCCTTCAGGGATGCCTATAAACAAGTAGGTTTGGAGATTGAGGCCGGCACCTTTAAGGCCGACCACCATATCCACCATACCCACGAGGGGTCGATAGGCAATCTGTGCAACGACCAGATTGCAACGCTTATGCAACAAACTCTCGACGACTTCCATTTTGAACGCATCAAAGAAGCCGAAGAGCAACTTATTAAGGGATGAGAAAATACCTCTCATCCCTCCTTGTTGGACTGACAATTCTGCTGGCCACAGCCTGCGGTGACGATGGTTTCAAATATAGCGACTACCACTGCAACCTAAGTCTCGACAATGCCACACATCAAGATGCCACACTGGCAACAGCTATGGATGCCAATGCTCCCGGCACCTTCTGCATCATCAGTTCCACGCGCAAGGGCGGTGCTCTATGGTTCACCTTCGCCAACAACCATGGTCTGCGTTCAGAAAGCATCTTCAATGCCATCGACCAACGTCTGGAAAGTCAGAAACATATCGGCCTCAATGGCCGACTGATCATAGGCTATGGCAATATGGACCATCCGGCACACTTCTATGCCTACGATGGCGAATGTCCCAAATGCTTCCAACCCAATGCCCTTCCCCTCAAGAGCTATCCCCTACAGATAAACAGTGAAGGCATTGCCGAATGTGCTGCCTGCCATCTCCGTTTTAACCTTAATCTGGAAGGTATCTGTATCAATGGCAGCGATAGACTTATCACCTATCGGGCAGCCTCAACAGGCGCATGGGGCCACCTTCAAGTATACTAATACACCTTATAGTATTAAATTGTGCAAAAAAAATTTGCCATATCGATAATTTCGACTAACTTTGCATCTCGAAAACATAGTTAGGCGGCAATAGCTCAGTTGGTAGAGCACGACCTTGCCAAGGTCGGGGTCGCGAGTTCGAGCCTCGTTTGCCGCTCCATAACCGTTCATATACCGGCCGCAATGGTGGAATTGGTAGACACGAGGGACTTAAAATCCCTTGGCCAG
>CAMAMZ010000016.1 GCA_945837185.1 uncultured Bacteroidales bacterium | reverse complement strand
TAGGACCGCCATAGGTACAGCCGATAACCTGTCCGGCCCATCCTCCCTTGATTTTATCCAACAAGGTGGCCTTGGTCATGGTAACATTCTTTGCCGCGCCCGCGGTAGTACACACGCAGGCGAGCAATGAAATAAGGAAAACTTTAGTTAACTTCATGTATAATTCTCGATTATTTTAATTAATATACTAAGGTATACTTATCCTTTGGCTGCCGCAATCATGCACAAACCAACGATGAAGAGGATAAACATCAGCGTGAGCAGAACATTGACAATGCTCTTGCTTCCCTTGAACTCCTTCCATATAAACACACCCCACAAAGCAGCAATCATAGGAGCGCCCTGACCAAGCGCATAGGAAACAGAGGCACCAATCTTACCGCTGGCAATATAGCTCAGCACTGTACCCAGTCCCCATACACAACCACCAAGCACACCTACCAAGTGGATAGAGAGGTTGCCTTTGAAATAAGTGTCGTAACCCACAGGTTCGCCCTGGAAAGGTTTCTTCATGACGATAGTATTGAAGAGGAAGTTGCTGACAAAGATACCTACAGCAAAGAGGAAGAATGCGGTATAAGGAGTTGCCTTTCCGGCTGCAGGATTCTCAAAATTGGTATTGTCCATGGCCGAAGCTACCAGCGCAAAGAAGGTAGACATCAATACACCTGCAATGATCGCCAATACCACACCTTTCTTGGCAGAAGAAGCATTACCCGTATCACCACCTTTCTTGGCAGATGCAAGACCATTGAAGATAAGGGCTACTACAATCAGTGCCACACCCGAGAAGATGAGCACGGGATCGCCCTGGTCGCCACCCACAAAGAGATAGTTGTTGAGCACACCCAATACAAGTGCCAATCCACAACCCAAGGGGAAGGCAATAGAAAGGCCTGCCAAAGCTGTAGAGGCTGACAACAGGATATTGGAGAGATTGAAAATAATACCACCTGCCACGGCAGAGAGGATGCTGGCAGAAGATACCTGCATCAAATCGGGTACGAAACTACGTCCTGCCTCACCGATACTACCCAAGGTGAAGCCCATGATGAGTGAGAAGAGAAGAATACCGATGACATAATCCCAATAGAAGAGTTCATATCTCCATGTTTTTCCTGCGAGCTTTTGGGTATTTCCCCATGAACCCCAACACAACATCGTGATGACACAGAGCACGATGGCCAGTGTGTAACTGTTTACTATAAACATAATCTTTAATCTTTAAAAATTGGTTAGTTAACTGATAATGGTTTGGTAAAGATGTGCTTGTTTACAAATCGATCTCCGAGAGACGAGGCATAGACATCTGTGCTCCACGACGGGTAACAGAGATGGAAGAGGCCTTGCAACCGAAACGAATGGCTTCTACCAGTGGTTTGCCATTGGCAAGGGCTACGCAAAGGGCACCACAGAAGGTATCACCGGCAGCTGTCGTATCAACAGCCTTCACTTTAAAGGCAGGCACGTTGACCACTTCACCGTCAATACGTGCGCACACGCCACGGCTTCCTACGGTGATAATCACATCCTTCACGCCTAATTTCTGAATCTCCGTCATCGCAGCAGGAATGTCTTCATCGCCAGAGATGTTGACACCCGAAATGTAACCCGCCTCTGTTTCGTTTGGAATGAGCAGGTCGACATTCTTCAACAAAGCCTCTGGCAACGGTTCCTTGGGTGCGGGAGCAGGATTGAGAACAACATAAGCGCCATGCTTCTTGCCCAAGGCTGCGGCCTCTGTCACGGTATCGACAGGAGTTTCCAACTGCAACAACACGATGCCGGCATTTTCAAAAAGTCCTTCAGCTGCCTGTATATCGGCAGGTGAAAGTACACCATTGGCACCAGAATCAATGATGATGCTGTTCTCGCCACTGGCAACCGTTGTGATAAGTGCCACACCAGAAGGCTGCTCACTTGTTACGGTCAACCCCGTAACATCAATGCCCTCCTGCTTCATCATCTCAATGGTGGAATGACCGAACTGATCGTCACCTACTTTTCCGATAAATGCGGTATCGCCCTCAAGTCGGGCTGCCGCTACTACTTGGTTGGCACCTTTGCCACCGTGGTTTGTCATAAAACTATGACCCATCATTGTCTCACCGGGTTGGGGGAAATGTTCGGCTGATATTACCATGTCCGTATTTGCACTTCCAACCACCAAAATTTTGCTTTTTTCTTTCCTAATCATGGTAAATAATGGTTAATGAATGCTCAATTTTTGTGCTAAAGTAAAAAAAATAATAGTAACTCCCAAATTTTATCGCTGTTTTTTTTGAAGATGCAAAAATAATTGTAAC
Organism: uncultured Bacteroidales bacterium; assembly: GCA_945837185.1. Lineage (GTDB taxonomy): Bacteria > Bacteroidota > Bacteroidia > Bacteroidales > Bacteroidaceae > Prevotella. The sequence goes on along the minus strand of CAMAMZ010000016.1, from coordinate 18,649 downwards.
TTTGAGGCAAACAATCTAAAGAGCCACTTGTCATGAAAAAAGAGACCCTTGACGACATCGCAAAAAAGACTGGATATTCAAAAACCACGATATCCAGAGTACTTAATGGCAAAGGAAAAGAATATCGTATCAGCGAAGAGACCTGTGAGAACATCATCAAAGCTGCCCAAGAGATTAATTATAGACCTAATTTAATCGCACAATTTTTGCGCAGAGACAAAAGAAATGTAATAGGAATAGCCGTGCCAAATCTCGGAAATCCGTTCTTTGCACAACTGGTTTCAACCATCTCCGTCGAAGCGAAAAAATATGACCTTATGGTGATGCTTTACGACACGCAGGAGGACCCTTCCACTGAACGGAAATGCCTCCTTACGATGATGGATTACCAAGTTGACGGTATCATCATTGCGCCTTGCAGTGAAAAGCCCGACTTGTTGGAAATGATCAGCAAGACCATTCCTGTTATTCTCATCGACCGCTATTTCAAACAATCATTCCTGCCGTATGTTTCAACCAACAATTTCAAAGGAGCCTACGATGTGACGATGATACTGCTGAATGCGGGACACCGCAACATCCTTTGCATCAGAGGCCCGGAAAAGGCTGTTACCACACAGGAACGTGTGAGAGGATGCAAGCAAGCCATTGCCGATTATGGTGCACCATGCCAACTCCGCATCTTCGGTGATGATTTCTCTGTGCAGAACGGTTACACGGAGACCAAGGTGGCGATGCTGAAAGAACCTACTCCCACAGCAATTTTCACACTGAGCAATACCATCCTTCTCGGAGCCATCAAAGCGCTGGCAGAGCAAGGACTGACTGTGCCTGACAAGGTATCGGTCGTTTCCTTTGACGACAATATCTATCTTGACTACCTTCAACCTCCGGTAACACGCATTGCCCAACCAACGGAGAATATGGGCATTGCCGCTGTGAAACTTCTCGTCACCTGTATCAAGGAAGGTCGCCAACTATCCACCAAAATATTCATGGCACCTACCATTGTGTCGCGCGACTCTGTGAAAATCATCCATCCTAATCCACCCAAGCTATCTACCTAAGGTCATCGGCAAGACGGGTAATGTCTAACCCTGCAAAATCTTATCAATGTTAATTAACAATAAAGAATGGGATAAGCATGATAAGGTTTACATAGTATATTGTAACTTTGCACATGGCAAGTGGTCCTATAGGCACACTTGTACATTGAACCAATAATAAAAGACGATAATATGAAAAAGTACGTATGTGATGTATGTGGGTATGTATACGACCCCGAAGTAGGTGATCCTGATAATGGTATCGCTCCCGGCACAAGTTTTGAAGACCTCCCCGAAGATTGGGTATGTCCGTTGTGTGCTGTTGGCAAGGAAGACTTCAGCGAAGTAGAAGAATAATCCTGGCATCAACGCCCTAACATGATTCAGGCAGCAGCAGCCCTATTTGGCCGCCGCTGCCTGAATTTTTCTTTTCCACTCCTTGCATGCAATGTGGGCATATTCCTGCATGGCCTTTGCCTGTTCTGCCGACATTGTCTTTGGGTGATAGGTATTTCCAATAACCTTTCGCTTTGTCAACACCTCACACCAAGTACAGGCCGCCAAATAACGCCCATATTGTAATTGTAGATGAAAGCCATCACGGCATAGCACATCTCCCTCTTTCTTTCGAGCCTCCTGCACAGCAATTCCGGTTGGAATAACATGCTTGATACCAGCCTTAGGCAGTTCCAAGGCAGCAGTCAACAAAATTTGACTATACATCTGCTGTTGGTCATGCTTATAATATCGGAAAGCGCTATGCTTACTGTTCTGTGCGTAGGCCCATGTGAGATGCCACATCACCTCTACCTTCCTATTGCGACAAATTTTGCGCACATAATCCTTGAGCTGCACAAGATGCGAGTAGGTATAGGGAAGCCCGGAATAATGACTCGCTTGCTGAAGTGTTATTACATCCCATTCGTCATCACGAACAATTGTTGCAAGGTCGGTATTCTTCTGGGTTGTTGTTACACCACCCACAATCTTACGATAGCGATAAGCCTTCTTCCCTGTCAACGCATTGTCCCAATGACGGTCTAACGGACAGCCTGGTATGTAAGCATTGCCAATCACCAGACTGTCACCTTGCGCAGCGGCCAACTCATAAAGGTAATGCTCTACAGCATCCTCCGAGAAACTGTTGCCTATGGCAAGAACCCTCACAATACGTTTTGCATTGACCCCGGCCACGCAAAACACAAGTAACAAGACAACGAAGAAAAACGATTTCCCTCTCATACCATTTGGTCGTTACGTATCAATGCTAAAAGATGGTCTACCGCCTGTTCCTCAGGAATATTCTTTTCCACACACTCCTGCTTGCGATAGAGTGAGATTCGTCCTCTTCCTGCCCCCACATAACCATAGTCGGCATCTGCCATTTCACCCGGACCATTTACGATACATCCCATAATGCCTATCTTTAGTCCTGTCATCTCCCGTGTGGCTTCTTTGATACGGGCAATGGTTGTACGCAGGTCATACAGCGTGCGCCCACAACCCGGACAAGAGATATACTCCGTTTTGCTCATACGCAGACGACCGGCCTGCAGGATGCCAAAGGCTGTCTCTTCCAACACGGTAGTAGCAAGGGGGCCTTGATTCAGCAACCAGACACCATCGGTCAGTCCGTCCATCAGCAAGGCACCCATATCAGCGGCAGCCTTCAATTGGAAGTCTTCCTTATCATCACAGCTATATGTTTGGGCTATTACCAACGGATTGGCCAATCCCAAGTTCATCATCTCATGCGCCAAAGCCCTTAGCTCACCCGTACGATTCGCATGCTTACTGACTCCCACAACCACAATTTCCGGATGTTGCTTTAAACAGGGAGCATACTCTTCAACAGGTGTGCCATACTGCAAGACGAGGAACTTCACCTCACTCTGCATCATGCCGATAAAGGGCATTGCCTCTGCCGGAAATATCGGATAGCAATGCTCCAACCCTTGCTGTTTCATGGCGTGATAGGCACTGTAGTCAACAATATACCGACGATTGGGCACGGGCTGGGCTGGCATCGTGCTACCGATATAGAAATAGTCGGCATGCAACGAAGGTTCCTCTTCTTGATGCACGATACTTGTAACGACAACAGGTACCGATTCTCCACCTATCTCTGCCACAGGCTTCGTTGTGCGACGCGTGGGATGCGTCCAGTCAAATCCCTCGTAGACTTTACCCGGAATCAACCGATGCCCTTCACGCTGCGTGAAATGGGCCACCAACTGCTTGGCAACAGGAATCTCCGCTTCCGGTTCTTCTGTGAGCGATACGCGAATTGTATCGCCAATACCGTCGGCCAACAAGGCTCCTATGCCCACAGCACTCTTGATACGTCCGTCTTCACCCTCACCAGCTTCTGTCACGCCCAAATGCAAAGGATAGCACATGGCTTCTTGCAGCATGCGTTCTACCAACAATCGCACAGCCTGCACCATGACCACCGTATTCGATGATTTGATAGAAATCACGACATCCTGAAAATCTATCTTCTTGCAAATACGCAGAAACTCCATGCAACTTTCCACAATGCCCTCAGGCGTGTCGCCATAACGGTTGCGTATGCGATCGCTCAGCGAACCGTGGTTCACACCGATGCGCACAGCAGTATGATGCTCCTTACAGATATTCAGAAACGGAACAAAACGTTCCTCTATCTTTTGCAGCTCACCGGCATATTCCTCGTCGGTATATTCAATATGTACGAACTTGCGGGCTGGGTCGACATAGTTACCGGGATTGACGCGTACCTTCTCTGCATAGCAGGCCGCCACATCGGCCACATGCGGATTGAAATGCACATCGGCTACCAAAGGTGTAGTATATCCTGCCGCACGCAATCCGGCATTGATATGCTGCAGGTTCATAGCTTCTTTCGAACCTTGAGTTGTCAATCGCACCAATTCACCACCCGCGTCAATGATACGCTTTGCCTGTGCAACACAAGCATCGGTATCATTGGTATTGGCAGTGGTCATCGATTGCACACGGATAGGATTGTCCGCTCCCATTTCGATGTTGCCAATATGTACCGCTGAGGCATCACGCCGATGGTAATTAAAAAGGTCAATTACATTTGTATGCATAATCCTTTATTTCTGCAAGTTGCTGGTTGGCCTTTTCTATCTTCTCTCCAAGACCCGACTTCCAGCGTTCCACCTTTTCGGCTATCTCCGTATCTGTCAGCGCAATGATTTCAGCCGCAAGTACAGCCGCATTCTGAGCTGCATTTACACCTACCGTTGCCACAGGTATGCCAGGAGGCATCTGTATGATGCTCAACATGGCGTCAAGACCATCGAGCATACCCTTGATAGGGACACCTATGACGGGAAGTGTTGTAGAAGCAGCTATCACACCCGGCAATGCTGCTGCCATACCAGCCGCAGCAATGATGACCCGTATACCACGCTCCTTGGCTCCTTTGGCAAAAGTCTCCACAGCATCGGGTGTGCGGTGTGCGGAAAGAGCATTTACTTCAAAGGGAATCTGATTGTCATCCAGCCATTTACAGGCCTTCTCCATAATAGGCAGATCACTCGTACTGCCCATGATAATGCTAACAATTGGTTTCATATCTTCTTTAGTTTGCATGAATAGTATTCTTGAACCCTATGGGTTTCTATTTTTATATTATGGTGAAGAAACCACACAACATTCCTGTGACAAAACCTACCACCACCTGTGACAATGAATGTTGCATGAGAATAATACGACTCGAGCCCACCATACCCGCTATTATGATGACCAGGCATATCCACCCTATCGGATTAAAGGCAAAAAGGAAAGAAAAGGCCACCAAAGCGCCCAGCACCCCTCCTATTGCCGCGGTGTGTGTAGACACCTTCCACCATATATTAATAATGGCACACATCACCTGTATGGCCAATGCTGCCAAGAGTATGCGCGCCATAAAACTGGGAATGTGCATCATTATCATCAGATAATAGCAACAGAAATAGCATAGGATGGAAATGATATAAGGAATCATACGACGCTCCCTCGCACCAAGCTGAATGAGATTCCATCCCTGATACTTGCAATAGAAATGGATAAGGAGTGTTGGGAAAAGAATGGTAAATATATATACCATGCCGAGCACTACCAATTTATACTGCCAGGGGAGCAGACTCATATAGCTGAAGGTGAACAACGCAAGGAGTCCGACGATGGGCAGATAGAATGGGGTGAACACAAGGCTCAACACCCTTGCTGTAAGTATAAGATTCTTCACTTTCATTTTTTTCTCATTCTTGCCATGGGAATGTCGAGTTGATGCCGATACTTTACTACCGTACGCCGCGCCACAGGAAAACCTAATTCCTTCATACGCATAGCGAGCGCATCATCGCTGAGCGGATGCTTCTTATCTTCGCTGTCGACCAGTTCCTTCAAAGCGATGCGTATTTTCCGTGTCGAAGTTTCTTCTCCCTCTCCGGTATCATAGCCATCATTAAAAAAGAACTTTAATGGGAAGATACCCCATTTCGTTTGCACATATTTGATGCTTGCCACACGTGAGACGGTGGAAATGGCAGTACCTGTCACGCCTGAGATATCCTTTAACGTCATCGGCCGCAACTCACTCTCATCGCCATCTAAGAAGAAGGTACGCTGCCATTTAATGATTGCCTGCATCGTAGCAATCAATGTTTGCTGTCTTTGCTTGACAGCCGCTATGAAGTTCTGGGCCCTATCCACCTTGTCCTTGGCATAAAGCATGGCTTCTTTCTCCTGTCGGTTCAACTGTTGCCTGTTGTTACGATATTTCTTCACCATTTCTACAAACGATGGTGCCACCGTCAGATCGGGCAATCGTCCTTGGTTGAGTGTAAAGGTAATGGTACCATCATCTTGCACGTCGACAACAAAATCAGGCGTGATTTGTTGTGTGCTCCTTCCCTGTGTTTCGCCCAATGCGGCACCTGGTTTAGGATTGAGACGCACTATTTCTGTCTTGAGTGCCTCTATCTGCATATCATTGAGTTGCAGTTCTTGCTGAATCTTATCCCAATGCTTGTGCGTAAATTCATTATAATAATGAGTTATTACACGCTCCATCAAATCGCGCAATTTCCCCTCTGGTCGCCTTTCTATCTGCAACAGCAAACACTCCTGCAGATTTCGCGCACCTACCCCTGCCGGATCAAACGTCTGTATTTTTGCCAGTACCTCTTCCAATGCTTGTGGTGTCACATCAATACCTTGATAAATGGCCAACTCGTCGGCCAACGTATCCAGGGATTTCCGCAACAGGCCATCATCATCGAGCGACCCTATCATATATTCCATGATGGCAGCTTGTTGGGGCGTCAACTCCTCCATGGCCATCTGTTCCTTCAATTTATCATAGAACGAGACGGTGTCGCCATAAAGATACTCTTCAAAATCAGCATCCTTACTCACTACAGGCACAGGCATCTCATCATCGCTGGCCATCGTTTCCAAGGCCTCATCTATAGCTTCATTCCGCTCTTCACTTTCCTCGTTATCCTGTTCTGCATCATTGAGCATATCCGCATCGTCCGACTCATTTTCCGATAGTTCCTCGTCGGTATCAGTCGTCTCCAATGCAGGATTGTCATCGAGTTCCGCATTGACACTCTCCTCCAGTTCGTTGAGAGGCATCTCCAACATTCGTAACATCATATACTGCTGCTGTGTCAGCCTTTGCTGTTGCACCTGTTTCTGCTGCTGCGTTTGTACCAGTTGTTGTGCCATAGTTTATCAATTTGTGAACCTATACCTATAATTATATATATAACTATTTCCGGAAATAAGCCATGAGTTGTTCCACCATGCAGGAAAGCTTGTCGGGATTATCATTGCCATATCGATTCCATATCTGTTGGCAAGCCTCTTTTAATGGAGTGGCACCTGATGGTTTTCTGTTAAGATAGGGGTCACATTCCTGGAAAAGAAGCAGCACCCTACATATGTCTCCAGCATCTATGCCCATTTTGTTTGCCAGTTCTTTTACTTCGGGCGTATCCGCTACCATGGTGATGGGCGTAAGTCTGAAATAGAGGTCAAGAATCAAAACAAGATGCATGGGCATAACCCGCTGCTCGCCATTCACAGGTCGGAAGTCACACTCCCACGATTCACATACCTCTACTCCCTCATAGAATTCCTCTGCCTGTCCAAAGCCATTCATTCGCCTGAGCATGTTCACCGCATGGGCAAGTTGTTTAGGTTTGCCATCGTAAGTGTCCCAAAGGCGTTTAAGCTTTGGCGTGTCGAGATGCTGCAGCCGTAGCATCTGGGCATGCAAGAACTGAGGGTGGATATGCCATTCCAGGGCCAGTGCCACCATTCGCTTGGCATAGGTTTCCTTCGGACCTATGGGATTAGCCATATAGAGTTGCATCAGCGGCAACCAATAATCATCTCTCCACAAAGTATGCTTTGCCATAGCTATCGTTTTTGATGTTGGTAGAAGCTTTCGTCGGCTCTTTTCCTTACTTGCTCACCACACTTTTAAGCGGATGTCTTACCCCCTTCATACTGGTGAGGAAAGCCTTGGCCGAGCCAAAACGTAGAAACATATCGAGGCGAACAGGTACATGATTCGCATCGTCTGTCACATAAAAGTCTACAATGCGTTTAAAACCCTTTCCCTCATCTTCAAGATACGACAGGCGCAAACAACGGTATTTCACCCCATCATCGCCTTTAACATTGGTCTTTCCCTCATACCGAATCTTGGCAGGATGAATACTGTTACCATCGGCAATAGGGAAATCAATATCGTGTCCCTTCTTCCATCCGGTAGGATTGAAAGAACGTGCACGCATGAACATATTCAGCATGTCGAACACACAATAATTAAGTGTTTTCGTAAAGTTCAGATGATTGCCATTGTTCTGCAATCGATGCTGATGGAGTATTACCTTACCATCTTTGTAGCTGTACGACACTTCATCCACCGTGTAACGCTTGCCTTCACGTGCTCCCTTACGGAAATAGAGCGGTTCAAGATCCAGAGAACCATAACATAGCAAGGTGTCGCGGAGTACAAACATTTTGTCGACCTTATTGTTGCCACGTGTTATCAGACTCGAACGATAAGCAGCCTTTCCCTTATAGTTACTCAGCACAGTATGCATCGAAGCCGTTCCCGCCTTCACCCATATAAACTGCCAGTTATAATAAAGGTTGTAAGTGAGATACTCACCCGACCGAAATGCCTCATTATGGAAGGCACACTGTGCCCACAGCTGCTGTACCACAAACAGCGCAGGCAGGAGCAGTAACATCGCTTTCTTCATTCTTTTCCTCATTTGTTATTTATTGCCAGGGTAAGGGATTCCCATATCTTTAGCACGTTGCAAATTGCGCCCTACTTTTTGCCGCTTGGCAGGTTCCGCCTTTTGTTTCAAAAGCTTGGCAGGTTTCTGCTCATTGAGTTTCCTTGCCAATGGATTCCATTTCAGCGTGACATCCCATTTAGCCTTACAGGCAATTTCCTTTTGGTAATAATAAACCATTTCAGGTTGTACATCGTCCTTATAGTTGCCTGTATCCCATTTGCCGTTACCATTTTCATCAAGCACGACACGCAGGTAGTAATCGGCTGGTTTGAGATAGTAGAAATCAGCACTTCCCGTATGTGTCGTCACTTCCTTCACTACCTTATCCTGCCCATCGAGCAATTGGCAAATCAACGGCTTCCCATCCATTTCCTGAAGCGTTACAAAGAGTTGAGCGTATTCATCGAGCGAGCGCACCTTGAACCCCTTCTTTTCCTTGCCTGCCACCTTACCATAGATGTCGCAGAAAGCAGCACTGTCAATCTCCAGACTATATTCCACATCAGGTCGCCATTCAGCCAACAACTCATACGTGCGCGGCACCCCTTCCACCTCTTTCAGTTTGAATCGGGCCTCATACCACAAAGTATCAATTTTTGAATAGAGATGAATGGCCGCAGTGTCCATTTTTACAAGTGGCGTAGGGAAGGATAGGCGCAGATTGATGTCCGGATCCATTTGAGAGGGCACATCATATTGGGGTATCAGTCGCTCATCCGCCATCTGCTCCTCATAAGGTTCTCCTTTCTTGCGTGCCTTCTCCTGTGCTTTCTGCCACTTTTCATACTTCTTCTGCCGGTCTTTCATTCGTTTTTCATACGATTCCTTGGCCAGCATCTCCAACGTATCAGTCTGCAGCTGCAGAACCCCATTAGAATCAGTCATCTCATATTGCAGTTTGATACGCAACGTATCCTGGTTTACCAACATGGTGTCCTTAAGCCAATAGCTCACCGTGTCTTTCCGCTCACTGGCCTCCACAAGGAAAGCATCCCGATGGTCAAAATTCAAGCCCTCCACCACAGGCAGCTTCTCGCTTCCATAACTGAAGAACAAGGAGAAACACTCCGGAGCCTTTCGTTCAGATTTGACAAGATAACGGTCTGTCAACGTTTCCGTAAAAGCCCGCAACACGATGTCGTCTGGCAGGAAGTGGGTATATTTGACGCGTGCAATGGAATCGATATGCAGCGTATCGCGCCACACGGTATCTTGCCTGATATCGGGTTTGGCCGTTGGTATGATGACATCATGATTAAACGCTATCATCTCACTCTTCTGCGAGAACGAGAAATTGCCATCAGCATCTTGCAGCGCAAAACAGCGATACTTGCCGGGGGCTACTCCTTTGATAACAAAGTGTCCGCTCCCATCCGTTTTCGACACACGTTGCAAGGGTTCACGCTGGAACACCGTATCTGAAAGATTGTTGTACAAACCTACCATAATGCCCTTTACCGGTTCAAGTGTCTGTGCATCAATTACATATCCCGACACCTCCATCGTATCAATTGTTGCACCTGTAGAGAAACTATAGGTGAAGTTGCCCAACGGATTTCCTTCATTGTTGTCGGAGATGGCATCAGAAAAGTCTATCGTATAAGTTGTGTTCGGCTTCAACGTGTCTTTCAGTTCCACCATAATACGCTTGCCTTGACCTTTTATGTCAGCAGCTTCCAACTGTGGCGGTGAAACTACCACATTCTCAGTAGGGTTATCAATTTTGATATACTCATTGAAATTGATATAAATCTTGCGCCCTTTCACATGCACCGATTTATCCGCCGGTGAGCATCCTACGATATGTGGTGGAGTCTCATCATACCATCCACCATCGGGTTGACCCATGCGTGCGCACGCAGCCATCACTACCAACATTACTGATAGCCACAGCATTGCCCGCCAAGCACATCGCCTTTCCTTCCTTTCCTTTCCTTCCATCATTCACACCTCCCCTGCAGTTCCAGCAGTTCGTCAATGTTCTTTCGACTGTTGCTCAGACGTGGCACCTTATGCTGTCCTCCCAACTTACCTTTGGCTTTCAACCAGTCATTGAACAAATCGGGTCTGGCCTCCACGATTTCCAAATGCTGCAAGGTGATGTTATGGAACCGCTTCGCCTCATAGTCGCTGTTCACTTCCTGCAGTTTCTTATCGAGCAATTGGGCAAACTCCTCAACCGACTGCGGCTTCACGCTAAACTCTATTAGCCATTGATGACGGCAACGTGCCTGCTCATCCATATACACAGGAGCCACCGTATATTCCCGCACCTGTGCCCCCGTCTGTTCACAAGCATAGGCCAATCCACGCTCAGCATTGTCCATGATAAGTTCCTCTCCAAAAGCATTGATAAAATATTTGGTACGCCCTGTAATGATAAACTTATAGGGATTCTTGGACGTGAACATCACTGTATCGCCTATCACATAGCGCCATAAGCCACAAGCCGTTGTGATGACCATCGCATAGTTGCACCCCGTTTCAACACCACTTAAAGGAACAATGGTAGGATTGTCGGTTCCATACTCCTCCATCGGTATGAACTCATAGAACACACCATAATCCAACATCAAGAGCATCGAGCTGTCTGTCGGGTCGTCTTGAATACCGAAGAAACCCTCGCTGGCATTGTAGGTTTCCATGTAGTGCATATCAGGATTGGCTATCAACTGCTCATATTGCTTGCGATAGGGCGTAAATGCGATGCCGCCATGGAAGAACACCTCCAAGTTAGGCCAAACCTCATCAATATGCTGTTTGCCTGTCAGTTCCTGAATGCGCACCAATACCGACATCATCCAACTGGGCACGCCTGAGATGTTGGTCACATTTTTCGTCATGGTCTCTTTCGCTATACGATCCCGTTTCACTTCAAAGTCAGCGAGAAGTGCTGTTTTTTTGCAGGGCACACGCACTAAATTAGCCAAAGGATTGATATTCTCTATTAGAATGGCCGAGAGGTCGCCTACCAAAGAGTCGGAAATATTGTAGTTCGGAGCATGGCTGCCTCCCAATATCAAACTCCTTCCATCAAACAGGCGACTTTTGGGATTGTTGCGCAAATAAAAAGCCACTACATCTTTTCCGCCTTGGTAATGGGTATTCTGAAGACCTTCGTGCGTTACGGGAATGAACTTACTCTTGTCGTTGGTGGTGCCAGAGGATTTAGCATACCATTTCACCTGTCCCGGCCACAATACATTTGCCTCACCATGACGCATACGATCGATATCCTCCTTCATCTCCTCGTATGTGTTAATAGGCAAACAGCGCGCAAAATCGCTATAGTTTCTGATGGCATCAAAAAGATAACGTTGGCCGTATTCTGTTTTCTGCCCTCTTCCTATCAAATATTTTAAAACCCGTTCTTGCAGAGCTTCCGCATGATGGGCATGGTGCTCCAAACTTTTCTGTCGTGCCAGAAAAGCCTTGGCCACGATAGTTGTCAAACTCATAGTGCGTATGATTTACCAATTTTAGCTTACAAAGGTAAGCCTTTCTTTCAGAAATAGGGAACAATTCACTATTTTTAATACTACCTGCCAGGAAGCCAACACCCTTGTCGGCAACACTCAACGGAGGTTAAATAAACATTAGTTTTGTGATATTCTGCACACCGCATGCGTTGGTATGCTTGTTTTTCGCTATATTTGTGGTGAAAACCATTCTGGATTTATTTTAAAGAAAGGAGCCTATCATGACAAAGAAAAGAGAAATTTATCATTGCCCTATATGTGGCAATGTGGTAGAAGTGATGAGTGAGGGCGGTGGCGTCCTTGTATGCTGTGGCAAACCCATGGTGAAACTTCCCGGCAACACCACCGAGGCATCGCAAGAGAAGCACATACCGGTAATAGAGAAAATCGAGGGAGGCTATAAGGTGACGGTAGGAAGCATTTCCCATCCTATGACCGCAGCACATTACATTCAGTGGATTGTTCTGGAAACCCCTACACATGTGCTACGTTGCGAGTTGCAGCCTTCCGATGAACCTCAGGCCATCTTTATGACCAACGAGGCGGCAGTATGTGCCCTCGCCTATTGTAACCTCCATGGTTTATGGCGTAAGGAATAACACGTTCCCAATTTTCTTGCTAAAATTACAGCAGGAGTAGCAAAAAGAAAGATTTTCCACCATAAAAAAGGGCTTTTATTGGCAATTATTTCGTAATTTTGCAACCATAATAAAATTACGATCGTTTTTATGGAAAAGAAATTTAAGCGAACCACCGTTACGGCTGCGCTCCCGTATGCCAACGGTGGTGTGCATATTGGCCATTTGGCCGGTGTATATGTACCAGCAGACATTTATGTACGCTACTTGCGCCTCAAGAAACAAGAGGTTGTGTTCATTGGCGGCAGCGATGAGCATGGTGTACCTGTCACTATCCGTGCACGGCAAGAAGGCATCAGCGTACAGGAGGTAGTAGACCGCTATCACAATCTCATCAAGAAATCGTTTGAGGATTTTGGCATTTCGTTCGATATCTATAGCCGCACAACCTCCAAGATTCACCACCAATTTGCTTCCGATTTCTTCCGCACCCTTTATGACAAAGGCGAACTGGAGGAGCACACCGAACTGCAATACTGCGACGAGGAGACAGGCGAATTTCTCACCGACCGCAACATTGTGGGTACATGTCCACGCTGTGGAGCAGAGGGAGCTTATGGCGACCAATGTGAAAAATGCGGTGCCACGCTTTCGCCAGACGAACTCATCAATCCCACTAACAAGAACAACCCTGGTCATGGATTGGTCAAGAAGCCTACCAAGAACTGGTATCTGCCTTTGGGGAAATACCAAAATTGGTTGAAACAATGGATTCTGGAGGGGCACAAAGAATGGCGCCCCAATGTATATGGACAATGCAAGAGCTGGCTCGACATGGATTTGCAACCTCGTGCCATGACCCGCGACCTTGACTGGGGTATTCCTGTTCCTGTGGAAGGGGCAGAAGGCAAGGTGCTCTACGTATGGTTTGACGCACCGATAGGCTATATCTCCAACACCAAGGAACTTTGTGAGAAGGAACCTGAGCGTTGGGGCAGCTGGCAAAAATGGTGGCAAGATGAGGAAACACGCCTTATACACTTCATTGGAAAAGACAACATCGTGTTCCACTGCCTGATTTTCCCTGTAATGATGAAAGCTCATGGCGCTTATATCATGCCCGACAATGTGCCTTCCAATGAGTTCCTCAATTTGGAGAACGACAAGATCTCAACATCCCGCAATTGGGCTGTATGGCTTCATGAGTATCTGGTTGATTTTCCTGGCAAACAGGATGTGTTGCGCTATGTGCTCACAGCCAATGCACCGGAAACAAAGGACAACAACTTCACCTGGAAGGATTTCCAAGACCGTAACAACAATGAGTTGGTGGCCATCTACGGCAATTTTGTGAACCGTGCCCTACAACTCACAAAGAAATATTGGAATGGTGTTGTGCCCGCCTGTGGAGAACTTACCGACACAGACCGTGCCACCTTGGCAGAATTCAAGGACGTGAAACAGCATGTGGAACATCTGCTGGAAGGCTTCAAGTTCCGCGATGCACAGAAAGAAGCTATGAATCTGGCTCGCATTGGCAACAAATACATAGCAGACTGTGAACCTTGGAAAGTGGCCAAAACCGATATGAAACGCGTGGAAACAATCCTCAACATCAGTTTGCAACTGGTGGCCAATTTAGCGATTGCCTTTGAACCCTTCCTCCCATTCAGCAGCAAAAAACTGCTGAACATGCTCAACGTGGAGCATTACGAATGGGAACAACTGGGTAGCACACAACTCTTGGAAGCAGGCCATCAGCTGGGCGAACCTGAACTGTTGTTCGAAAAGATTGAGGATACAACCATCCAACAACAACTCGACAAACTTGAGGCTACCAAGAAAGCCAATGAAGCCGCTGCTTACCAAGCAGCCCCCATCAAAGAAACGGTTAGCTTTGAAGACTTTGAAAAACTGGACATCCGTGTAGGCCATATCAAAGCCTGTCAGCATGTAAAGAAGTCCAAGAAACTCCTGCAGTTCACCATTGATGATGGCAGTGGCACCGACCGTACCATTCTCAGTGGTATAGCAGCCTACTATGAGCCTGAAGAACTGGTGGGCAAAGATGTGCTATTCGTGGCCAACTTTGCGCCACGTAAAATGATGGGTATTGAAAGCCAAGGCATGATACTCTCCGCCGTTGACTTTGACGGACGACTCAATGTAACCACTACTTTGGGGAAAGTCAAACCAGGAAGCTCGGTAGGTTAAGATTTCTCTTCTTCCTTATAATGGAGCGGACTGTTAAACTCATTGAAAAAACAACGTTTAGCAGTCCCCATCCTACCCCATAAAACGTATATAAAATAACAATCAAATAATATTTTTACAATGAAGAAAAGCATTACTTTGGCTCTCCTTCTTTTTGTCATGTCAGTGGTACATGCACAGTTGGTAGAACCAGTGAAATTCTCAGCTAACCTAAAGACCGGCACAACAGCAGAAGGCGAAATTGTGTTCAGCGGTAAGATTGATGAAGGATGGCACGTGTATTCAACCGATCTGGCTGCAGGTGGCCCGGTATCGGCAACCATCAATGTTAACAAACTCGAGGGAGTGGAACTGGTAGGCAAGTTGACTCCTAAGGGGCATGAAATCTCTATTTTTGACAAGCTCTTCGATATGAAGGTGCGTTATTTTGAAGGCAGCGTGCAATTTGTTCAACGTGTTAAATTCACCAAGCCCGACTATTCCATCGACGTATATCTGGAATATGGCTCCTGCAACGATGAGAGCTGCATGCCTCCCACATCAGTGAGCTTTGTGAAGAGCGGCAAATCGCCTGCTGTCGACTCAAAGGCCGCTGCTGCAGCTGACAAGCAGCCCACAAGCAACGACAAAGAAGTAGCTCCCGCAGAAACTCCTGCACAGGTGGTTACTCCTGCCGACTCTGTTGCTCCTGCCGATTCTACAGCACAAGCAACCGTAGCTGCAGTGGGTGATGCCGACACGCAGGCCTGGTGGCGTCCTGTAGTTGAGGAGCTGCATGCCCTTGACGATGCCGGCAACATTGCCGACCATTCTCTTTTCTATATCTTTCTGGTAGGTTTTATAGGTGGTTTGCTCGCCCTTGTCATGCCTTGCATCTGGCCCATCATTCCCATGACCATCAGTTTCTTCCTGAAGCGTGCAAAAGACGACAAGCAGAAAGGTATCAAAGACGCAGTGACCTATGGCCTTTCCATTGTGGTCATCTACCTCACCTTAGGTCTGCTGATTACGGCTATCTTTGGTCCCAGCAAACTCAATGAGCTTTCAACAAGCGCTATATTCAACATCGTACTCTTCTTGCTGTTGTTGGTATTTGCCTTCTCTTTCTTTGGATGGTTTGAAATCAAACTTCCAGATCGTTGGGCCAATGCTGTCGACACAAAAGCGTCCAATACCACCGGCCTCATCTCTATCTTCCTGATGGCCTTTACTTTGGTATTGGTGTCATTCTCATGTACAGCACCTATCATCGGTTTGCTGCTCGTAGAGACGGTTACCTCCGGTGACTGGTTGGCTCCTACCATCGGTATGTTGGGCTTTGCATTGGCGCTGGCTCTCCCCTTCACCCTCTTTGCCCTCTTCCCTTCTTGGTTGAAGTCAGCACCCAAATCGGGTTCATGGATGACCACCATCAAGGTTGTTCTGGGCTTTATAGAGATTGCTTTCGCCCTCAAGTTCCTCTCCGTAGCTGACTTGGCTTACGGTTGGCACATCCTCGACCGCGAGGTGTTTATCTCTTTGTGGATCGTAATCTTCGGCGCACTGGGCCTCTATCTCATTGGCAAACTGAAGTTCCAGGAAGACGCTATCGGCGGCGACATCAACAAGCCTATGCCTGTGCCCTGCATCATGCTCGGATTGTGTTCCATTGCCTTTGCCATTTACATGGTGCCTGGATTGTGGGGTGCTCCTTGCAAGGCTATCAGTGCTTTTGCTCCTCCTATCAACACCCAGGATTTCAACCTCAACACCAAGACAGTAGAACCACACTACAAAGATTATGAACTGGGTATGGCAGCTGCCAAAGCCCAAGGCAAACCCGTATTGCTCGACTTCACCGGTTTCGGTTGTGTGAACTGTCGTAAGATGGAAGCAGCAGTATGGACCGATCCCAGCGTAGCCGACTTACTGACCAAAGACTACGTGCTCATCTCTCTTTATGTTGACGACAAGACACCGCTTGCTGAACCCATCGAAGTGGTATTCAACGGTGAGAAGCGCACCCTGCGTACTATAGGCGACAAATGGAGCTATCTCCAGGCAAGTAAGTTCGGTGCCAACGCTCAACCTTTCTATGTGGCAGTAGACAATGAGGGTAACCCGCTCTGCAAGTCGCATAGCTATAAGGAGGATATTCCTGGATATATAGAGTTCCTGACAAAGGGTATTGAGAACTATAAGAAATAAGTGATGATGGATCACAACACAAGGAAACAAATCCTTGATTTGATAGCACAAGAAGTGGTGCCTGCCGTAGGCTGTACAGAACCTATGGCAGTGGCCCTTTGTGTGGCTCGTGCCACAGAGAATCTGGGCAGACGCCCAGAGAAGATTACAGTGATGCTGAGTGCCAATATCCTGAAGAATGCCATGGGTGTAGGCATCCCCGGCACCGGCATGATTGGTCTGCCCATTGCCATAGCCCTCGGTGCCCTCATCGGCAAGTCGGCCTATCAGTTAGAGGTGCTCAAAGACCTTACTCCTGAGACCTTGGAATTAGGCAAACGTTATGTAGCAGAGGAGCATATCGACATTCAGCTCAAACAGGGTAGCTGCGACAAGCTCTATATAGAAGCCATCTGTGAGGCAGGAGGCAGTCGTACCACAGCCATTATTGCTACCGGGCATACAAACTTCGTCTATGAAGAGCGTGATGGCATCATAAGTCTCGACCGCAGGGATGGTTGTACCGAAGAGGCAGAAAAAGCCCACCTTTCTCTCAACTTCCAGCTGGTTTACGATTTTGCCACTACCGCTCCCACCGAGGAGTTACGTCCTATCTTGCGCACTAAAGAATACAATCTGAAAGCTGCAGCAGAGTCTATCAAAGGCAACTACGGGCATTGTTTGGGCAAAACCATGGACCGCCCCTTAAGCCACGGTATCTTTGGTAAAACCATGTTCTCGCATATCATATCGAAAACAGCTTTAGCTTGCGATGCCCGTATGGGAGGCGCCATGATTCCTGTTATGAGCAACAGTGGTTCAGGCAACCAAGGTATCTGTGCCACCAACCCTGTAGCCGTTTTTGCTGAAGAGAATGAGAACACGGAGGAGGAATTGATTCGTGCGCTTACACTGAGTCATCTCACAGCCATCTACATCAAGCAGAGTCTTGGTCGACTGAGTGCCTTGTGTGGCTGTGTGGTAGCTTCTATTGGCTCAAGTTGTGGCATTACATATCTCATGGGAGGTTCTTATACCGACATCTGTCATTCCGTGAAGAATATGATAGCCAACCTGACGGGTATGATTTGCGATGGTGCCAAACCCAGTTGTTCGCTTAAGATATGTTCTGGTGTTTCCACGGCTCTTCTCTCTGCCCTCTTGGCTCGGGAAGGAAAGTACGTTACAGAGGCTGAAGGTATCATTGATGAGGATGTGGACCGTTCTATCCAGAACCTGACCAATATTGGTAAAGAAGCCATGTGTGCCACCGATGATATGGTATTGAAGATTATGACAAACAAGCGATAAGCGTTCGCCATACGATTCGCAACAGGCGGTTACAAATCCATGTAACCGCCTGTTTTATTTATTGCTGTCCGATAACATATAATAGCTGCCGCACCTCTATATAATTATCACAATAGCCATAAGGAACTCCCCTTTTCGTTCAGCCTAGGCTGAACGGTCGTAGAAGATAACATCTATCAACATCAATATAGACATATTTGACCGTTCAGCCTAGGCTGAACGTAACTTGCAACTTAACGGCAATGCTACACAAGCTACATGTTTGGCCAAAGCATATTATATTATTAGAGTATATTAATAAGGTACGCGCGTACCTTTAAATATATATACGCACAAAAAGGCCGCCGTACAAACCATGTACCGCGGCCTTCGAGAAACGAAATTACAACTATACTATACTAACGTTTATTGCCATACGCCATAGAGTGTACACCATGACTGTATATTATCATCGCCATACGCCTCAAGGTAACCAGAGAGATAGATGTATTTAGACGAGAAATCAATATATGACCGTGATCTATAATTTTCTC
>CAMAMZ010000015.1 GCA_945837185.1 uncultured Bacteroidales bacterium | reverse complement strand
AAGATAAGCGGCACCTCAACAATAAAAATAAACGAGTTTATTTTGTATTGTCTTCGGTTTGCATTATCTTTGCAAAAGAATTGTTAAGCGACTTTTTGCATACAGAATTTACAATTTATATCATAAAATAAAGAATTAAGAGCTATGATTCTATTCTTCAAGACGCAAAATGAACATGTGATTGCGACTGAAATCGACCATCAGCCCAATCCAGAGGAAGTCAACGAACTATGCTGGCTATACGGTGACGCCAGCTTCTTGCAGTGCGACACACTGGAAGGCTACTATGTAGGTCCTCGCCGTGAGATGGTTACTCCGTGGAGTACGAATGCCGTAGAGATAACACAGAACATGAGTCTCAAAGGTATTTCACGTATCGAGGAATATTTCCCTGTCAACTCAGAAGATGCGGAGCACGACCCTATGCTGCAACGCATGTATAAAGGTTTGAACCAGGAAATCTTTACCATCAACCACCAGCCGGAACCCATCAAGTATGTCGACAATCTTGAGGAATACAACGAGCAGGAAGGTCTGGCTTTGTCGCCCGAGGAAATGGACTATCTGCATAAGATAGAACAACAGAACGGCCGTCCGCTCACCGACTCTGAAATCTTCGGTTTTGCGCAGATCAATTCAGAGCACTGCCGCCATAAGATTTTCGGTGGCACCTTTATCATCGACGGTCAGGAGATGGAATCGAGCCTCTTTGCCATGATAAAGAAAACCACGCAGGAAAATCCCGGACGCATCCTCTCTGCCTACAAAGACAATGTGGCCTTTGCCCAAGGTCCTGTAGTGGAGCAGTTCGCCCCCAAAGACCAGTCTACTTCCGACTATTTCCAGGTGGAAGATATTGAGAGTGTCATCTCGCTCAAGGCCGAAACCCACAACTTCCCCACTACAGTAGAACCTTTCAATGGTGCTGCCACAGGAACAGGTGGTGAAATCCGCGACCGTATGGGTGGTGGTGTCGGCTCATGGCCCATAGCAGGAACAGCCGTTTATATGACCTCCTACCCCCGTTTGAAGGACGATGCAGGCCAGACCGACTGCCAACGTGATTGGGAAGACCTGTTGCCTGTGCGCAAATGGCTATATCAAACCCCGGAACAGATTCTTATCAAGGCCTCCAATGGAGCCAGTGACTTCGGCAACAAATTTGGTCAGCCGCTCATCACCGGTTCACTGCTCACCTTCGAACATAAGGAAGGCGATCAGGAGTTGGGCTACGACAAGGTTATCATGCTGGCAGGTGGTGTGGGCTATGGCAAGAAGCGCGACTGCCTGAAGAAAGCACCTCAGAAAGGCAACAAGGTTGTTGTAGTGGGTGGCGACAACTACCGCATTGGCTTGGGTGGCGGTTCTGTATCGTCGGTAGATACCGGACGCTATTCCAACGGCATCGAGTTGAATGCCGTGCAGCGTGCCAATCCGGAGATGCAGAAACGTGCCTACAATTTGGTGCGTGCCTTGGTTGAAGAAGATAACAACCCTGTTGTCAGCATCCACGACCACGGTTCAGCCGGACACCTCAACTGTCTCTCGGAGCTGGTAGAGGAGTGTGGCGGTCGCATCGACATGAAGGAGCTTCCCATTGGCGACAAGACACTGAGCGCCAAGGAAATCATTGCCAATGAGAGTCAGGAGCGCATGGGTCTGCTCATCGACGAGAAACACCTGGAGCATGTGCAGAAGATTGCAGAGCGCGAGCGTGCACCGCTGTATGTGGTAGGCGAGACAACGGGCGATGCTCATTTCTCTTTCGAGCAGGCCGATGGTAAGAAGCCTTTCGACCTGGATGTGGCACAGATGTTTGGACATTCTCCCAAAACCATCATGCGCGATGAGACGGTAGAACGCCACTATCAGGATGTTACCTATTCACAAGACAAGCTCGACGAATACCTGAACCGTGTGCTGCAGATGGAAGCTGTAGCCTGCAAGGACTGGCTCACCAATAAGGTAGACCGTTCCGTAACGGGCAAGATAGCCCGCCAGCAATGCCAAGGGCAGTTGCAGTTGCCGTTGTCAGACTGTGGTGTCGTAGCCCTCGACTACCGTGGCGTAAAAGGTATTGCCACCGCTATCGGTCATGCTCCGCAGGCCGGACTTGCCGACCCTGCTGCAGGCAGCGTGCTGTCGGTAGCCGAATCGCTGACAAATATTGTGTGGGCTCCTTTGGCCGACGGCATGGAAAGTTTGTCGCTCTCTGCCAACTGGATGTGGCCCTGCCGCTCCCAGAAGGGTGAGGATGCCCGTCTTTATACCGCTGTCAAGGCTCTCTCCGACTTCTGCTGCGCCATCCATGTCAATGTTCCTACGGGCAAAGACAGTCTGTCGCTCAGCCAGCAATACCCCGACGGCAAGAAGATTATTTCTCCGGGAACGGTCATTGTCTCTGCCGGAGGTGAAGTGTCCGACATCCGTAAGGTTGTTTCACCCGTCCTCGTCAACGACAAGAATTCCTCTCTCTATCATATCGACTTCAGCTTCGATGCCCAGCGTTTGGGCGGTTCCGCCTTTGCCCAAAGCCTGGGTTGTGTAGGCGATGATGTGCCCACCGTGAAGAATCCTGAGTATTTTGCTGACTGCTTTGAAGCCATCCAAGAGCTGATACGCCGTGGCTGGATTCTCGCAGGTCACGACATTTCCGCCGGTGGTTTGATCACCACCTTGTTGGAGATGACCTTCGCCAACACCGAGGGTGGCTTACATGTGAACCTGCACGACATAGCCGACGACGACCTTGTGAAAGCCCTCTTCGCAGAGAATCCCGGTGTCATCATCCAGGTGAGCGATAACCACAAGCAGGAACTGCGCGAATACCTCGAAGAGCAAGGCATCGGCTATGCCAAGATTGCCTATCCCACACCGGGCGAGCGTAGCATCGTAGTGAAGAAGAACGACATTGAGCACACCTTCGACATCAATGCCCTGCGCGATGTATGGTATAAGACCAGCTACCTCCTTGACCGCAAGCAGAGCATGAACGGCATGGCCCGCGAGCGTTATAACAACTACGCCAAGCAGCCTGTTGAGATGCGTTTCAACGCCAACTTCACAGGAACCCTCGCACAATATGGCATCAGTGCCGACCGCCGCACACCTTCTGGCATCAAGGCAGCCATAATCCGTGAGAAAGGTACCAATGGCGAGCGTGAGATGGCTTACTCCCTCTATTTGGCAGGCTTCGATGTGAAAGACGTGATGATGACCGACCTCATCAGTGGTAGAGAAACATTGGAAGACATCAATATGATTGTATTCTGCGGTGGCTTCTCCAACTCCGACGTGCTCGGCTCGGCCAAAGGCTGGGCAGGCGCTTTCCTCTTCAACCCGAAAGCCAAGGAAGCCCTCGACAAGTTCTATGCACGTGAGGACACCCTCTCCTTAGGCATCTGCAACGGCTGCCAGCTGATGGTGGAACTGAACCTCATCAATCCCGAGCATGCCCACCGTGCCCATCTGCTGCATAACGTATCGCATAAGTTCGAGAGCTCATTCCTCTCTTTGGAAATTCCTCAGAACAACAGCGTGATGTTTGGCAGCCTCAGCGGCAATAAGTTAGGTATCTGGGTGGCTCACGGTGAAGGCAACTTCAGTCTGCCTGAGCCCGAAGCCAACTACCATATCGTGGCCAAATACAACTATGCAGGCTATCCCGGCAACCCGAACGGTTCCGACTATAACGTAGCAGGAATCTGTTCTGCCGATGGCCGCCATTTAGCCATGATGCCCCACTTGGAGCGTGCCATCTTCCCCTGGCAGCAGGCCTGGTATCCATCCAACCGTCGTCAGGAAGAGGTTACTCCTTGGATAGAGGCATTTGTAAATGCCCGCAAGTGGATTGAAACGAAACGCTAATCCCATTCTACAGTGAAGAATTTCTATTGGACAAGTTTCAAGACCTTTTTCAAGATTGGCGCATTCACCCTCGGGGGTGGATACGCCATGATTCCCATCATCGAGGCAGAGGTCGTTGACCGCAAGCAATGGATAGACAAGCAAGAGTTTGTTGACCTCATTGCCATCGCCCAGAGTTGTCCCGGCGTCTTCGCCATCAACCTGAGCGTGTTCATCGGCTATAAACTGCGTCGCACAAGGGGAGCACTGTGCACCGCCTTGGGCACTGCGCTCCCCTCTTTTCTCATCATCTTGGCTATTGCCATGTGTTTTCGTCATTTCATGGAGATACCCTGGGTGGCATCTATGTTTGCCGGCATTCGTCCGGCCGTTGTAGCCCTGATAGCCGTTCCCACCTTCAACAT
Source organism: uncultured Bacteroidales bacterium (assembly GCA_945837185.1). Classification (GTDB taxonomy): domain Bacteria; phylum Bacteroidota; class Bacteroidia; order Bacteroidales; family Bacteroidaceae; genus Prevotella. Next base: position 16,714 of record CAMAMZ010000015.1, on the reverse strand, counting down.
GGCCAAACAGGTAGGCATCAACCTTGCCAACTGTTGGATTCCCATCATCTCAGCCTTGTTGATATGGGCTTTCGGTGTCAACCCCATCATCATCCTGTTGGCAGCAGGCACAGCCGGCTACCTCTATGGTAAATTCATCAAACCTACAGAGCCATGATATTCCTGTCATTATTCATAACCTTCTTTGGAATAGGTATCTTCGGATTTGGTGGCGGCTACGGCATGTTGTCGCTCATACAAACGGAAACGGTGGTACGCCATAGCTGGATTTCCTCGGCTGAGTTTGCCAATATCGTGGCCATCTCCCAAATGACCCCTGGCCCCATAGGCATCAACGCTGCCACCTATTGCGGCTACACCGCCATTCACAATGCCGGCTTTGGCAACACCTTAGCCATAGCAGGCTCGTGCATTGCCACCTTTGCGCTGGTATTACCTTCATTCATCCTGATGATTCTCATCAGTCGCATGTTCATGAAATACATGCATACCGTCGTGATACAAAGTATCTTTGCCGGTCTGCGCCCTGTTGTAGTGGGTTTGTTGGCCGCTGCCACCTTGCTGCTCTGTAACAAGGAGAACTTTGGCAGCATGCACACCGACCCCTGGACCTTCTGGGTAAGCGTTTCACTCTTCGTGGCCACCTTTGTGGGCACCCAATATGTGAAAATCAATCCCATCCACATGATTCTGTGTGCAGCTTTTGCCGGACTCATCCTATTATATTAATTAAGGTATATATAATATTAATAAGGTGTATATATAAATGGACATCTACTTCAATATCGACTATCAAACCACGTTTGGCGAACAACTCATCCTGAACGTGTTGGAACCTGACAACAAAGAAACCACATACCGCATGAGCACCAACGATGGCAAACTCTGGTGGTGTGGCATCGCATGGAAAGAGAAGTTTGGGCAAGCTTCCTTACAGTATTACTATACGGTTGAAGCACAAGGAACCTGCCTGCGTCGCGAATGGACCACGGTAACCCACCGTTTGGAATTGTCGGCCAAGCGTGCCACGGTATACACCGTTTACGACCGTTGGGCAGAGATGCCACACGACACCTATCGCTACAGTTCTGCCTTCACAGAGTGCCTGCACCACCATCGCCCTGTCATGCCGCTCTCTTCCAACTATGCCCGTACCGTACGCATCATTACCCGTGCTCCGCAGCTCCGCTCTGGTCAGCAACTGGTCATTGTAGGTGCAGGGAAGGCTTTAGGCGAATGGATTGTGGGCAAAGGTATTCCCATGACGGAGCACAACTACCACGAGTGGGTTGCCGACATTGATGCCGACACCTTGGAAAGCCGTGTCATGGAGTTTAAGTTTGCCATTAAGAATACCTCTGGCGAGGATAAGGTGCTATGGGAAGATGGCTTGAACCGCACCATCGAACTTCCCGGACTCCGCGAAGGAGAGTTGGCAGCCTATGCGCTCGACCAATCGTTCTTTGCCCTTAACAACGAGAAACTGGCCGGCACCCTCATACCCGTCTTCTCCTTACGCACCCAAGGCAGCTTTGGTGTGGGCGACTTCGGCGACCTCAGGCAGATGATTGACTTCGTGGCCTCCACACACCAACGGGTGTTGCAGATTCTGCCCATCAACGACACTACCCTCACCCATACCTGGACCGACTCCTATCCCTATAGCTGTATCAGCATCTTTGCCCTCCATCCACAATATATCGACCTGCGGCAACTGCCACCGCTCATGGATGCAGCACGGAAAGCCTACTACGACAAGATGGCAGCCACGCTGAATGCCCTGCCGCAGATTGACTACGAGCAGGTGAATGGCGGCAAGCAGGCCTACCTGTTGGAACTCTATGCCCAGGAAGGGAATGCCACATTAGCCACCAAGGACTTCAAGGCCTTCTTTGACGAGAGCGCATATTGGTTAGTTCCTTATGCCCAATATTGCCATCTGCGCGACACCTACGGCACGGCCGACTTCACCCAGTGGCCAAAGCATACCACTTGGAATGAGGAAGACCGCAAAGTCCTTACCAATCCTCGTTGCAAGGCCTACAAGAATGTAGCCTTCTACTATTTCGTGCAATATCTGCTCTATCGCCAGATGAAAGAGGTGCATGCCCACGCACGCAAGAGAGGGGTTATCCTCAAAGGTGACATTCCTATCGGTGTACACCGGCAGGGATGCGATGTATGGATGGAACCCACCTACTTCCATTTAGACGGGCAGGCCGGAGCACCCCCCGATGATTTCTCTGTGAACGGACAGAACTGGGGCTTCCCCACCTACAACTGGGAAGCCATGCTTCAAGATAACTGCCAGTGGTGGGTGCGCCGCTTCACCTATATGGCCAAGTTCTTCGATGCCTACCGCATCGACCATATCCTGGGATTCTTCAGAATCTGGGAGATTCCCATCGACAGCATCCAAGGTCTGCTGGGACATTTCTCTCCCTCGTTAGGACTTTCGCGCGAGGAAATCAACTCCTATGGCCTTTCCTTCGAGGAAGCGGCATGGACAACACCCTTCGTCAGCGATGCCATGTTGGAAACGCTGTCGCCCGAAGCACAAACCGAGCTCCGCAACACTTATTTAGAACGAAAGGGCAAACAAGGCTATATGCTCAGTCCTCTCGCCGACAGTCAGCGGAAGGTTGAAGCCCTGTATGCGCAAGGCATCCTCAGTGCATCGCTCCGCGACGCCCTCTTCTCCTTCATCAACAACGTGCTCTTCGTGCGCGACCATCGCAACGCCGACACCTTCCATCCACGTATCTGTGCCCAGTATGAGCCTTGCTACCATAACCTGTCGCAAGCAGAGCAGCATGCCTTCAACCGCCTGTACGACGATTACTACTATCGCCGCAACAACCAGTTCTGGTATGGTGAGGCTATGAAGAAACTGCCCAAACTTGTTGAAGCCACCCGTATGCTGGTATGCGCAGAAGACTTAGGCATGGTGCCCGATTGTGTGCCATGGGTAATGGAACAACTGCGTATTCTCAGCTTAGAGGTACAGAGCATGCCGAAGGAACCGGGCTTACGGTTTGGTACCCCCGCCACCTATCCCTACCGCTCGGTATGCACCTTCTCCTCACACGATATGCCTACCCTCCGCCAATGGTGGGACGAAGACAGTCAGCGCACCGAGGAATACTACCACACCCTATTGCATCGCGATGGTACGGCTCCTCATCCGCTACCCTGCTGGTTAGCACGCGATATTGTAGCCCAACAGTTAGCCTCCGGTTCCATGCTCTGTGTACTCAGTCTGCAGGACTGGTTAGCTATCGACGACCAACTGCGGCTCCCTGATGCGCAGGCCGAACGTATCAATATCCCTGCCAATCCCCATCATTACTGGCGTTATAGGATGCACATCCCTATCGAGACACTGCAGAACGATACCGACTTCAAAGCCAACCTGTCGGAACTCATCCTACAGTCCGGCAGAAAATAGTCATGTGTATCGACCGCATAGAACCCACCCATTGGTTTGCAGGCATGAAGGACTCATGCCTGCAACTGATGGTGTATGGCAAGGGCATACGGCAGGCCAAGGTATCGGTAGATTATCCCGGTGTGCGCCTCACACGTGTCGTGCGGTTAGACAGTCAGAACTATCTGTGGCTGTACCTCGACCTTGCCACCGCACAACCCGGACGCATCCCCCTCACTTTCACGTTGGGCAAACATCGTCACACCCATTTGTACACACTCAGGGAGAGAGAGAAGGCCGGGGAGGAACGGAAAGGATTCACAAATGCCGATGTGCTCTATATGCTGCTGCCCGACCGTTTTGCCCACGGAGGCGATGTCGGTGCCCCTATAGCAGGCATGCGCCCCTATCAGATCGACCGCCAACAACCCAACCTACGGCATGGCGGCAACTTAGAAGGCATTCGTCAACACCTCGATTATTTCCGTGAACTGGGCGTTACGGCCCTTTGGCTCACCCCTGTCCTGGAAAACAACTCCGCCGACAGCAAGGGCTATAGCACCTACCATGGCTATGCCACCACCGATTATTATAAGGTTGATGCCCGCTTAGGAACGAACGACAGTTACCGCCTATTGTGCGATGAAGCACACAGCAAAGGACTGAAAATCGTGATGGACATGATTTTCAACCATTGCAGCTTCGACCATCCTTGGCTTCGCGACATGCCTTCCCAAGACTGGTTCAACGGTCTTCCGCCCACCCCTACCGTTACTTCAGCCCACAAGAGCGCTCCCTCGCATGTTGTCTCTCCCCTTAAGAACCGCGACAACATCCTCCTTACCAACTACAAACTCACAACGGTCGTAGACCCCTATGCCAGCGATATCGATTTCAAGGAAACGGTAGAGGGCTGGTTTGTGCCCTCTATGCCCGACTTGAACCAACGCAACCCCCATCTGCTGCGCTACCTCATACAAAACAGTATCTGGTGGATAGAAACAATGGGCATCGACGGCATCCGCATGGACACCTATCCCTATGCCGATGCCCACGCTATGGCAACATGGATGAAGGCCATCCAGCGGGAGTATCCTTTCTTTACCACGGTGGGAGAAACATGGGTCACCGAGCCCGCCTATACTGCAGCCTGGCAGCGCGACTCCCGTTTGGTGCAGCACAACAGCTACCTGCCTGCCGTCATGGACTTTGCCTTCTTCGACCGTATCAACCATGCCAAACACGAGGAAACCGACGACTGGTGGAAAGGTCTGAACCGCGTCTACCATACCTTGGTCTATGACTATCTCTATCCCAACCCTGCCCTTGTCATGGCTTTTCTCGACAACCACGACACCGACAGATTCTTGGGTAAGGGTAAGGATTCCACAGCCTTGCGACAAGCTCTGGCCATTCTGCTCACCATCAAACGTACCCCTCAACTCTATTATGGTACGGAGATTCTGATGAACGGCACCAAACAAATGGGCGACGGTGATGTGCGTAAGGATTTTCCCGGAGGCTTTCCCGGCGACAAGCGCAATGCCTTTACCCCCGAGGGACGTACCGCTGCCGAGCAAGCCCTCTTCGAATGGCTGCGCACATTACTCCATTGGCGTCAGGGAAACGCAGTGATTATTCATGGTTCTCAAAAACAATTCATTCCCCAGAACGGAGTATACGTCATTGCCCGGCAATACGAAGGCAACACCGTGCTTACCATACTCAACGGCAAGCGCAAGCCGGCCACGTTCCATGTGGCACGCTATGCAGAGGTCATCGGACAGCAAGAAGTAGCCACCGACATCCATACAGGCGCGCAGGTAGACCTCACCCACGACTGGATGCTACAACCACGCGAAACCCGCATCCTCTCTTATTCCTCCCCAATCTTCAACACCTTGTCGCAGTAGGCAATCACAGCCGGACGGTGGGTAATGAACAAGATGGTTTTCTCATGCGAGGAAAGCATGTTGCGCAGCAGCCGTGCCTCCGTATCAGCGTCAAGGGCACTCGTTGCCTCATCCAGCAACATCACCGGACGGTCGCGCAGCAATGCACGGGCTATCGCAATACGTTGCGCCTGACCCTCACTCAGTCCTCCTCCCAATTCCGCACAAGGCGTATCGAGTCCTTGTGGCAACTGAAACACGAACTCAGCACAAGCTTTCCGCAACGCCGCCTTCATCTCCTCTTCCGTTGCCATCCTGTTGGCCATGGCCAGATTCTCACGTATGGTGCCGCTCATCAAGGTATTGCCCTGCGGAACATACACGAAATTACAACGGGTGAGAGGCGACAACCGATGAGCGCTATGGGCGTCATAAACCGTAAGCTGTCCTTCCTGCGGTTTGATGAGTGCCAGAATCAGGCGCACCAAGGTCGTCTTTCCGGCTCCCGTCTCCCCTAAGATGGCAGTACAGGAACCAGGTGTGAAGTCAAAGTCTAACTGCCGCAACACCTGTCGCTCTTTCCCTTCATACGCATACGACACCCCTTCGCAGCGCACACCACAAGGTGTGGCGAGGCGGATTGCCTCGCCCTGTGTCTCCAAAGGCTCTTCTTCCAGTTCCATCAAACGCTCCGCAGCCGTAAACACGCTGACAAACGAAGGCACGAGGCGTGTCAGACTTCTGGCCGGTGACTGTATTCTGTTCACCAGTTGCAGGAAGGCCGTCATGCCACCAAACGTCAACGTATGAGCCGACAGACGTACGGCAGCCCAGAGGAAGGCCAGCAGATAGCCACCTGCAAACCCGAAATTCAGCACGAAGTTCGAGAACACACTGAACCGTGTCCTTTCCACCACATGCTTGCGCAACGTTTGCTGCGTGTTTTCCAGTTTTCCTACCATCGCCTCGCTGCACTCCAAGGTCTTGACAAGTGTGCGGTGCAACACCGTTTCCTGCAACACACTCTGCACCTTCGAATCAAAATCCCTCACCTGTCGGTTCAGGCCTCGCATCCGTTTCACATACAACTTGCTCAGCACAACAAATACGGGCAGCATCACGACAATAATCCATGCCAGCACAGCATCCAAGGTATACAGATACGCAAAGGCTCCTACAAACAGGCAGAGTGCCCCCAAGGTGCTGGGCAAGGTCTCGGTCAGGAAGTTCACCACCTCGTTGACATCCTTCTCCAGGCGGTTGATGATGTCGCCCGTATGATGCCTACCCCTCCCATCCCATTCCGTCCGCAGCAAGCGGTCGAGCAACTGCTGCTGCATGCGGTTCTGCGCACGGATACCCAAGATGTTACGCACCCACACCGAGGCGATGCTCAAGGCAAAATCGGCTACTATCAGCCCTCCCATAAGGGCCACAGCCCCATACACATCGCCCGTTGCTCCACCTGCCGCAATGTCGATGGCCCGCTTCACTGCCCATACCTGTAGCAAGCTCACCACCACCATACTCACGCTGATGGCAGCGTTCAACAAAGCCTGCAGGCGATTGCCGTTGCCCACCTGCCACAGCCAGCGCAGCAAGGCGCCTGTGGTATACCGTGTTACGGGCAGTTGTCGGAAAAGGCTCTTCCACTTCATACGCGTCATCATTCCCACACCCCGGCTATCGCTGATCGGCTCCCCACATCATCTTCTCCCGCAGCGTCGAGAAATACCGCTGGTTGGAACGCTTCACGATACGCACGTCAAACGGCGCCTTCCGAATGGTGAGGGCACTCCCCTGCAACCGTTTCTCCGAACGTCCGTCCACCGCCACCAAGAAGTTGCGCGACCTACTCTCCACCTCCAAAGTCACCACACAATCATCATTTACCACGATCGGACGGATATTCAGGCTGTGCGGTGCCACCGGTGTGATGCAGAGGTTATGGGCATTAGGCACGATGATAGGGCCACCGTTCGACAGGTTATAGGCCGTAGAGCCTGTAGGCGTGGATATCAGTAGTCCGTCGGCCTGATACGTCACCAAGTATTCCCCATTCACACAGGTGCGCACGGAAATCATTGAAGCGTTGTCACGCTTGAGCACCGCAATGTCATTGAGAGCATAAGGGTTGCCCGTCAGCGGGTCGCCTTCCGCCGTCACCTGAATCACAGAATGGTTCTCAATACTGTAATTGCCACACAGAATCTCGCTGAAGGCCGTCTCTATCTCTCCCGGCAACACATCGGCCAGGAAGCCCAACCGTCCGGTGTTGACACCAATGATGGGTGTACCCTTCGACCCCACCTGACTGGCCGCTCTAAGGAATGTGCCATCACCTCCTACCGACACCACGAAGTCTACATCAAAATAGCCTCGTTCAAACACCCCCTGCACAGGCACGTTAAGATGCAAGGTAGAACAGAGGTAATGGTAAAAATCGCGTTCTATGTAAATATCTGCCTGACTGAACGACAGACAGTCTAAGATTTTCCTGATGGCAAGTAACTTATTCTCTTGGAATTTCTTTCCAAAAAGGGCGAATCGCAGTTTTCTCTGTGACATATTCTCTTATTTTTTGTATTCTTTATCTCTTGCAACAGCGCACAAATGCAAAACATTTTGTACATTTGCAAAAGAATCACCCAACAAAATTACAATTTTTTGCTGGAAAACAGATAGGATTATGATAAAAGTATATGAATTTTTAGCTACAGGCTTTGAAGAAGTGGAAGCCTTGGCTCCCATTGACATCCTGCGCAGAGGAGGTATCGATGCCCAAACCGTCAGCATAACCGGTCAACGTACCGTTGTAGGTGCCCATGGCGTGGGTGTGGAGAGTGACATCTTGTTTGAAGAGGTGACAGATTTTGAGCAGGCAACCCTTCTTATCCTGCCCGGTGGCCTGCCTGGTGCCACCAACCTCCGTGACCATGCAGAGCTATGCCGTGTGCTCAGCGCCCATGCCGCAGCAGGCAAAGACCTTGCAGCCATCTGCGCAGCCCCCTTGGTGTTGGGTCATCTCAACCTTGTGGAAGGCAAGCGTGCCACCTGCTATCCCGGCTTTGAGAAGTTCCTCACAGGTGCTACCTACACCCGTGAGTTGGTTACGGTAGACGGCCACATCATCACCGGAGCTGGTCCTGCCGCAGCTCTTCCCTTTGGCTATACGCTCTTAGCACGCCTCCGCGATGCTGCCACAGCCGATACCATCCAACGCCAGATGCTTGTCAAAGACTATCCCGGAGCCTGACCTTACCGCTATGGACTATATCATTATCGTGGCAGGAGGGAAAGGGCTTCGCATGGGGGCGGAGATACCCAAGCAGTTCCTCCCTGTCAAGGGCAAGCCTGTGCTGATGCGCACCCTTGAGCGCTTTCATGCCTGTAAGCCGCAGTTAGGCATCATCCTCGTATTGCCGCATGCCCAACAACCCTACTGGCAACAGCTTTGCAAGGATTATGCCTTTACCATTGCCCATCAGGTGGTGGATGGTGGAGACACCCGCTTCGCCTCCTCCCGCAACGGACTGGCTGCCATCCCTGATGATGCGGTAGGACTGGTAGGCATTCACGATGGTGTCCGGCCCTTTGTGGCACCCGACACCATCGAGCGCTGTTATGAGGCAGCCCGCGAGCGGGGGGCTGCCATTCCCGTATTGCCCGTCACCGATACCCTTCGTCACCAGCAAGCCGATGGCACCTGGCAGAACGTGTCGCGCGATGCCTATCGCGGCGTGCAGACTCCCCAAGTGTTCAACATTGCCCTTGCCAAGGAAGCCTTCCGCCAGCCTTATCAGGAGCGGTTCACCGACGATGCCTCGGTCGTAGAAGCCTTGGGCAAGGAAGTGACGATGGTGGAAGGCAACCGGGAGAACATCAAACTCACCACCCCCTTCGACCTGCTAATAGCCGCCTCCTTATGCTGAGCATCTTAGAGCAAGACGTCATGTTCCTGCCGGGCGTGGGTCCGCGCAAGAAAGAGATATTGAGCCGTGAGCTGAATATCCGCACGTGGCGTGACCTCTTGGAATACTATCCCTATAAGTATGTCGACCGCAGCCGATTGTATACCTTGCACGAGCTGTCGGCCGACATGCCTTTTGTGCAGATTCGCGCACGCATCCTGAGTTACGAAGAGTTTGAGATGGGACCGCGCAAGAAGCGCATCGTGGCCCATATCACTGATGGGCAGGGCATAGCCGACATCGTGTGGTTCAGCGGTGCCCAATACATCTACCAGCACTATAAGGTAGGCACAGAATGGATCGTCTTCGGCAAACCCACCCTTTATGGCGGGCGCTTCCAGTTCTCCCATCCCGACATGGACGAGGCCTCTTCCCTCCAGTTGTCGGAGATGGGCATGCAACCCTACTATATCACCACCGAAAAGATGAAGAAGGCCGGACTGACCTCACGAGGGATGGAGAAACTCACCAAGACCCTTGTAGGGAAACTGCCCGAGACACTGCCCGAGACATTGCCGCCCTTCCTCACCGTCCCCCACCGGCTCCTCTCCCGCAGAGAGGCCCTCATCAAGATTCATTATCCCCGTTCTGCCCACGATGTGCAGGCGGCGCGTCAACGTCTCAAGTTCGAGGAACTGTTCTATGTGCAGCTCAACATTCTGCGCTATGCCAGTGAGCAGCGCCGCAAATACAAAGGCTATGTGTTTGCACGGGTAGGAACTCCTTTCAACACCTTCTATCACGAGCACCTGCCTTTCCCGCTTACCAATGCCCAGAAACGGGTGATTCGTGAGATTCGCCACGACATGGTGAGCGGCAAACAGATGAACCGCTTGCTACAGGGCGACGTAGGGTCGGGCAAGACATTGGTGGCCCTGCTGTCGATGCTCATCGCCATTGGCAATGGTTTTCAGGCCTGCATCATGGCACCCACAGAAATCCTGGCCGAGCAGCACTATCAAACCCTCAGCCATTTCTTGGAGGGCATGCCGGTAAAGGTGGCCTTGCTGACCGGTATGGTGAAAGGGAAGCGACGGGAGCAAATCCTCGAGGAGTTAGCCCAAGGCACCATCCACCTGTTGGTGGGCACCCATGCCATGATAGAAGACACGGTGCGCTTTGCCCGTCTGGGCATGGCTGTTGTCGACGAGCAGCACCGCTTTGGTGTGGCGCAGCGTGCCAAGCTCTGGAACAAAAGCATCCAGCCGCCCCATATCCTCGTGATGACAGCCACCCCTATCCCACGCACCCTTGCCATGACTCTCTACGGTGACTTAGACGTCAGTGTAATCGACGAGCTGCCACCGGGACGCAAACCTGTGCACACCCTTCATAAATACGACCACCAGCTCACCTCGCTCTACCAAGGCATACGGCAACAAATCCATCAGGGGCGACAGGTGTATATCGTCTATCCCTTGATTCAGGAAAGTGAGAAAAGCGACCTGAAAAACTTAGAGGAGGGCTATGTGGCTCTCTGCGACATCTTCCCGGAGTTCAAGTTGGGTAAGGTGCACGGCAAGATGAAGCCCAAGGAGAAAGAAGCAGAGATGCAGCGGTTCCTGCAAGGGGAGACGCAGATTCTCGTAGCCACAACGGTCATTGAAGTGGGTGTGAATGTGCCCAATGCCTCCGTTATGGTCATCCTCGATGCCCAGCGCTTTGGTCTCTCGCAGCTGCACCAGCTGCGCGGACGTGTTGGCCGGGGTGCCGACCAAAGCTATTGCATCCTCGTCACAACACCCAAGTTGGGTGCCGATACCCGCAAACGCATCGATATCCTCTGCGAAACCAACGATGGGTTCCGTATTGCCGAGGCCGACCTCAAACTGCGTGGTCCCGGTGACTTGGAAGGAACGCAGCAGAGTGGCATGGCCTTCGACTTGAAGATTGCCGATATTGCACGCGACGGGCAACTGGTGCAACTGGCCCGCGATGAGGCACAGAAAATCATCGACAACGACCCTTATTGCAACAAGGACGACTACCGCATGTTGTGGGAAAGGTTAAAGGAATTACGGAAAGAAAGCACCGACTGGTCGGCCATCAGCTAACCCATCTTTGCCTTTTCGCCCTGACCTTTTTTCGCTAAATTTTGCGAAGGACATGATTTTCAATATGTTAATTTCAAAACAAATTCTGTTAATTTCTCCGCTTTTACCAGTTTTTTTTACTAACTTTGCAAAGTCAATCTTACAATTGACACCTTTGTAAAGAAATAACGTCTCTCCGAACACCTGTTCAACCAACTATTTTCCAACACATGGAGAGCAACCTAAAGACAATAAAAATGAAATTAAAACAAGTTTTGAAATCTATAGCATTGGGAGCTACGCTTTTGCTTTCCGCTTCCACCGTCAACGCCCAGGATTTGCTTGCCCGTCAGGCTCCTGTTGACAGGAAGATGAAAAAGGTAGATACCCTTGCCCTACAGACATTGATACAGAAAGAAAACCTGCTTGCACCATCCTCAGACCTCTATGATGAGTGGAGCAATCAGTTTGCCCATAAAGAAACGGAACTTCCCGACTCGTTCCATATCGACCTCTCACATTTCTGCATGCCCACACCCAGCCGTGTCATCACCTCTAATTTCGGTGCACGTTGGGGACGTCAGCACAAAGGCATCGACCTGAAAGTGTATATCGGCGATACCATCCGCTCGGCTTTCTCGGGCAAGGTGCGTATGGTGAAATACGACCGCGGGGGCTATGGCAAATATATCGTGATTCGTCACAACAACGGTTTGGAAACCATCTATGGCCATTTGTCGAAGCAGTTAGTGGAAGAAGACCAGACTGTGCGGGCCGGAGAGGTGATAGGCTTGGGTGGCAACACCGGACGAAGCACAGGTTCACACCTGCACTTCGAGACACGTCTCTGTGGTGTGGCACTGAACCCTGCCATCTTCTTTGATTTCCGTGCGCAAGACATCGTGGCCGACAGCTATATGTTCCGCAAGAACAGCTACCTCAGTGCCAACAGCGAGGCCAACAAGCTCCGTGGCAAGGTGGGCAATGGCAGCTACACCCGTGAGGAGGTGACAGGCGTCAGCGCTTCGCTCAGTGAGCGGAAGAGCAGTAGCAATACAGGCAAGCAATACCATAAGGTGGCCAAGGGCGAAACCCTTTCTTCCATTGCTGCCGCCCGAGGGGTTACGGTCAGTCAGTTGTGCAAACTCAATGGCATTCGCAAGAAAACACGTCTGCAGATTGGCCAGATTTTGAGATATGCTTAATTAAGACACATAGAAATATTCAAAAACAGGAGATGTAAGTGCCACACTTGTCATCTCCTGTTTTTTTATCTGAGGCGTTGTCCTATGCCACGCAGCACAAACCATGCGTGCATGACAAGGGTCGTCAGCAAGCCATAATGATGGCGCATAATAGCAAACCGTTCCCACAAAGAGGCACGATGGTTCTTGACACTCATACCCCCATCTAAGTAGTCAACCACCACCTCCCGCACAAACACCAAGGGAGCATGCTCTTGCTCACCGGCCTTCATCACCCTGATACACCAGTCTACATCGGCCGAGAGCCTGTAGTGCAGATCGTAGGGATGGGCTTTGGCCACATCTGTACGGGCATAGAAAGCCTGGTGACATACCAACATGCCTTGCCGGAAAGAACGCCAACTGAGCTTTTGCGGTGGAGCAAGGCGTCGGTGACGCAGGAAAACACCCTGTTCATCCACCACATCCGTAAGACCATAAACGACACAGGGCATGCTGTCATGCCCCTCTGCGGCGGCAGCAATCTTTTGCAAGGTATCAGCGGCATGCAGGCGGTCGCCGGCATTCAGGAACACCACATACGTTCCTGTTGCCATGCGCAACCCTTTGTTCATGGCATCATACAAACCCTTGTCGCGCTCACTCCGCACCACCACACGATGCCCCTTTCCCCTATTGTTCCAATAGGAAGCATAGGCTTCGGCCATCGCCACCGTGCCGTCTGTCGACCCTCCGTCAATAATCAGATGTTCCACCTCGGGGTAACGCTGGTCACCCACACTGTTCAAAGTACGCTGCAGCACCGCTGCAGCCTGGTATGTAACGGTAATCACAGTAATCCGCATCATGATTCTTCCAAGATTTGATGATACAAAGCACTATAGCGTCCGGCCACCTTACTCTCCGAATACCGTCCCAAGACATGGGCTCGCAGCTCACGACGTTCTATGGGTGCATGGCACCCCCAGTCAATGCCCCTTGCCAAATCAGGCACCGACAGATAATCGGCCAAATAGCCGTTCTTCTTGTGTACGATGATATCTGTCTGTCCGCTGTTGTTGAACGACACAGGCACACAGCCGCAGGCCTGCGCCTCGATGAGTGTCTGCCCGAAAGTTTCATACAGCGACGACGACACGAGCACATTGGCAGCAGCGTAGATTCTCGACAGCATATCCTCGTCTTTCACCATCCCCATATATAAATAAGGTATAGGCATATCGTCCAACAGCCGCTTGTCTTTCACACCGCCAAAGAGCACGAGGGTGAGGTCTTCACGACGGTAGTGCAGGTGCTCCACCATATAGGCTAAGGCCTGCTTGAGATACGTGAAGCCTTTGATGGGCGTATCGATACGGGCAGCCCCGAAGGCAATGATATATTTCGACGAGAGGTGGAGCAACGAACGCATATCCGTGCGGTTCAACAGCCGGAACCGTTCCAACGAGAGTGAGTTGGGAATCACCGTTATCTCCCTCCCTTTCAGCAGGGCCGATGTTGCGGCACGCTCAGCAAGCCATGAACTTACAGCCACCATGTGGAGCGACCCTTCCTGCAGCACTCTTTTCTTTTTTCGGAACACCCGATACGACAGGTCGTGCTCTCTTGGAAAACGCAGGAACAAACACTGTCCGCAAGACTCCTGGAAACGGTTACATTGATGGGCATGGTGACAGATGGCCGTACAAGGCCACATGTCGTGCATGGTCCATACCACTGGTTTTCCCGACCGCAGAATCTTCCTCACCCCGGCCAACGACAGCATGCCTTGGTTCACCCAATGCAAATGAATGATGTCTGCCTCACGAAACTCTTCGGTATGGGTGATGTCTACGCCCCAATCGGCCGTCGACACCTCGAAGAGATGTTTCCTGCTGAAGAGGTTGTTCATCCATATTCCGACACGTTCCCCCAGAAAGGCCAGGCGATAGCGCCAAGGTCTGCCACACTGTGCCACATACACAGCATCGGTCTGCTTCTCACAAACCATCATCTTCGCCTTTACACCATGGTTGATGAGCGCCTGCGTAAGGCGTTTGGCAGCAACCGCTGCCCCACCCTTGCTCTCGCTTGTATTCACGATCAATACCCGCATAGTCATGCTTCTGATTTATCGGGAGACACAGACGGACTATCCAGCGACTCCCACCGCAGGGGCTCCTCCGACTCGATGAACACCGTGTCCTCCATCGTCTCCAATGTTTTCTTCTTCTTATTCTCCTTAGCACCGGCAGCCAGCAACTTTTTAGCCGCCGTGATGATACTGGCCCCGTTTTCGGCCGTTGTAATCTTCAGTTTTCCTATTTTCTTGACAGCATCCTGTATGCTTGCCTCCACATCCATGAAACGCACACCGAAGTCCTGCACCCTTTCAATCACCATATTGGCAGCATCCATCATGAGTTGCTGGTTCTTGAGCTGGCGCACCTGCGTCCACATCATCTCTAAAACCCGCAGGTTCATATACATCGTTTGCGGTCCCAATATCAGTACCCCTTGGTCATAGGCCTCCCGCCACAACGTCGTATCGTTGAGCAAGGCCAGATTCAAGGCCCCTTCTATAGGCACATACATAATGGCGAAGTTCAGTCGGTTGTAGCCTTCGGGCAGGTAGCGCGTATACTCCTTGCGCGCCAACCGCTTCACCTGTGCCCTCATGCTCGTTATATGAGCATGCAGAAATGCCGCCTTCTCAGCCGAACCCTCTTCCGCATTCATATAGCGTTCATAGTCGGTGAGCGACATCTTGGCATCTACCACCACATGGCGGTTATTGGGGAAGTGCAGGATGAAATCGGGAATGAGTCCTTTGCCATCCTCACCCTTCAACACCTTTCCCGTCTTGTCGCGCAGTGTTTCCTGCGTGTCAAACTGTTCGCCTTCTTTCAATGCCAGGTCCTCCAACAGTTGTTTGAGTTTCAGTTCCCCGAAGTTGCCCTGCACCTTCACTTCTCCTGTCAGGGCACGGGTCAGTCTGTCTGCCGTCTCTCCCAAAGCCGCACTCTTCTGCATATTCACCTTGATGGTCTCGTCTAATCGCAGCAAAGCCTCCCGCTGCTGTTCCTTCGACTTGTCGAGGGCCTCCTGCATATCCTTGAGACTACGTTGCAGTGGGTCTACAAGCTTCGACACCTCCTCACGGTTATGAGCCCCCAGCTCCTCCTGCCTTCGTTTCAACACCTCTTCCGAAGTAGCCTGCATCTGTTCACGAATCAGTTGCATCTGTCCTTCCAACTGTGCGCGGTTCATCTCCCGCAGTGTTGCCAACTGCTTGTCGGCAGATTGCCGCACCATCTCACACTGCTCGGCATAGGTAGCCTTGAGCAATTCCTGTTGGCGCGCATGCTGCTCCTTGAGCGAGGCCAACTCCCGTGCATGCTGCTCCTTGAGCGAGTCTAACTCCCGTGTATGCTGCTCCTTGAGCGCTACCAACTCCTGTGCATGTTGCTCATTGAAGGCCTTCTGCACATCCCTTTCTGCAGAAAGCACCCTGAGTTGTTCCAACAAATCCTGTGCGGAAAGTCGTTTCCCCAAGAAGAATGCCGCTGCGGTTAGTGCCAGCGCGATAACGACACACAATCCGATGATGACAGATAGTTCCATAGTGGTAGCAAGCTATTTATGATGATTTGATGCAAAGTTACTGTTTTTCCCGTAGGCAACCAAAAGAACACACAGAAAATAGTTGCATAATTTAAAAGTAGAAGTTGCATGTACATGCAAACTACGAAATCGCAATTAATATTACCAAAATGTTACAATTATTTCATTTTCAAAAGGGTTGCATAACAGTTTTTCGTTGTGTTCGCACACATTGTTTTGACTTATATCAAGAAAAGGTCAGATTATGCAAGAAACAGCCAGAAAGTTATTGCAGTATTCAAAAAACGTCGTACCTTTGCATTGTCAAAAGGTTAATAGATTGTTTAGGTTAGTAGTAATAGATTTAGGTTTTTAGTTATTAGGTTTTTAAGGTAGATTGATAGATTGTTTAACAGGATGATAATGGAGGCCGTGAGGCTTTCATTCATTTAGAAAAAGTTTTTAAGTTAAACATATTACGCAGTTGCTCGTTGAGAGTGGCTGCGTATTTATTTTACCTTGATTTTGAGCCGCAAAGCGCTGCATTATCTATTTATTTACTTTCCAATATCCTGTCTTGTTTCCTCCTATACGCTCAACTAAT
>CAMAMZ010000014.1 GCA_945837185.1 uncultured Bacteroidales bacterium | reverse complement strand
CTGCGACCACCTGGTCCCAAACCAGGAGCGCTACCGGGCTGCGCTACACCCCGAAGGAAAGCCTTCTCTTTCAATTCGCGTGCAAAGTTAGCTGATTTTAGTGATATATGCAAATCTTTCCATCGTTTTTTTATATCACACCTATCATGCTATAGGTTCTTGGGCTTATAGATAGCCTTCCACCATGAGTCGTCGTCCTTCAACCACTTGGCAAACCAGGCAAAGATGGTGTTCTGCCATTTGATGCGTTTGTGGAAATTCTGGATGCCATGGTTCTCCCCTTCAACCATCACAAATGCAGCTTCTCTTCCCAAGAGCTTGAGTGCCGTATACATTTGAATGCTTTCGCCTATAGGCACGTTGGTGTCTGCCGTTCCATGCAGGAAGAGGATGGGCGTGTGGATTTTGTCGACGTTAAAGAGCGGACTCTGATCAACAAACAACTGTCGGTCTTTCCAAGGATAGCTGTCGGCCATATAAACCTCACCGTAGGAATAGCCCCAGTTTCCTTCGCCCCAATAACTGGTGTGGTTACTGATGCCTGCATGTGATATGGCAGCGGCAAACAAATCGGTTTGGGTTTGCAGATATTGTGTCATGAAACCGCCATAGGAAGCACCGATGCACCCAATCTTCTTGTCGTTGATGAAGGGGTGTTCAGCAGCAAAACGACGGGTGCCTTCTATGATGTCGTCAGCCACACCCTTGCCTGCTGTGTTCACGTGGCGGGCAGAAAATTCCTGTCCGAAGCCCGTGGCACCACTCGGATTGATTACATACACCACATAGCCTTGTGCGGCATAAATATGGGGCGGATAGTGTGTTTCCAAACGGCGCTCTGTGGGTGAGCAGCCACCGTAATAATATACGATGAGAGGATATTTCTTCGTAGCATCGAAATAGGGCGGTAAGTAGTAGCGGCCATAAATAGTGTCACCTCTCGACGCTGTGAAGTTCCATGCCTCACAGGTTCCCAATTGTATGTTGCCCATACGGTCGGCATGATAGTCGTGCAGCAAGGTCGATTTGCGGTTAGTGGTAGAAAGGCTATACATGCGGTCGGCATTGCTGGCCCCATTGCCAACCCAAACCATGAGCGGTGCTTTCTCTGCGAGGGCAACGCTGTTCACCAAGTCTTCGGGCACAGGAATCTGCTCAATCTTACCGTTCTTGATGTCCATGCGGTATAGGTGAACATAATCATAATCTTCCGCTGTGAAATAGAGTTTCCCGTCATAACGGTTCACCTCATACCAGTTGACCGAAGGATTGAAGTCGCGTGTGAGGGCACGCTTTTGTCCTGTGGCGAGATGGATGGAGAAGAGTTGGTAGTCGTAGGCGTTGGGAATACAACCTTCGGGCACATTCTTTCCAATACCTTCCAGGCATTCGGGTGAACCATGGAGGATGACATAAGCTCCATCGGCAGAGAAGCAGGCACTTTGCAGGAATCCATCGTCACGCACCAAGGTGTCTACCTTCATGGTAGAAAGATGCAGTCGGTAGAGCGACGATAGGGTTGTGGGACGTGCTGTAAGGCGTCGGTAATTGGTGGTGAACAGCACACTCTCGTTGTCGGGAGCAATGTCGAGGAGGTTGGCGTTGTGAAAGCCGAAGGTGAGCGGGCGACATACCCCTGTGGCAATATCATAATGATAGAGCGAACTGCGGTTGCGCCATCTGGCTTGGCGGTCGTCAGGGTCAACAATCTCGTGCACATCCTTGTCGTCTGTGGGTCCCTGGTTGTTTTTTGTAAGAATCAGGAAGCGTGCATTGGGAGCTATGCTCACATAGGCATCGGGCAGACGCTCAGCCAGCACACGCTGCTTGCCATTTGCCATGTCGGTTACCAAGATGCAAACACCGTCAGGATTCTTCCGTTGAACGTAATAGGCGTCTTCTTGCGGCATCCAATGAATCTGTTCGTCGGTTTCGAGTATCTTGTTGCCCGTTTTGCAGTCGCTCAGCTCATAACGCCAGTTTGTACGTCCGTCGGTTTGGGTGTCGTAGCTCGTGGTGATGAGATACCGCCCGCTGGGTGAAAGCTGCACGCCATAGATGCGCTTGCCTGTCATGAGGCGCTGCATGGAATAAAGCTGCTTCTCGTTGCCCATGCCTATTTTCAGCGGTTGCCCACAATCGATGGCCACAAACAAGCTGTCTTGATCCTGAGGTTGCGACAGATATTTGATTACCACCTCGTGCGTTTTCGGTTCCAATGCTGTTTCCTGATTGGCCGAAGCAGGTTTGTCGTCGATGTAGAGTTTGTAATGCTTCAGGTGCTTCAGTTTGAAGGTAGCCTTGGCATAGTTTGTGTTCTCTACTGTAAAGCGCAGGAAATGAAGTGCGTTTCCTTGTGTGCAGCCGGGCAAGAGTTCTCCGGAATAGGTTGTAGCCGTAGTCACTTGTCGTGCATAGGAATTGGCATCGAGTACCGACTCAATGGCAAATTTCTTTTGGGTAAATCCCACGCTGTCGATCATGATAGGGTTGGGTATGAGGAATGGCCCCGTGTAGTTGAATTGTGTTACCCTTACCTCGGTAGCCATGCCAGCAGCGATGCTTGTGGCAGCTACCATCAAAGCGAATAATCTTTTGAAAGTTCTCATTTTTTTTTAATAGTTTTTATTTCGTATATCTGAGTTGCCAAAAAGCTACGGCCGAAGCAGCCGCCACATTGAGCGAGTCAACGCCATGTGCCATAGGAATGCGCACCACATAGTCGGAGTTGGCAATGGCTTGCATGGGTAAGCCATCACCCTCGGTGCCCATGATAATGGCCAGTTTGGGTTCCTGCAAGAGACATGCATCGTCGAGCGTCGTCGAGTTCTCGGTAAGCGCCATGGCCACCGTGCGGAAACCATAAGTGTGGAGTGCTGCAAGAGGTTCCTCCAACCATGTCCAAGGCAAGAGGAACACAGAGCCCATGGATACGCGTACAGCCCTTCTGTTCAAGGGGTCGCATGAATCGTGTGTGAGGAGCACACCGTCAATACCCAAAGCCGCTGCTGAACGGAATATGGCCCCAATGTTTGTTGTATCGGTAACGCCATGAATCACCACCAACCGATGAGCCTGCCGACAGATGCTTTCCAAGGAAGGCAATGTTTTGCGGCGCATTGCGCACAATACACCTCTTGTCAGCGTATAACCCGTGAGTGAGGCAAGCATCGCCCTTTCGCCTGTGTACACAGGCACATCCCCAATACGGTCGATGATGTCCTTTGCGTCGCCATCAATATGCCTTGCCTCACAAAGCAACGACAATGGCTCGTAGCCGGCATTGAGAGCCACCCTAATCACCTTAGGACTTTCTGCAATGAAAAGCCCCTGTGTGGGGTGCAGACGGTTGCGCAGTTGTGCCTCGGTGAGATGGGCATACACCTGCAAGGCAGGGTCGTTCAAAGATTGTATTTCGACAATAGGCATATCGCTATTTCTTGATTACTTGTACATAGATAAGCAGGATGACATTCATCATCAGGGCATAGATGATGGCAGGAATGGCAATCAAATCGTTGTTGAAAACGAATGGGCTGGATGCCACCGCTATGGCTTGTGCTGCATTCTGCATGCCCACCTCAATCACCAAAGTGCGCTGTTGCTGTTTATTGAGTTTCACGGCCTTGGCAAGCAATCCTCCGCAACTGGTAGACAACAGGATGAGCAAGGTGATACAGGCACCGAGCTGTTGGTAGTTGGCCGCTATGGTTTGGCGGTGTTGAATAAAGAATACCGTGGCGAGGAAGAGGAGGGCAAAAAAGGCTATCTTGCCCAGCACCTGATGGATGGCTTGTGCCCACGAGGGTTTGTAATGCCGCATGGCAATGCCAGCCATGATGGGTAGCAACATAAGTGCAAGGTTCTGCACCAGCAGGTTGCCCACGGGAAGATGAATGGTGGTGGCGGCTCCAAAATAACGGGTTGACAGCTGCATCAGGAAAGGGAGGGTGATGAGCGTAAGGAGACTGCTGAAGGTGGTGAGCGATACCGACAGTGCCAGGTCGCCTTTGGCCACCATAGAGAACACGTTCGACGAGCTGCCGCCCGGAGAGCAGGCTATGAGCATGATGCCGATGGCAAAATAGGGTGGCAGTTGAAAGAGGTGGCACACGAAAAACGCAATGAGGGGCAGAATGACAAGCTGTCCGAAAAGACCCGTGAGGATGGGTAGGGGGGCTGTCTTGAACCTACTGAAATCGGCTGGTCGCAATGTGAGTCCCAGTTCAAACATCAAAAGGGTGAGAATGGGAAGAACAATCCAAATCGTATTCATAGCCTTAGTTAATTTGCACTTTGTTTAAACCTTTGTGTCGGGTCACTTGGTCGAGAATGATGGGCTCCCGATAATCTTTTCCTGTGTAGGAGATGCGCACATCGTCTAAAACAAGTTGGCGAACGTGACGGAAGAACATGCCCCAAGAGGGGAATACCGGCCATTGACTGAAGGATTTGTCTTTGAACCAAGCAGGAAGCTGCGGGTCGTCGATGCCTGTAAACTGCAGGTCGGCACGCCTTATCACTACCTTGTCGGTGGGGGCACTTCCCCATGTCTTCACAGAAAGGGCCATGCGGGTAATGCCACGGGCCACAAGGTCTTCCACAAGAATCTTGCCCGCCGAATTGTCATCGCCCAATGTTACGGATAGGGGGGTGAGCACACGTTCTGCCTTCACACGTCGTATCACGAAATCATCAATCCTTCCGGGAGCCTTACCCCATGCCCCTGGTTCGAGGTTGATGGCCGCATCTGATGAGGTCTTGCCCGATGTGATATGTTTCTCGGTGCCAGGGCCATAGATATGACAATCGCTCACCAGAACATGTTGCGAAGGCATGATCATACGAATACCGTTGCAGGAAGAGTTGAGCGTGCAATGGCTAATCGTCATCTTTTCCCAGTAGCCACCGGCAATGGCATCATCGCCCGTGTGCATGACACAGTCTTGAATCCGTGTACGCTTGCTGCCACGGATGTGAATACCATCCCAGCCACCGGTAATATGCAGGTTCTTGAATACCGTGTCGTCTATGAGATAAGCCAGAAAGGCATAATTGGCCGAACGCACTACCTTAAAGTCTTGAAAGCGCAGGTTGCTGCATCCGGCAAGGAGCACGGTATGGGGTCCACGCATAGACTCTTCGCCTTTCGGGTTGCGCACATCGTTGCCATCAATACAGCCTTCGCCTTCAATGCCACAATGGTGCACGTCGATACCCAATATCATGGCCCTCGACCATTCAGGGTCGGTGGCACTATTGTAGTTTACCGTGCCCTGTCCGCTCTCATAGGCCGAAAGGTTGCGCGTGGTGCGCAGCGGCTGATAGGCATCCAGCTGTTGCGTGCCCTTCAAGGTGGCTCCCGCCTCTAACCGCAACATGACATGGCTCTTCAGATATACCGTACCCGTTACGAATACACCTTGTGGAACACTTACCGTGCCACCGCCTTGCAGAGCGCAATGGGCGATAGCACGGTTAATGGCTTCTGTGTTGTCCGTCGCCCCGTCGCCTACAGCTCCGAAGGAGAGGACACTTACTAATACAGATAAAATTAAGTTCATTATTCAGTCATCGAATAGGGCTTGTCTGCCTTTGCGGTACCCCATTTTTTATTGGGTTTGCTGCCCATCACATACTCAATGGTTATTCCTGCCGTGAGTTGGTTATGGGTGAAATATGTCTTGCTATAGGGTTTGCCGTTGACAAGTATTTTCTGCACATAACGGTTGGTGTCGCTCACCTTGGGTGCCTTCACCTGGATGGCATTGCCGTTGGGTAGCGTGAGTTTCATAGAAGGCAGATAGGGTGCGCCAATCACATACTGGTCGCTACCAGGGCATACGGGATAGAAGCCCATGGCCGAGAATATATACCATGCCGACATCTGTCCGCAGTCGTCATTGCCTCCCAAACCACGAATATCGTTCTTGTACATCTGGTTCATGATGGTGCGCATCCACTTCTGCGTCTTCCAGGGAGCAGAGGTCCAGGCATACATGTAAGGCACATGGTGACTGGGTTCATTGCCATGCACATATCCGCCCACGAGGCACTCGTGCGTGATGTCCTCATTATCCACGTAATACTTCTCGGGCAAATCCATCTGGAACAGTTCGTCCAGTTTGGCCTGCATCACTTTCTCGCCACCCATCAGGTTCATCAAACCATAGATGTCTTGTGGCACTTGGAAGGTGAAGTTCCAGGAATTACCCTCTATAAACCCTTCGTTATAGGTTTGGTAGGGGTCGAGGTCATTCTTGAAAGTACCATCGGCATAGCGGGGTGAAGCAAATCCCACCTTCTTGTCGAAGGTGTTGCGATAAAAGAGGGCACGCTTTGCATATTGGGCAGCCAACGCCTCATCACCCACCTTCTTTGCGGCAGCATAAATCGTCCAGTCGTCAAAAGAGTATTCGAGCGTGTTGCTGGCCGCTGTCTTGTCGTTGTCATAAGGAGCATAGCCCAACCGTTTGTAGTTCTCGACATTGGGGAAATACTTGCAGTTGGCAGTCTCGTCCATTGCTTTCAATGCTTCCTTCACATTGAGCTGTGCCCCTTTCACCAAAGCGTCGGCCACAACGGTCACCGCATGGTAGCCCGTCATACACCATCCTTCATTACCCATCAAACTCCACACCGGAAGCATGCCGATACGATTCTGCTGTTGGTGGGCAATCATCGATTTCACCATGTTCAAGTTGCGGTCGGGCTTGACCAGTTGCAGGAAAGGATGCTGTGCGCGATAGGTGTCCCACACAGAGAAAATGGTATAGTTGTCAAAGTCCTTGGCTTCATGAATCTCACCATCCACACCACGGTATTTCCTGTCGACATCCATATAGATAGACGGGTTGATCATCGTGTGGTAGAGCGACGTGTAGATCATGGCTTTCTGGTCGGCATTACCCTCGCAATCTAAGCAGGAGAGTTCTTTTTCCCATGCCTGCTGGGTGCGTGCCAATGCTTGTTCGAAAGAAAGACCTGCTGCTTCAGCCTTGAGGTTTTTGAGTGCACCCTCCGTACTTACGGCCGATAGGGCCACTTTGATGGTGAGGGGTGTGCGGTTGCTGTTGTCGAAGTTGAAGAACGCCACCATCTTCTCGCCAGCCATTTCAGGGAAGTTGTTGTAAATATCAAACTTCCTCCAGAATCCTCTGTATTTGGGTTTCTCGCGGTCGCGGTAGCCGTAGCTCTGTATGGGTTTGCTCAGTTGAATGGCAAAATAAGTGTAGTTGGCACGCGACCAACCGTTGGTGATGCGATAGCCCGTAAGCAACGTGTCGTTCACCACGCGAAGGGTGCTCCAAAGCACTTTGCCATCATAGTTGTAGATGCCATGCGTAAGGTCGATGACGATACGAGCGTCGGGCCCCTGTGGGAAGGTATATTGATGTATGCCCACACGTGGGGTGGCTGTAAGGCGTGCCTTGACACCATTGTCGGCCAATGTCACCTCGTAATAGCCGGCAGAAGCCTTTTCTGTTTCGTGGGAGAAACGGCTGCGATAACCGTCGTCAGGACGGGCTGCCGTACCGGGGTTCAGTTGGAGCTTTCCTGTCTGGGGCATGATGAGAATGTCGCCCAGGTCGCTGTGTCCCGTACCGCTTAAGTGCGTATGACTGAAACCCACTATCGTTTTGTCGTCATATTGATAGCCGGCACAATAGGCATACACCTCTTTCTGATACACTCCGTTCACGTTTTGTGGAATGGTGTCGGTTTCCGGACTTAACTGCACAATACCGAATGGTGCACAAGCTCCCGGGAAAGTATGACCCATACCACCTGTTCCAATCATGGGATTTACGTAACTCGTCTTTGTAGCCGGTGTTTGCGCTACTGTTTGCAGTGTCAGCATGGCCAATGCTGCAATTGCGATTTGTTTCTTGTTCATGGTTTGTGTATTATATGATTAATATCTGTTGCCATATATATATAATAAGGTGGAAATATGCGGATGCGTTTTCACTCATGATGATAGGGGTCGCCTTTGATGATGGAGCAAGCCCTATAGAGTTGTTCAACAAAAATCAAACGTACCATTTGGTGCGAGAATGTGAGTCGCGATAAACTCAATTTGTAATCCGCCCGCGCATAAACGTCAGGCGAAAAGCCATAGGGGCCTCCTATCACAAAAACCAAACGCTTGGAGTTCTGCCGCCATTTGCTCAGCCATTCCGCCAGTTCCACACTCCTGGGTTCTTTCCCTCTCTCGTCGAGCAGAACAACGGTATCTGCGGGTTGTAGCAACTTCCCGATGGCTTCGCCTTCGCGTTCTTTCTGCTGCGCTTCGCTGAGGTTGCGAGTGGCTTTCAATTCAGGAATCACTACAACTTCAAACGGCATGTAATGTGTGATGCGTGCCGCATAATCGGCTATGGCATCCGTATAGAGTTGTCCGGTGGTCTTTCCGACCATTATCAACAGCGTCTTCATGCTTTTTTCTTTTTCGGAAACCAGCCCTTTTCCACACGTTTCCTCTGCTCGAAGAGTTCACCTATTGACCACAGGAAGCAGGCACCTGTAACACCAAGTAGGGTAGAAGCAATCACTTCTTCCACACACAACGATGCCCCCACACACCCTATTCCGGCCAGCAGGAACAGCCACCAAGGTTTGGTGCCAAAATGATATTCGGTCTTGATGACAACAGGATGAAAGATGCCAATGATGGCAAAAGTACATGCTGCAATGATGATTCCCGTAAAATACATAGTTTATTTAATGACAATTTGTATTTTTATGTGCAAAAATACAAAAAAAATAGCTCAACATGCAAGTTTGTTCGATTAAATTGTTATCTTTGCAACAAACTATAACAATTTATTACACATTAGTTAGTAAGACTATGGACAACAACGCAGCACTTATAGCACAATGCGAAGCACGTGCCCAGGAATGGCTGGCCCCTGCTTTTGATGAAGAGACTCGTAGTGAAGTGAAAGCAATGCTCGAAGCTGACGACAAGTCGGCGTTGATTGATGCTTTCTATCAGAATCTGGAATTTGGTACTGGTGGTTTGCGCGGCATTATGGGCGTAGGAACCAACCGCATGAACAAGTACATCGTGGGTATGGCAACACAGGGCTTTGCCAACTACATTCTGAAGGCTTTCCCCGGTGAGGAAGGACTGAGTGTAGTGGTAGGTCACGACTGTCGCAACAACTCTCGCCTGTTTGCTGAAACAGTAGCAAACATCTTCTCTGCCAATGGCATCAAGGTTTATCTCTTTGAGAGCTTGCGTCCTACACCTGAAATTTCTTTTGCCATCCGTCAGTTGGGTGCCAAGGCAGGTGTGAACGTTACAGCCAGTCACAACCCCAAAGAGTATAACGGTTATAAGGCATATTGGGCTGATGGTGCTCAGGTGCTGGCTCCGCACGACAAGGGTATCATCGACGAGGTGAACCGTGTAACGATTGCCGATGTGAAGTTTGAACCCGATTGGGATAAGATTGAAATCATTGGTGGTGAAATGGACTATGATTATATGACTGCCGTGCATGAGGCTCTCATCGACCAAGAGGTTATCAACCGCCAGAAGGATTTGAACATCGTTTATTCTGCTATGCATGGCACAGGACGTGTGATTGTGCCTCTCTGCCTGCGCTCATGGGGATTCCAGAATATCCATGTGGTTCCTGAGCAGATGGTGGTTGATGGCAACTTCCCCACCGTTGTTTCTCCGAACCCTGAGAATTCTGAAGCTATGACTTTGGGTATGAAACTGGGAACCAAACTCAATGCCGACCTTGTAGTGGCTACCGACCCCGATGCCGACCGTCTGGCCATCGTTTGTCGTGACAGCAAGGGCGAGTGGGTGATCATCAATGGTAACCAGACTGCCATGATGTTCTCTTACTATATCATTGAGAACAAGAAGAAGCTTGGTCAGCTCAAGCCCACAGACTTCCTCGTTAAGACGATCGTTACGACGGAGGTTATCGCTGAAATTGCTAAGCGTAACAATGTGGAACTGCGTGACTGCTATACAGGTTTCAAGTGGATTGCACGTGAAATTGCGTTGTCGGAAGGCAAGCAGAAATATATTGGTGGTGGTGAGGAGAGCTTCGGCTTCCTGCCCTACGACAAGGTTCGCGACAAGGATGCTCCTGCTTCTATCTGTCTTATCTGCGAGATTGCTGCATGGGCAAAGGATCAGGGCAAGACTTTATACGACCTGTTGATGCAAATTTATGTGGAGTATGGTTTCAGCAAGGAGTTCACAGTTAATGTAACGCGTCCTGGTAAGACGGGTGCCGACGAAATCAAACAGATGATGACCAACTTCCGTAATAATCCTCCGAAGGAATTGGGTGGTAGTCCTATCGCTGTTTGGAAGGATTTCCAATCGCTTGTTGAAACACATGCTGATGGCACAACATGCGCTATCGATATGCCTACAACGAGCAACGTATTGCAATGGTTCTGCTCTGACGGTACCAAGGTGAGTGTTCGTCCTTCTGGTACAGAGCCCAAGATCAAGTTCTATATCGAGGTGAAGGGTACTATGAAGTGTGCCGGCTGCTACGAGAAGTGCTCACAGGATGGTGTGGCAAAAATCGAAGCTATCAAGAAGAGCTTGAATCTGTAATCAGCAGAGTTTGTTACATGACTAGTTTGAATAAAACAAATATTTTTTTCATGTTTAATTAATCATGTAGCTCGGTGTGATACTGCGCTTGATTTAAATATTAGTATAGAAGCCCGGTGTGATACCGGGCTTCTGTATGAATGTCAAAGACTTGCTCAAACAGGTTGAAAAAGGTGCATTGCAACTTCAGACGTTTCAATGCGTATGGGTGTGGGATGAGGGTTTTACAGATGCGTCTCTTCTTTTTCTTCCGTATAGAGACGGTCGAACCATTGGCGCAAGAGCAACGGATTGTCAATAATAGCCTGTATCTCCATCAAATGCAATCTGTTGGGGGAATTGGGAATCCATAGCCTGACATAGCCACCCCTTGCATACTTCTCTTGCATGTGTTGGCGGAAGCGTTCCCATTGCGCTTCCTTGTCCTTTTCCGGATAACGTTCCAAACCAAACTGAATGGCCCTGCGGAAAATGACCTCTGTATCGAGATCTCTGTCAGCCTCGGCAACAATCTTGCCGTAGATGGAACGCGGTTGGCGACTTGCCGAAGCGCGATGGTCTTCTATGGCCTCACGCATAATCTTCAGGCGTTCGGGCGAGAACCATTTCTTTAAACGGGCATCTGTAAAGAGAATCTTTCCGCCAATGATGTGATGAATGGCACGCTCTCCGCTCATACCCAAATCATGATAGGCTGCAATCACATAAGCCATGTTTACATCTGCCCCAACAATGCGTGCCAGTTCAATACTATTGGCTATGACGCGTTGCACATGGGCAATGCCATGACTCTTGCCAAAAGCGGCATATCGGGGCAAAATCTGTGTTTCCACAAAGGAAACAATCTCAAGATTCAACGTATTCATCGTATATTCTTTTTGGGCCTACGCTTGCTTCGTATAGTATATTCCTACGCTTTTATCGTATAAACTTTATGGCCTACGCCTGCATCGTATATGTATAGTCCAATGCTTTTATCGTATTCTTGCCGATGTCTTTATCGTGTATGCTTTTTAGCCGATACTATCTTCATAGAACCGAATTGGTAATGCCGGCTACAGCTAAGGCGGTGATGGTGGTCAATCCGAAGAGGAAAATGTTTCGGGCGGTATGCGCCAAGATACGGTTATAGGAATCCTTTCCTTGTGCCTTAGGCAACTGTAGGGCTGTGGCTGTGTGCATGCAGACAAAAGGTGCGAATACAAGCAATACGGCTGTCAGGGCTATGATGCTTATTGGCTGCATGACAATGGCCATCAGCATAAGGAGTGCCGACAACCATCCTGCCATCATGTTGAGTCTTCCTCCCCATGTGCGACCCGTATATACCACCAATGTGTACTTTCCGTTGGCACGGTCAACATCGCAGTCACGGAAATTGTTTACCAACAGAAGGGCGTCAATCATCATACCACAGGCAATGGAGGCAATCACAATGTGTGTTGGCAGCGCAATACCTGTAGCCAAATAATAAGTGCCGCATACGGGCACTATGCCAAAGAACAGGACAACAAGCACATCGCCCATGGCATGATAGGAGAACCAAAGCGTATAGAGGAAACACCCTGCAATGCACGCTATGCCGATAAGAATGAAATAGATGTCGCCATAGCAAAGAACGGTCAGTAAGCCTATGATGCTGGCAAATGCCGTTGTGGCGATAATGGCATTGCGCATGGCCCGTGGGGTTACCCATCCTTCAGCGCAAGCTCTGGGTGGACCCAACCGTGTAGCAGGACTGTCGTTACCGTGGAGATTGTCGAAATAGTCGTTTACAAAGTTTGCGTCAATCTGCATGATTACGGCAAAGAGAAAGCAGAGCAATAAAGGAATCCATGTGCCTTGACGCCCGCTATGGTCGTAAAAGCAAAAGGCGGCAGCTATCATTACGGGTACCACAGCGGCCATGAGGGTCTTGGGGCGTGCGGCCAACACCCAGGCTTTCCAAGAATTGGTGTATAGCATCGTGTAAGCTTTCGTGCGTTGCATCAGTTAAAGAAATTCCAACTCAAGCCAAAGCGCAGAATCCTGTCGTTGAGCGGGTAGTGCGGTGTGAAGAAATACTCCTTACTTCCCTTGCCCGAGTTCACATGACTCATCATGACGAAGAAGCGTGTGTGTTTGAGGTGGAAGTTTGCATACACATTCACAACAGGATAATTGCCCACTTCAACCTTGTCGTCACCTTCCTGAACGGCATATTGCCCTAAGCCCGGAGCATAGTCGGGGGCATAGTATTTGGTGAAGTATCGGGCATCGGCACCCAGGTCGCATCGTAGCACCTTGGCAATCTTGAACCGCAGATAGAGATTAGTGTAAATGTTCAGGTCGGGCACGGGAAGTGCATCCTTGTCGCTCGACTTCTGGTATGTCACCACATTCTCCCAGTTCAAAGGACCAACCGTAAAATCTTGTATCAGCTGTGCCGTCAGCAGATTGATGGCACCACTCTGCCTTACGTTCACATCATAGTTGATGCGTGCGCCACTTTCGCTCAACGCATGCGAGAGTGCGAAATAAGTGTAGTTGGTCATCTCGTCAACCGCCACCCGCAACTTTGTGCGTGTTTTGGTCCAACTCAAGGTGCCTTGTATGCGGGTATGGGTAATATTGTCCAACCCATCGTTGTCCCACATATAGTGACGGCTGTGATAGTGGCGGAAGTAGAAGGTGGGTTTCACACGATGGAAGAACCCTTCAGCCTGGAGCGATACGGTGTCGCCCAGCAGTTTCAGTCGCAGGTCGGCAGTAGCGTCAACCTTTATGGTAGTGGCATCTTCTCCCGTCAAGCCAAATTCTGCCGTAGCGTTGTATCGCAGCAGGTTGCCTTGCGTTTTCGACAGTTGTCCGCCTATGTATACATTCTGCTCATTCCATGTAGTGGTGCCACTTGCCTCCGGCAGCACAAAGCGTCGCATCTCATGTGCCGCATACACCTTTACGCCCGCCTTGGCCCATTTGTTGAATCCCTCAAGGAGCGAGATGGCGAAGGTGTTGCGCAGACTCATATGGCGTGTCTTGTCATACAGCGAGTCGGCACCCTGATAGCGACTGTCAATATCGTAATCGTGTGCGTAATAGTTCTCGGGCGTGGCGTAGGCCTGATAAATACGTTTGTAGGTACTGAAGTCTAGGGTATGGATAAAACTTGTTACGGGCACATACTCATCCTTCATCCACATCGTGTCGGCAACCTCCTTGGCTGCTTGGGCTTTGAGCGAGTCAGCGACCAGCATACCGTCAACTTTAATGCGGTCGCCTGGCTGTTTCAACGAGTCGGTAGGTTCCTTACCCGCAATCTTGGCATTCTCGGGGCGTCCGGCAAAGCGAGGCGCCTCTTTCATTCGTTCCTCCCTTTCGCGCGGGTCAATCTTCTCCCCACGTTTGCGTGCCTCCTTATCGGCATTCTCCATCTCCTCACGTTTCTCCTCATCTTTCTTTGCCTCCATAGCAAACTTCCTGGCTTTAATTTCCTCTTCAGTCATTTTGACTTTTCGCTTGAAGCCCACGCTATAACGATGTGTAAGGAAGATGTGCGAGTTGTCGTTGCGGTTCCAGTTGCGTTCCAGTACGGTGGGAATATCGTTGGTAGCGAATTGTTCCGAGAACATTTCCGGGTGAACGATATAATCGTCGTTTGAGATACCACCATTTTCCGTCACCTTCTGATGATTGGTAGATAGCAGCAGGTGCGCCTGATAGCGGTCGCCGATATAAGAGCCATACATGCTGTAGTTGAAGTGTGAGGTACTTTGACTGGCATAGTAGCCTCTGCCGTACAGATAGTCGAACTTAAAGCCCACACCCAGACGTTTACCCGCATTCACAGCATATTTGGCGGTGAAATGGTCTTCGCCGGTGATGCGGTCGCCAGCCGTGTTGAATGTGATATTGGTGATGGGCGAGAGGGTGTTTGTGAAATGGAAATCGGAAATGGGTGTCAGGAAATAGCGGTAGGGTTGTGTAAAGATGAAATGCCCCTCGCTTTTCCTGTCGATAAAGATACGGTTGATGCGTGGCGCACCAAGGTTGCCCGTAGTGTTATATTCACCCCTCAAGCCTGTAGTGAAGATGCTGTTCATGAACATGTGCGAGAGGGTATCGGGCGTAGCAGGTGCGATGTCGCCAAATTTCCGGTCAACCGTCCATACCTTCAAACCCTTAGGTATTTCTTTATCGGTTCCTAAACTGTCGGTATGCTGCCTTCGTTCTCCGGCAGGAGTGAACTGCCCGTTTTGGTCGAGCTCGTTATAAGGCATATTGGGGTTGAACTGCGCAAGGGTTGCCAAAGGGAACAGGCAACCCATGCAGAGCGTGATAACTTTCTTTCGTGTATTCATTTCATCTTGATTAGGCGGAGGCTGCATTCAACAAACTTGAAGGCCATGCCCACGAGTATGAGGATCGTGCCGTAGTTATGACTCGACAGGAAGTAGACGGCTACTCCTATCACCCCCAGCAACATAAATATGATGTTCAGAATGTTGCGTATCTTCAGAAACTTGTCTTTCCTTTTGCCGTTAGGATCGTTGTCGATGCTCTCGTGTATAATCATATTGGGCTTAGTGGCTCGGGATTAGAGATTATTTGAGGAGTGCTGCCTTCATACCTTCGAAGACAGCATCCTTGCGGTTGATGGTTTCGCGACGGAACTTGCCATACACCTTTACCAGCTTCGTCTTCTTTTTGTTCAAGCTATACTCGTCGGTAATGAGTTTTTCGGCCGTGAGCTTGAATCCTGTCGGCCGGTTGGGTTCATAGTTGTACACCATGCGTTCCATGGTCATTTTCAGATGACCGTCGGTACAGGTGGTTATCAGCACATAGGTGAACTCAGTACGGTCGAGCGATATGAAGTTGTCCTTGAACACAAGCCATTCGTTGAGACGTGTGGCAATTACGTGTGTGTTGGGGTTCACCAGCGCCACGGCACTCTTTTGTGTGGCCTGCTCGTTCTGATGCTCGTCAACGGTCAGTTCGCTCAAGTAGTTGAGTGCTGTTTGATAGATGTTTGCAGCATCCTTTCCCGGCACGTCAACATCCAGCGTAAACACCACCTTATCGTCCACCACAGGCACCGCTCCGGCCAGATAGGGTGTCATATCGGCCGCCTCCACCTTGCGCGATGCAATTCTCCTTTCCATGGCGGGCACGGCAGGAGCCACCCATCCATCAGTATTGTTATAGGTAATCGTTGATTGCGACTGTCCGGCACTCTCCTGCTTGATTTTCTCGGCTTCAGCATTGAGTCTGGCAGCCTCCTCCTTAGCCTTCTTGATTTGTTCCTCTATGGCAGCCTGCTTGGCAGCAATTTCCTTTGCCTTGGCATCGGCAGCCTGCTTGGCAGCCTTCGCTTCAGCAGCAGCTTTGGCAGCTTTGGCCTGTTCAACGGCTTTCTGTGCCGCCTCCAATTGTTTCTGTGCCTCTTTCAACTGCTCTTCCGGTGTAAGGGTCTTCACGCTTTGTGCTACCACGGTGAGTGGCAACATGGCAAAAGCCACCATCAATAATTTCTTTATCATATTTTTAGCGATTGCTTTATTTATGCGATTACTTTGTTTGTGCTATAGTTTCGTCTCAATGCGATTGCTTGCAGGTTGATGTTACAAAAGTAAGAAAAACTATTGTATAGGGAAAGCAATACGCAAGTTTTAACGCTTTTTTTGCACAATGCAGGCTTCAACGCTTTCGCAGCAAGCTGGTTTCCACGCTTCTACTGCATGCAGGCTTCCTCTGCTTTTGCGCCATGCAGACTTTCATTGCTTTTATTGCATGCAGGTCTACAATGCTTTTTCGTGCAGCATTCCCTTATTGCGCCATGAGGAACGATTTAAATTCCTCAAACTGCTTAGAAAGGGCTATGCTTTGCTTCTGCCCCTTCATGAAGGCAGCCAGACGTTCCGGAATGGCGATGTCGGTGGCGAGAATCTCGTCGACCTTCTCTTTGAACTTAGCCGGATGGGCTGTTTCATAGAACACACCTATCTCGTTTTCGCGCAGTCCTTCTTTGAGCGCCTGATATCCACAGGCACCATGCGGGTCGAGCACATAGCCCGTTTGTTCATGACAGGCACGCATGGCTTGCCGTATCGCCTCGTCGCTGTAGGTAGCCCCACTAACGAGTTGGCAGATGCGTTCGTGCGAGCCACCGTAGAGCTCATAGATACGGGCGAAATTGCTGGGAGCCCCCACATCCATGGCGTTTGCCAGCGTCTGTATACTGGCTTTAGGAGCATAAACGCCCGTCTGCAGATATTGGTAGAAGATGTCGTTGGCGTTGTTGGCAGCTATGAAGCGATGTATGGGCAGCCCCATCTCCTTACCGAAGATGCCGGCTGTGATATTGCCGAAGTTACCGCTCGGCACGCACACCACCAATTGCTTGCCCGTTTGTTGCAGCAGAGGTTTGAGCTGCGCATAGGCATAAAACTCATAAAAGGCCTGTGGCAGGAAGCGAGCTACGTTGATGGAATTGGCACTTGTGAGGGTGAGGTGATTGTTGAGCTCCTCGTCCATAAACGCATTTTTCACCAAGGCCTGACAGTCGTCGAACACACCATCTATTTCGAGTGCCGTGATGTTCTGTCCGAGGGTAGTGAACTGGCTTTCCTGAATGCGGCTCACTTTGCCTTTCGGATAGAGCACATACACATGAATACCCTCCACGCCCAGGAAACCGTTGGCCACGGCACTTCCTGTATCGCCACTTGTAGCCACCAGTACATTCACGCGCTCCTTGCCCTCCTTGCGGATGAAATATTGCAGCAGGCGAGCCATGAAGCGCGCCCCCACATCTTTGAATGCGAGGGTAGGGCCATGGAAGAGTTCCAAGGAATAGATGTTGTCTTCCACCTTTACTGCGGGACAGTCGAAGGCCAGCGTGTCGCATACAATCTTATGCAGGTCGTCGGCCGGAATGTCTTCACCAAAGAAGGCATCAGCCACGCGGCAAGCAATGTCCTGGAACGACAGTTGCTCGATAGAGTCAAAGAAGTTCTGCGGCAACTTATGAATCAGTTCGGGCATGTAGAGTCCCTTGTCTTCTGCCAGTCCTTTCACCACGGCCTTTTCCAAGCTGGCCAAAGGAGCTTTATGGTTGGTTGAATAATATTTCATAATCCTGATGATTTTCTTTTAATTATAGCAAATTGTTTTATTGAAGATTAAAGCGTGCATACGCAGATTTCCTGTATCTGTGACAGGCCTACTGAATCCGCATAAATTCCTGCATGAATTCCTGCAACTTGAGCAGGCCGTAGGAGCCACCCACGCAACTCACCTCATCGAAGTGCTGTGTGCTGTCGGCCTCCATGTTTTTGTGCCAGATGGCAAAGGGCACCGGTTCGCTCACATGAGTTCGTACCTCAACAGGTGTGGGATGGTCGGGTAGGAGAGCCACGCAAACAGGCTCCTCCCATGTGTCGACAGCTTCGAGAATGGGTCGCACAATGCGCTGGTCGAGGTTGGTGATGGTGCGCAGCTTCAAGTCAAGGTCGCCATCATGCCCGGCCTCGTCGCTTGCCTCCACATGCAGGAAAACAAAGTCGTCGTGTCGGAGCGCCTCGATGGCAGCAGCAGCCTTACCCTCATAATTGGTGTTGGCCAACCCAGTAGCCCCTTCTACGATGATGTTCTGCAAGCCGGCATAATGTCCGATACCCCGAATCAGGTCGACAGCCGAAATGACACTTCCCCTCTGTATCTGCGGGAACAGCATAGGCAATGTTTTCATGTCAGGGCGATAGCCTCCCCCCCATGGCCATATAGAGTTGGCCTGTCGCTCCAAGGGTCGTTGCTTGTTGAAGGGATGAGCCGCCAGCAGCTCCTGCGATTCCACGATAAGCCGGTTCAGCAGGTCGGCCGTTTCCTGTGCCGTCATCCTTCCTTCCTCCACCGGAGCATTCTCTTCGGGTTTTACGAGCAGCGGGCGCCATTCCTCATTGGGATGGTCGTGGGGGGGAGCGCAAACGATGTGTTTGTTGCCCCCCTTGACAATCAGCAGATGACGGTATTGTATACCCGTCATGAAGCGCACACGTTCATTGCCCAGTCGTTCGTTGAGATACTGAATGAGCTCGTCGCCTTGTTCCGTGGTGAGATGCCCGCCATGGTGAAACAAAATCTTTCCCTGTCCGAGGGTGATGATGTTACACCGCAGCGCAAGGTCTTCGGGAGCCATCTCGTAGCCTATACTTGCAGCCTCCAAAGGTCCGCGGCCCTCATACACCTCGTGCAGGTCATAGCCCAATATAGATGTGTTGGCCACTTCCGATCCCGGCAGGAATCCATCGGGAATAGTTATCAGTCGTCCCGTCCTTCCCTCGCGGGCTATACGGTCCATATAAGGAGTGTCGGCATATTGCAGGAGAGTTTTCCCTCCCAGTCTTTCCACAGGATGGTCGGCCATCCCGTCGCCAAGAATAATGAGATGCTTCATGAGCTTTGGTTTTAAATGTTCGCTATCGACATGATGTTGGCAAACACACCTGCGGCCGTTACGCCGGCTCCCGCGCCATAGCCTTGGATGAGCATGGGAAACTCGCGATAGCGTTCCGTGGTGAGCATCACGATATTATTACTGCCCTCTAACTGGTAGAACGGGTGTTCCTTCTCTATTTCGCGCAGCGCTATGCAACCCTTGCCCTGTTCCATGGTAGCCACGAAGCGCCAGCATTTGCCCTGTGCCTCCAGCTCCTTTCTTTGCTGCTCGAAAGTCTCGTCGAGCATAGGCAGCCGCTGCCAGAACTCCTCCAACGACCCCTTGAAGAACTCATCGGGCACGAAGAGGTGCTTCTCCACATCGTCGAGTTCTATGCGGTAGCCGGCCTCACGTGTAAGGATTACCAGCTTGCGCATCACATCAGTGCCGCTGAGGTCAATGCGCGGGTCGGGTTCAGAGTAGCCGTTGGCCTTGGCACGATGCACAGCCTCAGAGAAAGGCACCTTGGCAGCCACCTCGTTGAAGATGTAGTTCAATGTGCCGCTCAATACGGCCTCAATCTTCAGAATCCTGTCGCCGGAGTTGCGCAGGTCGTTGATGGTATTGATGATGGGCAATCCGGCTCCCACATTGGTTTCAAAGCGGAAGATGACGCCTCGTGTCAATGCCGTGTGCTTCAGCTTGGCATATTGCTCGTAGGAGGATGAGGCGGCAATCTTGTTGGCAGCTACGATATTGATGTTGTGCTCCAGGAACGTTTGGTAAAGGTCGGCAATGTCTTTGCTGGCCGTGCAGTCAACGAACACCGAGTTGAAGATGTTCATCTGCAGAATCTTGTCGCGCAGTTGCTGGGGATTGCTTGGTTCAGCCTGTGCCAGAGCATCGCGGTAGGTGTTGAGGTCAATGCCATCACGCGAGAATATAGCTTTTGTTGAACTGGCAATGCCTACCACGTTGAGTTTCAGTCGTGAATGTTCCATCAACTCTTCGTGCTGCGAACGAATCTGCTCGATGAGCATGCCACCCACCGTTCCTACGCCACACAAAAAGAGGTTGAGCACCTTGTATTCGGAAAGGAAGAACGAGTCGTGCAGCACGTTGAGAGCTTTGCGCAGGTAGGTTCCTTCAATCACGAACGAGATGTTTGTTTCCGAGGCACCCTGCGCACAGGCAATGACCGATATGCCGCTTCGGCCCAGCGTGCCAAACAGCTTACCGGCAATACCGGGTGTGTGCTTCATGTTCTCGCCCACGATGGCCACGGTGGCCAACCCGCTTTCGGCATGCATAGGATACATGGCACCCGTTTCTATTTCCTTGGCAAACTCCTCGTTGAGCACATCTACGGCCTTGAGGGCATCCACATCGCGCACACCGATGGAGGTGGAGTTCTCCGATGATGCCTGCGACACAAGGAATACCGATATTCCCCCATTGGTGAGTGCCGTAAAGATGCGTTGGTTCACACCAATCACACCCACCATCGACAAACCCGTTACGGTGATGAGTGTGGTGCCGCTGATGCTCGATATACCCTTGATGGGTTTGCGGTCGTTGTCAATCACGTCCTTGATAACCGTGCCGGGGTTTTCGGGGTTAAAGGTGTTCTTCACCTTGATGGGGATGTGCTTCACGCAAACGGGGTAGATGGTGGGCGGATAAATGACCTTCGCACCAAAGTTACAGAGCTCCATGGCTTCCACATAGCTCAGTTCGTTGATGGTGTAGGCCGATTTGATCACCTTCGGGTCGGCGGTCATGAAACCGTCCACATCCGTCCAAATCTCGAGCACTTCGGCTTCGAGGGCTGCTGCAATAATAGCTGCGGTATAGTCGGAACCTCCACGTCCGAGGTTGGTTGTTTCGTAAGTGTCCTTGTCGCGGCTGATGAATCCCGGCACGATGGAAATGCGTGGCAGGTCGGCAAAGGCTTCCCGAACAAGGTTATTGGTAAGTTCGCTGCACAAGGTGTGCTGCCCGTTCTTGCGTTCCGTGCGAATGAAGTCGCGTGCATTCATGCGTTTCGACCCTCTGATGAGTGCCGTAACGATATACGAGCTGATGCGCTCGCCATAGCTCACGATGGCGTCTTGCGATTTCCTGCTCAAGTCATGTATCAGGTAAACACCGAAGAAGATGCTCTTCAGTTGTTCGAGCAACTGGTCGACAATATGGAAGAGTTCCTCACGTGTCTTGGTGTCGGTGATGATGGTATCTATCATCTTGTGATGCCGTTCCACAATCTCGTCAAACGAGGTGCGCCAGGCTTCTTCTCCCTTTAGTGCCTGCTGCGATGTGGCCAGCAATTTGTCTGTTATCCCTCCCAAAGCACTTACCACAACCACTACGGGTTGATGTTTGGCTTCCTTCTCAACAATTTTCTTCAGACTTGTGATGCTACTTACGGAACCCACAGATGTTCCGCCAAATTTTAATACTTTCATACCATACTAATCATTTTTGTTACTATTGTGCAAGCCCCTACACAATAGGGGTCATTGCAAAACTTGGCGGCAAAGTTAAGAAAAAAAAATGAATTATCTCTTTTTTCACGATTTTTTCTCCCAATATCTCACTATCTCCGTCGTTTTCCCTTTCATTTTCCCATTTCACCCCCTTCCTTTGCTCCTGCCTTATGTCCCAGCCTTCCCCCCTTCTGAGGAAGGCTGATAGGTTGCCGAAGGCAGTGCTTT
>CAMAMZ010000013.1 GCA_945837185.1 uncultured Bacteroidales bacterium | reverse complement strand
CGTTCTCTGACAAAAACAGGTCTAAAAAAGTATGTTTAGATAAATGGCAAAGTATGTTTAGATAAATGGCAAAGTATCTTTAGATAAATTGCCTTTTATGTTTAGATACTTGGCAAAGAATGTTTAGATGCACATTTTTCGCTTGCGCCACCCAAAACCACCCCATTATTTTGCTTAACTCGCAGATTAACATTATGCGCTATCTAATGGCGCAAAAAAGTGATGAAGACAGGAAAAAGCCTCCACATTTTCGTGGAGGCTTTTTTATTACGGGGAAAATTCTTGCGTTTAGCTTGTTTTCCAGCTTGGTAACTTCAACGATGTAGACTTATTCTTTTGTCGGCACAGGAATCTTCTGTACACGACGTTCATGCCGACCTCCTTCAAAGGATGCCGTAAAGAACTTGTCGAGAATAGCCTCTGCTGTTTTGTTGTCGATGAATCGACCCGGCAATACGATGCAGTTGGCATCATTATGCTGACGAATCAAACAAGCTATATCAGTGTTCCAAACCAAACCGGCACGCACACCCTGATGTTTGTTCAGTGCAATGGCCATTCCTTCACCGCTACCGCAAATACCGATACCAGGATACACATCACCACTTTCAATGGCATCTGCCAACTTGTGGGCAAAGTCTGCATAATCTACACTCTGGTCGCTATACGTACCGAAATCCTCAACCGGATAACCTTTCTTCTCTAAATACGTAAGCACAAACTGCTTAAGGGGAAAGCCTGCGTGATCGCAGGCCAGTCCAACTTTCTTTACTTCCATTGTTCAATTAGAGATTAATTGTTCAACATTTCCTTTACTTCTTTATAGACGTTGGCAGCTGTAAAGCCTAATTTCTCGTCCAGAATTTTATAAGGAGCGGAGAATCCAAAGCTGCTCAATCCAAAGACGCGGCCACGGCTTCCAACCAACCCTTCTAATGTTACGGGCAGACCGGCTGTCAAGCCAAAGATGCGTGCGTTTGTGGGGAGAATAAGCTCTTGATATTCGCGACTCTGTCGACGGAAGAGTCCTTCTGAAGGCACGCTGACAATGCGCACCTTGATACCGTCATTGCGGAGGAGGGCAGCACCAGCCTCCAAGGTAGCTACTTCCGAACCACTTGCCAGCAATATCACATCGAAGTCCTCATCTGAACCTGCCACGATATAGGCACCTTTTCGTACCTGCTGGTAGTCATTTCCTGCTGGTAGGTTCTGAATGCCTTGACGTGAGAGAATGAGTGCAGTTGGTGTCGACACGTTCTCCATAGCCATGGCCCAGCAAACGGTAGCCTCTTCAGCGTCGGCCGGACGGAACACGCGTACAGAGTCTTCACCGTGATGGTTCTTCAGTTTCTCCATCAAACGAATCTGTGCTTCTTGCTCTACAGGCTCATGGGTTGGGCCGTCCTCACCTACACGGAAGGCATCATGCGTCCAGATAAACTTGATAGGTACGCGCATGAGGGCAGCCAAACGAACTGCAGGCTTCATATAGTCGGAGAAGACAAAGAAGGTGGCACATGCTGGAATAACACCACCGTGGAGATACATACCAATACACATACAAGCCATGGTAAGTTCGCTCACACCTGCTTCGAAGAAGGCACCGCTAAAGTCGCCTCTCACCATGTCATGG
The DNA here is from genome assembly GCA_945837185.1 of uncultured Bacteroidales bacterium. GTDB lineage: Bacteria > Bacteroidota > Bacteroidia > Bacteroidales > Bacteroidaceae > Prevotella. Next base: position 20,148 of record CAMAMZ010000013.1, on the reverse strand, counting down.
GTCTTCTTCAAGAAGCCGTCGGTCTTATCGGAGTTCGACAAGTCGGCCGAAGAGCATACCATGTTGGGCACTTGCTCTGCCAGCACACCCAAACAGGCAGCTGAAGCAGCACGGGTTGCAATATTCTCTTTTTGCACACAAGCACTCCAGTCAACCTTCGGAGCCTTGCCAGAGAACCACTCTTCCTTTTGTGCAGCCAGCTCAGGGTTAGCAGCAGCCCATTCGGCCTCAGCACTACGACGTGCAGCCACGATGGTTTGCAGTTCAGCACGACGCTGGGCATACAGTTCCTTCACATCATCGAAAATAACGAAGGGGTCATCAGGATTGCCGCCAAGGTTTGTCACGGTGTTGCGATAGGCATTGCCTCCCAAGGGAGCACCGTGTGTCTTGATAGTGTTCTCATAACTGCTACCATCCTCTTTCAAAGCACCCTTGCCCATCACCGTCTTACCAATAATCAGGGTGGGGCGAGCCTCTTCTGTTTGAGCTGCTGTTAAGGCAGAACGAATTTCATCAACATCATTACCGTTGATAGTGAGAACGTTCCATCCCCATGCTTCATATTTTGCGGCCGTGTCTTCTTGTGTCACCACATCACATGAAGTGGAGAGTTGGATGTTGTTGGAGTCATAGAACATAATGAGGTTATTAAGCCCCAACACACCTGCCAGACGACCTGTTCCTTGAGAAATCTCTTCCTGTACACCACCGTCAGAGATATACGCATAAATCTTGTGTTGCATCATGGTTTTACCCAAACGGGCTTCCAGAAATTTCTCTGCTACGGCAGCACCTGCCGCAAAGGTATGTCCCTGACCAAGAGGACCGGAAGTATTCTCAATTCCTCGCATTACGTCACGCTCTGGATGGCCGGGAGTGGGAGAGTCCCACTGGCGGAATTGTTTGAGTTCATCAATTGTAAACTTGCCTTGCAGGGCGAGGGCTGCATACAGCATGGGTGACATGTGTCCGGGGTCAAGATAGAAACGGTCTCTACCGCTCCATGTGGGGTCTTCCGGATCATACACAAGGAATTCCGAGAAAAGGACGTTGATAAAATCGGAACCGCCCATGGCTCCACCTGGATGCCCCGAGTTCGCCTTTTCTACCATAGAGGCAGCTAAAATGCGGATATTGTTGGCTGCCTTGTTCATCAATTGTTTGTTGTTCATTGTTTTGTTAAAAACTAAAAATTCATATATAGTTCGTTATTTCACGGTAAATCGATAAGCTGTATGGCTGGTATATTTCTCGCCTGGCTTCAGATAAGGCGAGGCAAATTGCTTCTTGTTGGGAGAGTCGGGATATTTCTGGCTTTCCAAGCAAACGGCAGAACGTTGCGGATAGGCTATACCATGTTTACCTTTAATAGTGCCATCCAAGAAGTTTCCGGAATAAACCTGTACGCCAGGCTCTGTAGTGAACATATCCATCGATATGCCTGTGTTGGGGGCATAAAGGGTAGCGGCAACACGCGTGTCGTCTCCCTTGCCGTTTTTATAGGTGTTCAAACACCAGTTATGGTCGTATCCACGTCCATACTTAATCTGTGTAAAGGTTGTATCTCCTATTGTTTCATAGAGAGCATGACGTTTGGTGAAGTCCATGGGCGTTCCATATACGGGTCTGATTTCACCGGTTGTCATGAAGGTTGAATCAGAAGGTGTGAAATTATCCGCATTGATGTATAACACCATGTTTGTACCAGCATGGCTCATGTCGCCTGTAAGGTTGAAATAAGCGTGGTTGGTCATGTTGATGACAGTCTCCTTGTCGGTAGTTGCCTCGTACTGAATGTCGAGTGTATTGTTGTATTTTGCAGTGTAGGTAACTTTTGCTGTTACTGTTCCAGGGAAGTTATTGTCGCCATCGGGCGAAACGATTGTCAATTCCAGTGTCGTGTCGTTGGGTTGTACAGCGTCATATACTTGGTACTGCCATCCGGAAAAGCCTCCGTGCAAACAGTGGCCAAAGTTGTTTTGCGGCAGTTGAATCTTCTTGTCACCAACTACCAGCTTGCCTTGGTTGATACGATTGGCATAGCGGCCAATAGCGGCACCGAAGTCGCTTGGACTGTTAACAGAGTCGGCATACTGGTGGATATTGTCAAATCCTAACACCACATCAATGCTGTTGCCATTCTTGTCGGGCACACATAATGACACGATACGGCCACCGAAATTGGTTATACAAACCTCCATACCATTGTCGTTGTTAAGGGTATAAAGTTTTACGGGTTTTTCGTTGATAAGGGTGTCGAATTTGGCTGGATCTAAGCCTGATGTTGTCAGACCACCATTACCAGAACATGCGGGCATAAGAGATGTAATCATACCAGCAATCAGTGCAATACGAGCAATTTTTTTCATTTCCTTGTGGTTTAAATGATACTTCTTCAAATTATGCTGTAAATTTAGCCATTTTTTTCTGAATCCTGCATTTTTCCTGTAGGAATTTTCGTGCAGGCAATAAAAAAACCGCCTTCCCTTACAAAAGGCGGTTTCTTTTATTGTGACAGCAAAGGATATTAGCAAACTTTGTGTGCACCCTCGCTGATGATGACATCATATACAGCAGGCTCATGGCCATAACGAGCCTTGAACTTGGCTTTCGCATCGGCAATGAAAGTATCATAGAGTTCTTCTTTCACCAGGTTGATGGTACAACCGCCAAAGCCACCACCCATGATACGGCTACCGGTCACACTGTTCTCTTTAGCCAAATCATTCAGGTAGTCAAGTTCTTCGCACGAAACCTCATAAGCCTTGCTCAGACCTTCGTGGGTTTCATACATCTTCTTGCCAACAGTCTCGTAATCACCTTTCTCCAAAGCATCGCAAACAGCCAGCACGCGTTCCTTTTCGCCCAATACGAAATAAGCGCGTGTGTAGTCTTCTTCGCCTACTTCCTGACGCACAGCCTCCAACTGCTCCCAATTGCAGTCGCGAAGCGTCTCAAACTTCTGGTCGGGATACTTGGCAGCAATATGTTTCACCACATTCTCGCAACTGTTGCGGCGGTCGTTGTAAGGAGACCCTTTCAACTCATGCTTTACCTTGGAATCGAGCAACATCAATTTGTAGCCTTCAGGTTGGAAGGGGAAATATTCAAACTCACGTGAACGACAGTCGAGACGCATCAATTTACCCTCTTTGCCAAAGACACTGGCAAACTGGTCCATGATACCACAGTTCACACCAATGTATTTGTGTTCTGTGGCCTGACCTGCCAAGGCCAAATCCCATTTCGATACCTTGTTTTCGCCAAACAAATCGTTCAATGCGAAAGCAAAGCAGCTCTCCAATGCAGCGGAAGACGACATACCGGCACCCAGAGGCACATCACCATAGAAAGCAGTGTTGAAACCTTTGACGTCAACACCCAAGGCGCGCATTTCCTGCACGATACCATAGATGTAGCGAGCCCATGTAGTGCGGGGACCTTGAGGATCGTCGACCTTAAACTCTACACGGTCTTTCATGTCAATGGAATAGCACATCACAGTGTTGGTTCCGTTGGGGCGAACCTCAGCCATAATACCTTTGTCTACAGCACCGGGGAATACGAATCCGCCATTATAGTCAGTATGCTCACCGATAAGGTTGATACGTCCCGGTGACATATAAATGTTGCCAGTTTTACCATCAAAATGCTTGATAAAACGACTTCTTACTTTTTCAATATCCATAATGTTCAAATGTTTTTTATTGGGTTTATATAATAAGGTTTACTATTATTTCTTGGCTACGCGACTACCTATCAGTGCATAGAACAGGACGTAGGCTGCACAAGCTACTACCACCCAGTAAGAAGTCAGATAGTTGCCGGTGAGGTCGGCTACCCATCCCTGCAGAGGAACCATCACTGCACAACCGAATACCATTGTCATGAAGATGCCCGATGCAATAGCGGTGTAGCGGCCCAAGCCTTCAACAGCCATGTTGAAGATACCACCCCACATCACACTTGTACACAGACCAACGAGGATGAAGGCAAAGATACCTACTGGTACTTCAGACCAGATGACGGATAAATTCGCCCAGTCAATACCTGGCACATTGATGGTTGAAGTAGTGGGCGCAAACATACCGAAAAGAACCAAAAGGATGCTGAGGGTAGAAACGGTAGTAATCATGGCGCGACTGGAAATCTTACCACCTATGATACCACCGAGGAAACGACCTGCAAGCATCATCAGCCAGTAAACAGCAGCAATCAAACCGGCAATGCTGGCGGCCATGGGCTCGGTAGCGTCACCGATAGGAGTAGATGTCAGATATTGCAGCATGTAAGTAGGAGTACCTACCTCAATACCCATGTACAGGAAGATCGCTAAGGTGCCGAGCACGAAATGGCGATATTGCATGGCACCCTTCAACAGACTGATGTCAACGGGAGCTTGCTCCGGCTCTTCAATTTTGGTGAAGAGTATGACGATGAATGCCACCACGAAGATAGCCAATGCAATCATCAATGCTGGTGTGGCATCAGCAATGTGTGCTTTTGCGGCATCACCAATCAAGGCACCCATAATGATGTAAACGGCCACTGCTGCACCACTGTTAAACACACCACCAATCTGAATCAGCTGGTTACCCTTGTTGCCACCACCACCAAGCTGGTTGAGCATAGGGTTCACCACACAGTTCAAGATACACATGGTCAAACCGCTCACGAAAGCACCAATCAGGTACACCAGGAACGCAATCTCACGACCCACATGGCCACTCATCCACTGTATCAATACACCTATGATACCGATGGCCAAACCAATAAGAGCAGTTTTCTTGTAGCCGAATTTGGCAATCAGTATACCGGCCGGAATACCCATAATCAGGTAAGCGATGAAGTTACCGATATTACCGATCTGGGCAAGAACATTGCTTGCTCCGAAATCGTTTTTCACGATGATGGCCATTGGTGAGCATAGGTTGGTCACGAAGGCAATCATGGCAAAGAGTGCTATCATCACAATGATGGCACCCCATTGTTTTTTCTCTTGACTCATTGTTTTTAGTTTTAGTTGGTTATTATTGTTATTATCATTTGGCTTATGTCGTGATATCTCTTATTCTACACCAAACTTGTAGATAGTTTTCTGTGTGTAGGTACCCTCTGGTGTGAGCACTACTGAGGGGAAATAAGGATGGTTGGGAGAATCGGGGAAGTGTTGTGCCTCGAAGCAAATGGCACTGCGACGAGGGAAGGTGGCACCATGCTGCCCCTTGTAGCCATCAGCCCAATTGTCGGTATACACCTGCACACCGGGTTCCGTTGTATACACCTCCATGGTTCTTCCGCTGTTCGGCTCCGTAATCTTGGCTGCAAAACTCAACTCTCCTTCTTCTTTCTTGTTCAGCACATAACAGTGATCGTAACCTGCACCATTCTTAATCTGCTCGTCATCAGCATCAATGTCCTGTCCAACAGGTTTCGGAGTGCGGAAGTCAAAGGGAGTGCCTTTCACGAAACGAATCTCTCCGGTAGGAATACTTGTATTGTCGATAGGCAGATAATAGTCAGCATTGATTTCGCAAATCAGATTATCGATGGTGGGGGTGGGGTTAGCAATACCTGCAAGCGAGAAGAAACCGTGGCTTGTCAGGTTTACGATAGTTTTCTTGTTGGTCTTTGCCTGGTATTTGATGATTAACTCATTGTCGTCAGTAAAGGTGTAGGCAACCCATACGGTCATTTCTCCAGAGTAGCCCTCCTCACCGTAAGGACTGGTGTATTTCAGTACCACAGCCTGTGGGTTTACCTGGTTGGCCTCCCACACTTTAGCGTTGAATCCTTCTTTTCCGCCATGTAAGCTGTTTGGACCGTTATTGATAGCCAGTGTGTATTCTTTGCCGTGCAATTGAAACTTACCCTTGCAGATACGGTTGCCGTAGCGTCCTACCAGCGTGGAGAGGTAAGGCTCCGGACTGTTGATAACGTCCTGTATGTTGTCATGCCCTTGTATCACATTGGCACGCACACCGTTACGATCGGGCACCATGATGGCTACAATAGCACCACCGTAATTGGTGATAGCCACCTCATTTCCACACTTGTTGCGCAATATATACAAGTCGGTCTTTTTGCCGTTAATTGTGGTCTGAAAGTCTTCTCGCTTCAGGCCACAGCAGTTTTCTGTTTCGATTGTGCTCATAATCTGTAGTTTTTAGTTACGATAGTTTATGCAAAGTAACCAAAAAAAAATGAATGAAGCAAATAATCGTGAAAACAAATGTGGATAAATGATAGTTAAAAAGCATTAATTTTCGGTCAACAGGTCGGCCACCACATAACTGCTGCCTCCCACAAAAATAAAATCTTCAGGTGTGGCAGCAGCTTTGGCTGCCAGATAGGCTGCCGTTACGGTAGGATAGGGTGCCCCTTGCAGCCCATGAGCCTTACCTTTTTCCATCACCACACCCACGGGTATGGCTCGGTGTGTTGTGGCCTGTGTCCAATAGTATATAGCCTCTTTTGGCAGCAGGGTCATCACCTGATCTATATCCTTGTCGTCAACCATTCCAAACACAATATGCCGTTGTCTGCAGGGTTGTGCGCATAGTTGTTTCGACAGATAGGTCCAGCCTGCCACATTGTGACCGGTGTCGCATATCACGGTAGGATGGTCACCCAGCTTCTGCCATCTGCCGGTGAGGCCGGTCAATTCACACACTTGGGCAAAGCCTGTGTGTACAGCCTTGCAGTCGGTAATGCCTAAATGTTTCAAGGCACAGAGAATCGTACGCGTGTTACATAGCTGATAGTTGCCACCTAACGCACCATTAAAAGAACCCCATGAGCGTGTTGTATAGGTATAGCCGCCTTGTGCCCGAGAAACTGCCTGCAGAAGTTCGTCGGTTTCTTCTGCAAAGAAAAGCGGAGCTTTGACTGCCTGGGCCTTGGCTTCAAATACGGCCCGTGTTTCAGCCGTGGTTTCGCCCACTACCACCGGCACACCGGCTTTGATGATGCCTGCTTTCTCGTTAGCTATTTTAGCCAGAGTGTCGCCCAAAAACTGTGTGTGGTCTTTGCTGATGTTGGTGATGATGGAGAGTTCCGGTGTAATGATATTCGTACAGTCGAGTCTGCCGCCCAATCCCACTTCTATCACCGCAACATCTACCTTACATTGTGCAAAATACTGAAATGCCAGGGCGGTGGTCAGTTCAAAGAAAGAAGGATGGAGCGGCTCAAAGAACCCGCGTTCTTGTTCCACAAAGTCCACCACCTCTTGCTTAGGAATCATCTCCCCGTTTACCCTGATACGCTCTCTGAAATCTGCCAGATGCGGAGAGGTATATAATCCTACCCGATAGCCCTGCGCCTGTAGAATGGCAGCTATGGTATGAGAACACGAACCCTTGCCATTGGTTCCTGCCACATGGATGGTTCGATACTGTCGGTGTGGATGATGGAAATGGGCATCCAAGGCCAGTGAATTGTCCAACCCCTCTTTATAGGCAGCAGCACCCACATGTTCGAAAACAGGGGTGCTGTTGTAAAGGTATGTTACGGTTTCCTCGTAAGTCATAATGTACTAGGATAATTAACTGAAGAAGTTCTTGAATTTCTCAAAGATAGACTTCTTTGTCAGCGTATCGCCTTTGAAATTCTCGCTTTCGCGCAGTTTTTCAATAGCTTTCCTTTCTTCTTTCGTTAAAGTTTTCGGCACATAGATACTGATGTGTACCACCAAATCGCCTTTGCCGTTGCCGTAACCCTGTACGGCAGGCAGTCCTTTTCCGCGAAGGCGCAACGTTTTGCCGGGTTGGGTGCCTGGTTCTATATTGATTTTCACCTTACCTTCTTCGATGGTGGGAATGTCCACCTCGCCACCTAAGGCAGCTGTGGGGAAATCGAGGAGCAGATTGTAGACAACATCCTGACCGTCGCGTATAAAGGTTTCGTTGGGCATTTCCTCCACAAACACCTGAATGTCTCCGTTGATGCCATTGTGCTGTCCGGCATTTCCCTTGCCCGGAACATTCACCACCATGCCTTCTGCAACACCGGCCGGAATATTGATTTCTATCACCTCCTCACCTTTCACGATGCCAGAGCCACCGCACGATTTACATTTATCTTTAATGATGGTACCCTCACCTTGGCAGTTCGGACATTCGTGTTGTGTTTGCATCATTCCCAGAATGGTACGCATCGACTGGGTCACCACGCCCCTTCCTCCACAAGTGGGGCAGGTGGTCGTGCCACTGCCTTTTTCGGCACCGCTGCCATGGCAGTGGCTACATGTAATGTATTTCTTTACTTTAAATTTCTTTGTTACACCTGTTGCCACCTCCTGCAGGGTGAGGCGCACTTTCAAGCGCAGGTCGGCACCACGGTATTGTGCGCGTTGTCCTCCTTGTGCACTTCCTCCAAACCCACTGAAGCCACCAAAGCCGGAGTGTCCGCCAAAGATGTCTCCAAAGGCAGAGAAGATATCGTCCATAGAGAAGCCTCCACTGCTGAAGCCTCCGCCACCGAAGCCACCGCCCGGAGCGTTGAAGCCAAACTGGTCGTACTGCTTTCGTTTCTGCGGGTCGTGCAGCACATCATACGCCTCTGCAGCCTCCTTGAATTTCTCTTCCGCCTCAGCGTTTCCCGGGTTGCGGTCAGGGTGATATTGAATAGCCAGTTTTCGGTAGGCCTTTTTGATTTCGTCCTCTGTAGCATCCTTCTTGACGCCGAGCACCTCGTAGTAATCACGTTTTGCCATTGTTCTTTCGTACGTATGTTAGCTTATTGGCCTACAGCCACTTTTGCGTGGCGAATCACCTTGTCGTTGAGCAGGTAGCCTGTTTGCACACAATCAATAATCTTGCCTTTCTTGTCATCGCCCATACCTGGCACCATGGCAACAGCCTCATGGAAGTCAACGTCAAAATCTGCGTCGTGGGTATCAATCTGTTTTACCCCCATGCCTTCCAGAATCTTGTGCAGTTTCTTGCAGATCAGCTCCCAGCCCTCTTCCAGTTGCGCCAGCGATTCAGCCTTGTCGGCATTGCTTATTGCACGCTCCATGTCATCCAGTACGGGCAGGATAGCTGTAATGGTCTTCTCACCGCCATTCAAAATCAGCTCCGTCTTCTCTTTCAGCGTGCGTTTCTTGTAATTTTCAAACTCAGCCATTGTGCGCAGGTAACTGTCTTTCAAGGCGGCTATCTCAGCCTGTGCCTTTTCCAATTCCGTCTGTGCAGGCTCAGCGGCAGTTTCCTCCTGTTGCATGTTGTCAGCGGTATCCTCTTGAGAGGCAGCTTCGTTGTTTGCTTCTGTCGTCTGAGGTTGCTCCTCCTGCTTAAGGTTGGCATCCTCCACCTTTATTTCTTTTTCTTCTTTGCTCATAATTCTTCCAAACTGTTTTACTGTCTTACTTGCAAATAGTGTGCCATTTCGCAGGACGCTCTTAAGCCCCATACATTTTGGCTTTGAGTTCCTTGATTTGCTCATCGTGTATATACTCATCGTAGCTCATCAGCTTATCGATGGTACCACTGGGCGTCAGTTCGATGATACGGTCGGCCACCGTTTCGATAAACTCATGGTCGTGCGAACTGAACAATATGTTGCCTTTAAATGTTGTCAGGTTGTTGTTGAAGGCCTGAATACTCTCCAAATCCAAGTGATTGGTGGGGGTGTCGAGAATCAGACAGTTGGCGTTCTTGAGTTGCATACGAGCTATCATGCAACGCATCTTCTCGCCTCCCGACAGCACATTCACCTTCTTCAGCACTTCTTCACCCGAGAAGAGCATGCGTCCGAGGTAGGCTTTCATCTGCACTTCGTTGCCTGGTCCGTATTGCGATAGCCAGTCAACCAGATTGAGGTCGCTTTGGAAAAATGCCGTGTTGTCGAGGGGCAGATAAGCCGTTGTGATGGTGACACCCCATTTATATGTGCCAGCCTCAGCCTCCTTGTTGCCATTGATAATCTCGAAGAGCGCTGTCATGGCTTTGGGGTTGTGTGAGAGGAATACCACTTTCTGTCCCTTCTCCACATTAAAGCTCACATTATCGAAGAGCACGTTACCCTCGTTGTCGAGTGCCTTCAAGCCCTCTACTTCCAGAATCTGGTTGCCGGGTTCGCGCTCCATCTGGAAGATGATGCCCGGATATTTTCTGCTCGACGGACGGATTTCCTCCACATTCAACTTCTCCAGCATCTTCTTTCGCGAGGTTGTCTGCTTGCTCTTAGCCACATTGGCCGAGAAGCGGCGGATAAACTCCTCCAACTGCTTTTTCTTCTCTTCTGCCTTCATACGTTGGTTCTGGGCTTGGCGAAGTGCCAATTGTGAACTCATATACCAGAAACTATAGTTGCCGGAGAACACAGTAACCTTACCGAAGTCGATATCGATGGTTTGGGTCGACACAGCGTCCAGGAAGTGACGGTCGTGAGATACCACCAGTACGGTCTGTCGTTCATCAATTTCACTCAAGTAGTCTTCCAGCCATTCTACGGTATCCAAGTCCAAGTCGTTGGTAGGCTCATCAAGCAGCAGGTTCTCGGGATGGCCGAAGAGAGCCTTGGCCAACATCACACGCACCTTCTCGTTATTGGCCAGTTCGCTCATTTGTTTCTGGTGCTGATCTTCCTGCACACCCAAGTGTTGCAGCAGCTGTGCGGCTTCCGACTCAGCTTCCCAACCGTTCATTTCGGCAAATTTAAGCTCCAGTTCAGCAGCGCGGTTGCCATCCTCCTCGGTCATTTCGGGTTTGGCATACAGTCGTTCGCGCTCCTTCATGTTCTCCCATAGTGGCTGGTGCCCCATGAGAACAGTGTCCATCACCTTGTAGTCGTCATACTTGAAGTGGTCCTGCTCAAGCACGCTCAAACGCTCACCCGGACCTAATTCCACCGTACCTTTGTTCGGTTCGAGATCACCACTGATGGCTCTCAGCAGTGTTGATTTTCCGGCTCCGTTGGCACCTATCACACCATAAATGTTGCCGGGTGTAAATTTGATGTTGACATCCTTGTAGAGGACACGTTTGCCAAATTGAATGGCAAGGTTTGTAAGAGTAATCATCTTAAAATGCCTTATTGTTTATTATATATAATGTGCAAACTGTTGGTTTGGGTTTGCAAAGTTACTAATTTTTTATCGGATAAGCACTTTTCTTTTCAAAAAGAGGCGAAAAAATGCGATTTTTGTGGAATGGCGATGCGAAATTCAAAAAAAATATGTAAGTTTGCAGTTGGAATGCAGATTCCCGGCCCTGCCGCTGGCCCTTCATGAGGGCGAGAGGAAAGTCCGGGCAGCACAGGGTGCTCCACTTCCGAAAGTAGAAGCTATTGGTGACAGTAGGGTAAGGCAGAAGAAAATAACCGCCCGATACTGTGGTGTTGTGAATGCCGCAAGTCGGGTAAGGGTGAGAAGGTGGTGTAAGAGACCACCAGGCGGCGGGTGATCGTCGTGCTGTGTCGCTGGAGGCTGCAAGTTCATGTATACCATCGTCTGAGGGTTGCCCGTCCGATGCTATGCAACGATGGAGGGTAGAATGCTGGAGCCGTGGGGTGACCCACGGAGTAGATAAATGACAGGGCTCCCCGCAAGGGGAAACAGAACCCGGCTTACCAGGAGTCTGCTTCCTTTTCTTTCATTCAATGTTATCAACTTTTAATTTGTAGCGTTATGGCAAATATAGAGATGCCCGATTTCATGAAGTATAAGGACAAGTTCACGCCTGCCGGGTTTATAGAAAAAATCCAGCGCGTTGCCAAAAGGGCCGGAGCCAAGTTGGTTTATGCAGCGTTGATATTGTTTTATACGTTAGAGAGCAATTCTGTTTCTTTGAAAGACAAGGCCATTATCATCGGTGCCTTGGGCTATCTGATCTCGCCTCTTGATGTGATTCCCGATGCTATTCCCATAGCAGGCTTGGGCGATGACTTAGGTGTTCTTTTTTATGTATTGCGCAAAGTTTGGGGTAATGTGTCTGATGATGTAAAGAACAAGGCAAAAGACAAGCTTGCCACATGGTTCGACGAGGAGGAGATGCAGTCGTTGGATACTTTGTTTAAGGACGATCCCACCGATTCGCCCGTGTAATCTGTACGATTTCAGCCTATATATAGTTGTTTGGCAATCAATCTGTCAAGTTCTTTAGTGCGCATTTGTTGTCCTGTTTTAGCATTTTTTAATAAAATTATTAGTGATTAAAAGAACAAGCTAAACGTTTTATTTGTATCTTTGCAAAAAATATTGACAACAGTAGCGTCTCTGCGGGGAGGGGTAAATGAGTTTTTACCTTTTTTTGTCAACTATTAAGGAAAAAGATTAGTGTTATAAAATAGACTATAGAAGTTTAAGGGTTTGAAACTATGAATATCTATAATCGGATAGTGAATTGGTATTTTACCAAAAATGCGATGCCTTATTGGTGCGTGTTGCTGATAGACTCCATTGTGTGTTTTCTGTCAGGTGTGCTTGTGTTTTGGCTTTACTATCGTGGGTCTGTCGTAAGTGAGAACATTGTGGGCCTCACGGGAACCTTGTTGCTTTTTAACCTCTGTAACTTGATTGCTTTTAGGTGGTTCCGCACCTATTCGGGCATACTTCGCTATTCCTCATTTGTCGACTTGCGCAAGATGGCACAGGCCATGGCAGTATCGTGTGTCATAGCCCTCACAGTGCACTATGGTTTTATTTTCATGCACTATTCCGTACCTGAAGGCTTCGTGTTGCTTACAGGGCGCCAGATTGTGGCCATGTACATCATTGCCACCATTGGCACATGGTTGTTGCGCGTGTTAGCCAAGAACCTCCACGATGTGGCCTTCGGCAACAAAGATGCTATGCGCACCATGATTTATGGTGTCAAGGAAGGTGGTGTTGGCTTGGCAAAGAACATATTGACGCAAAAGCCTGCCCGATTCGTGTTGAAGGGCTTTATCACCCACGACGACAGTCTCAACGGAAAAATGCTCATGGGCGAACATGTATTCCAGGTTAATCAGGAATTGCGTTCCTATATCTATGAACATGATATTCAGGCTGTGCTCGTCTCACCATTGCAAACTGATGTGTTCCGTAAGGACGAGGCTTTGCAGAATTTGCTCATCGAAGCGGGTGTGAAGATTTTCATGGCATCCCAAAGCGAAGAGTGGAAGGGCGATGACAGGTTTGATCCAAACCGCCTTCATGAGGTGCAGATTGAAGACCTGTTGCCGCGCGATCAGATACAAGTGGATATGGATGCCATTGGCAACCTGTTGCGCGACAAGAAAATACTCCTCACCGGAAGTGCCGGTAGTATCGGTTCGGAGATTCTGCGACAGATTTCCGACTACCATCCCGCAGAACTCGTTCTGGTGGATATTGCAGAGACACCACAGCACGACATCCGTCTGATGATGAGCAAGCGTTGGCCCGAAATCAAGACGCGTACCATTGTGGGCTCTATAGGCAACTATTCGAGAATGGAGCAGATTTTCCGTGAGTTCCGTCCCGATTATGTGTTCCATGCAGCAGCCTACAAGCACGTGCCTATGATGGAAGACAACCCCAGTGAGGCGATTCAAAACAATGTGTGGGGCACCAAGGTCATTGCCGACCTCAGTGTGAAGTATGGTGTCAAGAAGTTTGTCATGCTCTCTACGGATAAGGCCGTCAATCCCACCAATGTAATGGGTTGTTCCAAGCGTATCTGTGAAATCTATGTGCAGAGTTTGAACCACTATATCCGCAAGCAGGCAGCCGAAGGGCAAACTGTTACCCAGTTCGTTACCACTCGTTTTGGCAATGTGCTTGGTTCGAATGGCTCTGTTATCCCACTCTTTGAAAAGCAAATTAAGGCGGGCGGACCGGTTACGGTTACCGATCCCAATATCATCCGTTTCTTCATGCTCATTCCCGAGGCTTGTAAACTTGTGCTGGAAGCGGGTACACACGGACAGGGTGGTGAGATTTTCGTCTTCGATATGGGTCAGCCTGTACGTATTGCCGACTTAGCCTATCGTATGATAAAGCTTAGTGGTGCAAAAGGTGTAGAAGTGAAATTCACGGGTTTGCGTCCCGGAGAGAAACTCTATGAGGAGGTGCTTTCTACACAGGAGAACACCATACCCAGTTTCCACAGCAAGATACGTATTGCCACAGTGCGTGAATACGACTATGAAGAGGTGAACAAAGAAATCCAGGAACTCGTTGAAGCGTCTAACACCTACGATGATATGGCTATTGTTGCCAAGATGAAATCCATCGTTCCGGAATATAAATCAAACAACTCTGTCTATTCAGTACTTGATAAATAGCAATTTGACAAAAGTGGCTGCTTTGAAAAAGTGATTTAAGCGATATTATCAGTTGATTGTCAACTCGTTATAAAATAATATCGTTTTCGATGAAACTTCAAAGAGCAAATATATACGCCCGAAGTCCTGTAAAAAAGGTCTTCGGGCGTATTTGTTATGTGTTAAATACCTCTTGGTCGGACAACAGCCACACCCTTCCTACGTTCAGTACTCGTTCAGCACTCGATGTGCGCTCGTAAAAGTGTGGAGAACAACGAGTGCTGAACGTGCACTGTACGAAGAGAAAAGCAGGGAGTCGCTATCTGTGCAACAAACAAAGGGTATGTCAAAATGACATACCCTTTGTGTTTGTTGGCTTTATTAAGAGCATTGCGCCAATGCCTGTTTAATATCATCCAGAATATCCTCCACATCTTCGATGCCCACCGACAAGCGAATCAGGTCAGGTGCTATTCCGGCTTCCTTCAGCTGCTCGTCAGAGAGCTGTCGGTGAGTATGACTGGCCGGATGCAACACACACGAACGGGCATCGGCCACATGGGTTACAATCGCAATCATCTTCAGCGCATCCATGAATTGGATAGCCGTATTGCGGTCGCCTTTCAGGCCGAAGGCCATCACGCCACACGACCCGTTTGGCAAGTACTTCTCGGCCAAAGCATGGTCGCTACTATCCTTGAGGCCTGGATAGCGCACCCAAGCCACACGCTCATCCGCCTGCAGGAATTCAGCCACTTTCCGGGCGTTCTCACAATGCCGTGGCATGCGCAGGTGCAAGGTCTCCAACCCCAAGTTCAACAGAAAAGAGTTTTGGGGTGCAGGTATCGACCCTAAGTCACGCATCAGCTGAGCCACTAACTTCGTGGTGTAGGCCATCTTGCCAAACTGTTGGGTGTAGGTAATGCCGTGATAAGAGGTGTCCGGTGTGCACAATCCCGGAAACTTGTCAGCATGTGCGTCCCAGTCAAAGTTGCCGCTGTCCACCACACAGCCTCCCACCTGGGTGGCGTGGCCATCCATATACTTTGTGGTAGAGTGTGTCACAATGTCACATCCCCATTCAAAAGGTCTGCAATTGATAGGGGTGGCAAAAGTATTGTCTACAATGAGAGGCACCCCATGACTGTGGGCAATTCGTGCAAAGCGCTCAATATCCAACACGTTGCATCCCGGATTGGTAATCGTTTCGCCAAAGAGCGCCTTCGTATTGGGTCTGAAAGCTTCGTGCAGCACCTCGTCGGAGGCTTGGGCATCCACAAAAGTGCAATCAATGCCCAACTTCTTGAGCGTTACGCCAAAGAGGTTGAAGGTGCCACCGTAAATACCGTTGCACACCACGATATGGCCACCGGCCTCACAGATATTGAAAATGGCATAGAAGTTGGCTGCCTGTCCGCTGGAGGTCAGAACGGCACCTACACCCCCTTCCAAGGCCGCAATCTTTGCCGCTACCGCATCGTTGGTAGGATTTTGCAGGCGTGTATAGAAATACCCCTCTTTCTTCAAGTCGAAGAGAAGAGCCATCTCCTCCGAGTTCTCATATTTAAAAGTTGTGCTCTGGATAATAGGGAGCACGCGCGGTTCACCATTGGCGGGAGTCCATCCGCTCTGCACACATTTGGTGCCAATCCGTCGTTTGTCTGTCATCATCTGGACTTACATGAATGGGTGATTCTTTTATTTCTTCGGAGCGAGGGTCATAACCGTCTTACCCTTGCCGTCGGTCAGTTCCAGGGTACCCTTGGCACCTTTCTTGAACCATTTCACCTGCGACAAGGCTTGCAGCACCTTCGTTTCGTTCGTCATATCGGCACACATCATCCGCGTGCAAGCTAATTTCGACCAGTCAAACTTGCCGTCTACAACATCCAGTCCTCCCGACAAGCGGTTGCATCCCGTACAGCCATACAGCTTATTGCCATTCACGTCAAAACCTAAGAAAGGAATCTGCTCACCTGCGTTTTTGTCGATGGGAGTACCTTGAATGGTTTCAATGGTCCATTCTCCTTTCAATGCAGAAGTAGACACCTGCTTGGTTGAACAGCAGGCTGTCATCAGCGCGGCTGTTGTGGCCGCCATCATCAGAATTTTCTTCATTTTGCTTTTATACCTTTTGATTTCGCTGCAAACTTACATAAAAAAAATGAATTCCCGACTATCTTGTCAAAAAACTCGATGTTTTTTTGAAGATTTACACCATTCTTTCACAAAAAAACAATACCTTTGCACATAGTTTAAGAAAAGATAACTCTATTTTAGCAAAGTTTGTTGTTATGGTAAGACAATGTTTTATCTTGTTCGGATGCCTTGCTTTAGGTGAGCTCGTCATTATGCTCACAGGCATGAAGCTCCCTTCCAGCATCATCGGCATGCTGCTGCTCACCCTATTGCTCAAGTTGCGTGTTGTCAAGTTAGAGTGGGTGAGGGGTTTGACAGATTTCCTCATTGCCAATCTCGGCTTCTTCTTTGTGCCCCCGGGGGTGGCCTTAATGTGCTATTTCGACCTCATTCGTGCCGAAGCCCTTCCCATTGTGGTGGCCACTATCGTCAGCACCATGGTTGTGCTCCTAATCACAGGTCATACGCACCAGATAGCCACGAAGGGAGAACGTAAAATATCCGACAAGTTACATAAACATTCTGACAATGATGACAGCTCTATTCACTAATCAATATTTCCTGCTTGCCCTCACTTTTGGCATTTACGCAGGGGCGCGCTTGCTGCAAAAGCGAACGGGTTGGATTTTGATCAATCCCATCCTTGTTTCCATTGCGCTCATCATCCTCTTTCTCATTGGCTTCAACATTCCCTATGAAACCTATCAGGAAAGTGGCAAGATGATTGAATTTTGGTTGAAGCCTGCGGTGGTGGCTCTCGGAGTGCCCCTCTATCTCCAGCTTTCCCAAATCAAAAAACAGTTGGTTCCTATCTTGCTTTCGCAGATGGTAGGTTGTGTGGTGGGCATCATCAGTGTGGTCATTACCGCCCAACTCTTAGGAGCCTCCCATGTGGTTGTCATTTCGTTGGCTGCCAAGTCGGTCACTACACCTATTGCCATGGAGGTAACCCAGGCTGTGGGAGGAATCCCTTCGCTCACAGCGGCCATCGTTGTCATTACAGGACTCATTGGAGCAGTGACAGGTTTCAAGGTGATGACCGTAGGGCGTGTGAACAACCCTATGGCGCGCGGACTTTCTTTAGGTGCTGCTTCACATGCTTTAGGCACTTCGGCTGCCATGGAGCGCGATCCCTTTGTGGGAGCTTATGCCAGTTTGGGACTCACCCTCAATGGTATCCTCACGGCTTTGCTCACACCTTCTGTATTGGAACTCGTATTCCGTTGGTTGCGCTAACACCCTTTTCTTTCTGAATGATAAATTTTTGTGTATTTTTTTTGCAGTGCGCCTAAAAATCTCTACCTTTGTAAGGTAGATAAGGAAACATGTGAGTTTCAATAATTTAGGAACGCTATTAAATAGTAGTAGAAATTATGGAAAAGGACAGTAAAATTTATGTGGCCGGGCATCGTGGAATGGTAGGCTCCGCCATCGTGCGCGAGCTCCGGCGCCAAGGCTATGGCAACATCATTACCCGAACGCATCAAGAGCTCGATTTGATAAGGCAAGACCAGGTGGAGGCCTTCTTTGCACAGGAAAAACCTGACTATGTGTTCCTTGCTGCGGCAAAGGTAGGAGGCATCATCGCCAACCAAAGCGCTTTGGCCGATTTCATGTATCAGAATATGATGCTCGAAATGAATGTCATTCATGCCGCATGGAAAAATGGCTGCAAGAAACTCGAGTTTCTCGGCTCCTCCTGCATCTATCCGCGCATGGCACCTCAACCCATGCCTGAGAGCTGTCTACTCACCAGTGCATTAGAAAAGACCAATGAAGCTTATGCCCTTGCAAAGATTTCCGGACTTAAATATTGCGAGTATCTCAACAAACAATACGGTACCGACTATATTTCCGTGATGCCTACCAACCTTTATGGCCCCAACGATAACTATCATCCGGAGCATTCCCATGTGCTCCCTGCCCTCATCCGTCGGTTCCATGAGGCTAAAGAGGCTGGTGTTGAGCAGGTTACCTGCTGGGGCGATGGTTCTCCTTTGCGTGAGTTCCTGTATGTCGACGATTTGGCTAACCTCTGTGTTTTCCTCATGAACCATTATTCTGGCAATGAAACCGTCAATGCCGGAACAGGCAAGGAAATTACCATCAAGGCACTTGCTGAAATGGTAGCTCGAATCGTAGGTTTCGAAGGCACTATCCACTGGGATGCCTCACGTCCCAACGGCACTCCCCGCAAACTCCTCGATGTGAGCAAGGCCGAGAAACTTGGTTGGCGATATAAGGTGGAACTCGAAGAGGGCATCCGTTTGGCCTACCACGATTTCCTTCACAATCCCATGCGTGCTGAACGCTAATTATTCATTATCAAATAGAATCATACAGTATGGAAAAGAAAGTAGCACTGATAACTGGTGTCACCGGACAAGATGGCAGTTATCTCTCAGAGTTTCTGTTAGCCAAAGGCTATGAGGTTCATGGCATTATCCGTCGTTCCTCGGTCGACTACCGTGAGCGTATCGCCCATTTGGAAGGTACGCCCAACTTCCACCTTCATTATGCTGATATGACCGACTCCATGTCGCTGGTAAAACTTATTGGTAAGGTGCAACCCACGGAAATCTATAATCTTGCTGCCCAAAGTCATGTGCAGGTAAGTTTCGATGCTCCTGAGTTCACTGCCAATGTCGATGCGGTTGGCGTGCTCCGAATCCTCGAAGCCGTAAGAACCAACCATTTGGAGCATACATGCCGCATCTATCAAGCTTCCACCTCTGAACTTTATGGTAAGGTCGAGGAGGTTCCGCAGAATGAAAATACACCTTTCCATCCCTATAGCCCCTATGCGGTGGCCAAACTCTACGGCTTCTGGATTGTCAAGGAATATCGTGAGGCCTACAATATGTTCTGCTGCTCAGGCATCCTCTTCAATCATGAGTCGGAACGCAGAGGAGAAACTTTCGTGACACGTAAGATAACCCTTGCTGCAGCCCGCATTGCCCAAGGCAAGCAAGAATGCCTATACCTTGGCAACCTCGACTCCTTGCGCGACTGGGGTTATGCCAAAGACTATGTGGAGTGCATGTGGCTGATTCTGCAACACGACACGCCCGAAGACTTTGTGATTGCCACAGGTGTGCAGCATACCGTTCGCGAGTTTGCTACCCTTGCCTTCCGATATGCCGGCATCGAGCTTCGTTGGGAGGGGGAAGGCATCAATGAGAAAGGCATTGATGTGAAGACCGGAAAGGTTGTTGTGGCAGTCAGTGAAGACTTCTATCGTCCCACCGATGTTGTCAACCTTTGGGGTGATCCTACCAAGGCGAAGAACGAACTCGGATGGAATCCGCAAACAACAAGTTTCGAGGAATTGGTTCATATCATGGTGGCACACGACATGCAGAAAGTTGCTGCCGACCATGTCGCCTCTGTCATGCGCACCAATCTCGCGGAATATCTGGAGAAGGGCATTGTGAAGTAGCATTATCTATCGTGGAAAAGTGGAATTAACAAATTAACAAATTAACAAATTAACATTTTTTTTCGTGCTGCAAAAATGTGAGTTTGTTAATTTGTTAATTCACCAAATTTGGGTTTGACATATTGGGTACTCTCCATTCCCTCCTCTCGCCCTTAATCCCTGTTATTCAAGTCATTCGGGACATTTTTTCAGCGATTCGCAACTGACATTGTGAGGCTTGTTGCGTCCTTTCCTCTCTCATTCATAGTTCCTCCAATTCGCTTCATCCAACTATGTTTCAGCGATTCGCAACTGGGATTTCGAGGTTTTGTTGCAATATGTTAAAATGTGACTTT
>CAMAMZ010000012.1 GCA_945837185.1 uncultured Bacteroidales bacterium | reverse complement strand
TTTGGGGTTCGTGCTGCGCACGTTCAGTACTCGTTCTGCACTCGTAATTCTCCACAATTTTACGAGCGCTGAACGAGTGCTGAACGTAGGAACTGTCCCCACTGATTTGCAACTGCCCCGTCTTCAGCCGCAGACTGATGATGTATGCCGTTAAGTTATACCCATAAAAAAATCGGATATCTCACGACACCCGATTTTTTAAAACAAACTACTTTTATAAAAACTAATCTACTAAAAATTAATAAAAACACGCCAATCATTTGGCTCTTATTATGCAAAGATTGTGATATCTTATGGCAAAACCTCAAAACATCACTTCTTTTTATTTCATTGCTTTATTTCTCATCACTAAATTGCCGAATACGCTGCTCTTCATCTAACCGGCAAATCAGCAATGTGTCATCTTTTTCAGCTATAATATAGTTGTCAAGACCTTGCACAACGACACGTTTTTCTTCCAACGTGTGCACGATGCAATTATGACAATCGTATAAGTCAATATGCTCTCCTATAAGGGTATTCCCATACAGGTCGCGTTTGCTGTGCATCTGCAAACTTCCCCACGTTCCCAAATCACTCCATCCGAAATCGGCAGGACACACAAATATTTCTTCTGCCTTTTCCATAATGGCATAATCTACCGAAATACTCTCACAGGATGGATACACTTGATCGATGAGCGCTTGCTCGTCGGGGGTATTATAATGGGGCAACAACTTCTCAAAAATCTTTGAGATAGCGGGTTGATACACTCTGAAGGCATTGACAATGGTACTTACGCTCCAGATAAATATACCGGCATTCCAAAAATAATCATTCTCCTGGATATAACGTTTAGCCGTCTCGTAGTCAGGTTTTTCCTTAAACTTATCAACCCTAAAGATTTCTCTTTGTCGTAAAGAGCTCATCGTGAGATCGGCCTTGATATAGCCATAGCCTGTCTCCGGACGATTGGGCTTCATGCCAAGGGTTACGATGGCATCCGACTCTGCCGTGAATTTCATACATAGCCTGATGATACGCTTAAACTCTTTTTCGTCGGTAACGATATGGTCGCTGGGTGTAACGACAACATTGGCCTTAGGGTTCTGTGCCTTGATACGCCAACTCACATAGGCTATGCACGGGGCGGTGTTACGCCGGCATGGCTCCATCAACACATGACTATCCTCTACCTCCGGGAGTTGCTCTTTCACCAAATCGGCATATCTCCTATTGGTAACAATCCATATATTTTCAGAGGGACAGATTTCCGCAAAACGCTGGTAAGTGAGTTGCAACAATGATTTGCCTACACCCAACACATCAATGAACTGTTTGGGACGTTCAACTGTGCTCATAGGCCAAAAGCGGCTTCCGATGCCACCTGCCATGATAACCAAGTGATTATTGATATTAAGCATATTATTACGCACTTTTTATAAAATGCAAATATATACAAATTATCGCAAACCATAAAGGAAAAAGAAATATTTTTTTAAAATAAAGAGAGAGGGGATTCTTCTTCTGGCTTATCTTCCGCTACGCCATCTGTTGCGTCATCAGCGAAAGGGAACATGAGTTGGCTATAAGGGAGCGGTTCGGGATTCAAACGATACCTTCCTCGTAAAGGAAGGCGCTCAATAGGGGAAGAAGCTTCTTTTGATTTACGCAACAAATATTGGTATACCTGCTGATGCACCTTATTGTATTCCAAAGGAGCGAAAAAAGAATTGTGGGCATTGAAAACATAATGCGCAATGCAATTGACAGACAGCCCTTCGCGGCCAGCCTCCGTCAAAACCCTTACCACAGCATCTTCAAATATCCAATCTTTCTTGCCCATTGCTATTCTGATGGTGTACAAGAAAGCCGCACTTCTGCAGATTGCGAAAGTGCGGCTTTCTCGTCATTCTATTCGGTGTGATGATTAGGCGAGAACCACCTTCTCATTCTCTGCCTTAATCTTACCCTCTTTGAAGAGCCAACCCATACCTACGAGAACCTCCTCGGTGCTAATGGTGGCTGCCTTTGCAATTTCGGCTACAGTAAGTGCCTTTGCCTCAGTGGCAAGTGCCTGATAAACGTCACCAGCTCTAAAACCTGCACTCTCTGCATTGAATACGACCACATCCTTCACAGCTGTCTCAGCCTTCTTGGTGGCACACTTTCTGGTTGCACATTTCTTTGTAGTTGTCTCTTTTGTTGCAACTGCCTTAGCAGTAGCCTTCGTTGCTGTTTTCTTTTCTGCCATAATAGTTTATATATGTTACACTTATGTTATCATCGATCAATCAGGCACCTTTGTCAAGTAAAATCTGCTGATTTTCAGTACAAAGATACGAAATAATTGTCTACCATTGCAAAATTTTCGGGTAAAAAGTGACTTTTTGACACCGTTTTGTAAACTTCAATAACTAATCTTGATTCAAGTCAACCTTTATTTGCAATTCTTCCAACTGCTGGGGAGCCAGTTCCGAAGGAGCATCGAGCATCACATCACGACCTGAATTGTTCTTCGGGAACGCTATGCAGTCGCGGATGGAATCGAGATCGGCCATGATGGCCACAAACCTGTCGAGACCGAAAGCCAAACCGGCATGAGGAGGTGCACCATACTTGAAGGCATTCATCAAGAATCCGAACTGTGCTTCTGCACGTTCCTGTGTGAAGCCTAAGATGCCGAACATCTTTTCCTGCAGATTGGAATCATGGATACGCAACGAACCGCCTCCCACTTCGATACCATTGCAAACGAAATCGTAGGCCTTGGCGCGTACCCTCTCTGGATGCGTGTCAAGCAGTGGAATATCAGCCACATTCGGCATAGTGAAAGGATGGTGCGTAGCCATCAGGCGTTGCTCCTCGTCACTCCATTCAAAGAGTGGGAAGTCAACAATCCACAAACACTCAAACTTATCCTTGTTGCGCAATCCCAAACGGTCGCCCATCTCCAAACGGAGTGTACAAAGCTGCGTACGGGTTTTGTTGGGTTTGTCGCCACTAAGAATGAGCACAAGATCTCCATCCTTGGCACCCATCGCCTGCTTTACAGCGGCAAGGTCTTCCACGTTGTAGAACTTGTCGATAGAACTCTTTACGCTGCCATCGGCATTATACTTGATGTAGACCAATCCCTTGGCGCCCACCTGTGGACGTTTGACGAACTCTGTAAGCTCATCCAATTGCTTACGACTGTAATTGGCACAGCCTGGAACACAAATACCTCCAATATAAGCGGCTTGTTCAAACACAGGGAAGTTGCCTCTGCCTGTAAAGGTGTCCTTGAGTTCCACAAACTCCATGCCGAAACGCACATCGGGTTTGTCAGAACCATATTTGGTCATGGCCTCATGCCATGTCATCTGCCGCAGCTTTTCAGGCAATTCCACACCCTTTATTTCACGGAAGAGCATACGACACATGTCTTCGAAGATTTCTATCACATCTTCCTGATCCACGAAACTCATTTCGCAGTCAATCTGCGTAAACTCCGGTTGGCGGTCAGCACGCAAGTCTTCATCTCTGAAACATTTGGCAATCTGAAAATAGCGGTCAAAGCCAGCCACCATCAGCAACTGCTTCAAAGTCTGCGGACTTTGGGGCAAGGCATAGAATTGTCCGGGATTCATGCGCGAAGGCACCACAAAGTCTCTTGCGCCCTCGGGTGTAGAACCTATCAAGATAGGTGTTTCCACCTCGATAAACTGTCGGTTGTCAAGGAAGTTGCGGATAAGGATGGTCATTCTGTGACGCAATTCCAAATTTTTACGCACGGCATTACGACGCAAGTCGAGATAACGGTATTTCATGCGCAACTCATCACCGCCATCCGTATTGTCTTCAATCGTAAAGGGAGGTGTGACGCTCGGACTGAGCGTTATTAGCTTGTTCACCAACAGCTCGATGTCGCCCGTAGGAATCTTGCTATTCTTACTCTGCCTTTCGCTTACAATGCCTTCTGCTTGTATGCAATATTCACGTCCCAATTTATTTGCCTGTTCACAAAGTGACTTATCTGATGCTTCGTCAAACACCAGCTGGGTAATGCCATAACGGTCGCGCACATCTATAAAGGTCATACCACCCATCTTTCTCACACGCTGAACCCATCCGGCCAGTGTCACCTGCTTGCCAACGTCGGCAAGACGCAATTCGCCACAAGTCTTCGTCCTATACATATTGCTATTAATTTATATTTTATAGTGCAAAATTACAATATTCAGACGAAAGCACAAAAAAAAAACTACACTTTCACGGTTGAAATATCTACCAATCCTTTAGCAATGGCATAGACGGTGAGACCTGCCGGTGAATGTATCTGAAGTTTACGTGCTATATTCTTGCGATGGGTGATGACGGTATTGAGCGATATGCAAAGATGGTCGGCAATCTGTTTGTTCGACATGCCTTGCACCAAACTGATAATGACATCCTTTTCCCTTTCGCTCAACACTTCGTTGTCGTTATTATGCCCTATCATGTGGGAGAGCTTGACACTGAGGTCATTGTGCCGCACTTCTTTTTCCAGCAGACGGATGGCCGGTATAAAGATATGGTCTTCAACTTCTGCATGTTGTGCCAACCACACCTCGCAATTGTAGATGTCATAAAGAGTGGCACTCAACTGGTTGTTGCGCAGGCCATCGGAAGGCAGGTATTGAATGATGATATTCTTGAGTTCGCGCAGCTGCTGGTCAATTTGGCCATGATGCTTGGAAAAGGTTTCAATATCGTAGTTGTTGACCGGCTTGCCTTCAAGGAGCGAGTCGACATAGGGGAAAACCATCTTCTCTTCATAGTTCATGTGCAAACGGATGCTATGCGCATACTCATCATAAAGGCGTACAATGAGCTTGGCCATGTTGTTCTCCTCGTCCAAGGCAGAAAGCAACTCTTTCCGTATGAAGGGAAGTTCGAAGCCTAAATAATACTCATGGGAAGCACGCAGATACTTCATTAGCGTGGGCACCGAAAGCTTCCCGATGGCGTCGGGACTCAGATACCCATTTATGGTGAAATTGATGATAGCCAGGAAGGTGAAGGTATCTACCTGCTGGTCTTCACACAACTCCTTCACCGTTTTATTGCCAAATCCAAGATTGATGCCGAAAGACCCCAAACTCTGAAGAATATCGTAATTATCCTGGATAATTGATATCATCTTGTCATCGGCTTCGTATATCTTTTGTTTCTTCATCAGCTTTTGTTTATATGTAAACATACTGCAAATTTAAGAAAAAGAGTTGGAAGTTGCAATCCCTATTTGTGGGTAATTGGCACAAAAAAATACATAAAACTTCCCACGTAAAAACCTCCTGCACGTGCCTTTATAAACGACACACACAGGAGGCTTTCCATCAAGATAACGCACGCTACTACGCGCGTACCTTATATATTATTTAGCATAAGCCACACTTCTCGTTTCGCGAATGACGGTAATCTTCACCTGACCAGGATAGGTCATCTCATTCTGAATCTTTGTAGCTATCTCATCAGACAACTTGATGCTCTCTTCATCGCTCATCTTATCGGCACCAACAATGACACGCAACTCGCGTCCGGCCTGAATAGCGTAAGTCTTGACAACACCGGGATAGCTCATGGCAATGGCCTCCAAATCGTTGAGTCGCTTGATATAGGCTTCCACAATTTCGCGCCTTGCACCCGGACGGGCACCAGAGATAGCATCACAAACCTGCACAATAGGAGCAAGCAGCGACTCCATTTCCATTTCATCATGGTGGGCACCAATAGCATTGCAGATGTCAGCCTTCTCCTTATACTTCTCCGCAATCTTGGCACCATACAAAGCATGGGGCAATTCGCTCTCCTCATCAGGCACCTTACCGATATCGTGCAACAAACCGGCACGCTTAGCCTTCTTCGGATTAAGACCGAGTTCTGAAGCCATCACCGCACAAAGATTGGCTGTTTCACGCGCATGCTGCAACAGATTCTGACCGTAAGAAGAACGATACTTCATCTTTCCTACAATACGAATCAACTCAGGATGCAAGCCATGGATTCCCAAATCTATTGCGGTTCGTTTTCCGGTTTCTATAATCTCATTGTCAAGTTGCTTCTTTACCTTGGCCACAACTTCCTCGATGCGTGCCGGGTGAATGCGACCGTCAGTAACAAGTTGATGGAGTGCCAAACGGCATACTTCTCTTCGAATAGGATCAAAAGCAGATATAACGATAGCTTCGGGAGTATCGTCGACAACAATCTCCACACCTGTCGCAGCCTCCAAGGCACGAATATTTCTACCCTCACGACCGATGATACGTCCTTTCACTTCATCATTATCAATATGGAAAACACTCACAGAATTTTCAATGGCTGTTTCTGTTGCCACACGCTGAATGGTTTGTATCACCACTTTCTTGGCCTGCTGGTTGGCATTGAGCTTGGCCTCATCCATGATTTCATTCACATAGCTGGCCGCATCCAACTTGGCCTGGTCTTTCAAACTTTCAACCAAACGGCTCTTGGCTTCTTCCGCGCTGAGCCCCGAGAGTTCCTCTAACTTGGCACGTTCCTGCTCTTGCATCTTGTCCAGTTCCTGTTGCTTTACTTGCAACAGTTTCTTCTCGTTGTCGATGCGCATCTGCAACTGGTTGAGCTCCTGACGTTTTCTGCCTATCTCCTCCTGACGTTGGTTGAGCGACAATTCACGCTGTTTCAGTTTGTTTTCACTCTGTTGTATCTTCTGATTACGGGCCTGAACTTCCTTTTCAAGCTCGCTCTTTTTATTAAGGAACTTCTCCTTAACTTCAAGCAGTTTTTTCTCTTTAACCACCTCAGCTTCCTTGTCGGCCGCTGCTATCATCTCATTGTATTTTCCTTTCAATACATATCGGAAAATCAAATATCCGGCAATACCTCCCACTATGAGGGCTACTACCGATATAATCACTGTTGCAATATATTCCATTTGTTTTCTAAATATTAATATGATATCCTTATTTTTCTTCCAACGCCTCCTCAATCTCCGTTGTCAACTTGCCAAGGATATCGGCTACAGATGCCATATCGTGCCGGGCAACTTCTTTCTCATACCTGAGCACGATATCTATTAATGCCATATAGAGAATTTCTTTCTCACTTTTCCGTCCTTTGTAAACAGAAGAATAAGAATTGACCACTTCCGTGATGAGTTTGGCCCCTGCCCTATAACATGCTTCATCAGCGCGCGGTATAGTCACAGACATTTCCGTATCATACACGTGCAGTCGTATGCTTAACTTATCCCTATTGGATTCCTTTACTACTCCTTTGTCAACTTCGGTCATCGCTTCGGCTTATTGTTCGCTCAAGAGCGTGATACATTTGTTCACATCCCTTATCAGCTTGGAGATTCGTTTGCGCGCATTTTCAATATCCGCGTCACCAACCTCTATCATCCTCGCCAACTTGAGACATTCGAAGTCATGGCGTGCCTGTTCGAGTTGTGCCTCCAACTCACGAATCCGAGCATCCCGTGCAGCAAGGGTATCACACAACGCTTCGTTCTCCTTTTTCGCTGCTTTGTATTGGAGAATCATCTGCCTCATGCGCGTTGTAAACAATGCTATGGTTTTCTCTGTGGCATCCATAAACTTACAATGTGCTTACAAATTTAGCTGAATTTGGGCAAAGCACCAAATTTTTTACCGATTTTTCTTCTCCAGTTGGTCATCTTCCTTACTTTTCTGCTCTTTTTTAGCCAACATAACCACCTGATAGACAAAATCTGTTACCCACTTCTGCGAAAAACACAGACGCTTGTTGTAGTGACGTATATTCATCACCACCTTCATGACGCCGGCATCGCTATAATCATTCTTGGTAAACAAATCGTTAACCGTCTTCTCTGTCATGGAATAGATTGCTTTCTTGAAGAATGAAGGCACACGAAGTTTGAATTTCATCAGATTCCCCATCAGCATCATCAAATCCTGCGTAAAACCCTGGAACTGGATAAGATAGGGCTGCACATCCTGCAAGCGACGACAATTTTTCCGTATACTGGCATCTATCTCCTTAAAAAACAAATCATCTGTTTTGTAAAGTTCCTTCAACATCTTTTTACATTGTGCCTTCTCCCCTATTCCCAACTTATTGTTCACGGTAGGCACATGCAGTGTTGCCTTGAACATACGGAGATCAGGAAGCATTGCTAAGTTGTTGATTCCCAAATTACTTGCCAACGATGCCTGAAAATAGACTCGAATCAGGGTCATATAGTCTTCCATGCCACCTGTTTTTTCCGTTTCAGTCTTTTTTCCAAACAGTCTTGAAAATATTCCCATATTTAAATCTTTCAAAAATAATTAATTAACAGGAATGGCGTCTTTCACCATTCACAGGCACAAAATTACAACAAAGCCGGCAAACTTCCAAAAAAAATGGCAAACTTTCTCTTTTCCAACTGTTTTTTAAACGATAAAGGTGTCTTGTGTAGGCACATGTAACATTTTGTTGTTCCAAATATTTTCATGAAAATAAAAAACTTTAAAAAAAAACCACCTACAACAAGGTTGTTTCTATTTTTTATTGTACCTTTGCATCATTATCATACGTAGGGAGATTTCTTGATTCTTTACCTTTCGAATCCAACAAACTCTCTGTAGCAAATAACTGGCAACGGAAAGAAAACACTTCAATGAGAATGGACAGAAACGATAACAGCATGTTGCGATGGGCTGTAGCAGTTGGAGACGTGATGTTGCTTAACATCATCCTTTTGGCGTTCCTGCTGCTTTGGCCCGACGTTGTGCCGCCCTACTTTCACCGTTGCACCAAGATTACAGCCATCTGCTTTAACTTTTCGCTCATTGCGGGCGAACTGCTGCTACGTCCTATCATCCACCAACGCACCATACGCACCGAAGACATGTTGCTTCATGTGTTCCAACTGGTGGCTATCCATTCTCTTTTGGCCTTTATAATTGTTCGCTTGCTCTGCGATGGTGGTGGTTTCTTCCGTTTTCTTTGTATTTTTACATTTACGGAATATATCCTGTTTGCCTTGGAGCGCTTTTGCATGAAGCGCGTGCTGCACTACTATCGCCTTTCCGGACGCAACCTACGGCAAGTGCTTTTTGTAGGCAACGACATAGCTGTGACACAACTCTACGACCAACTGCTCGCCAATCCGGGCACGGGCTACAAGGCTTTAGGCTATTATAGCGATGAACCCATCCAGCAGGAACCGTATGGCATGCTGTCGCATCCGCCATTGTTACATTTGGGTACGACGAAAGAGCTATTTGGCATGTTGGAAAGTACGGATGCAGAGAAGAAGCTCAAGGTTGACGACATCTTCTGCTCCCTTTCGCACGATGAGTCAGAAACCATCGTGCATCTGATGCAATGCTGCGACAATCAGCTGATACACTTTTATTACGTTCCCAGAATGTTTGGCAACTACCAACTGCAACTCAAACCGATGATGTTGGGAGAATTCATGCTGTTCACCAATCACCAGGAACCGTTGAGGCGTATGGGAAACAAATTCATCAAACGTTCTTTCGACATTGTGATGAGCTCCATTGTCTGCCTATGCCTGCTTCCCCTGATTCCTATCATCGCACTTATCATCAAACTACAAAGCCCGGGACCAATATTCTTCACCCAGTTGCGAACGGGGCTAAACGGCAAATCATTCCGCTGTTATAAATTCCGCTCCATGCACATGAATGCAGAAAGCGACACCCTACAGGCTTCTGCCAACGACCCCAGGAAATTTGCCTTCGGTGATTTTATGCGACGCACGAATATTGATGAGTTGCCCCAATTCTTCAATGTGCTGATTGGCAACATGAGTGTTGTGGGACCACGGCCACACATGCTACGCCACACAGAGATTTATGGAAAACTGATAGACAAATATATGGTGCGCCACTTTTACAAGCCAGGCATCACCGGGCATGCCCAGGTTACAGGGTTCCGCGGAGAAACACGCGAGCTATGGCAGATGGAGGAACGCATCAAACGAGATATATGGTATATCGAGAACTGGTCCATCTGGCTCGATTTGAGCATCATTTGGCGCACAGTCCTTACGATATTTGTACACGACAAACATGCATATTGACAAAAGAATAAAAGAATGAAAGGTATCGTACTTGCCGGTGGGTCGGGCACTCGACTCTACCCCATCACCAAAGGTATCAGCAAACAGTTGATTCCCATTTTCGACAAGCCGATGATATACTATCCGTTATCGGCATTAATGCTCGCAGGTATACGAGAGATATTGATTATATCTACGCCTCACGACCTTCCGGGCTTTAAAAGACTGCTGGGAGATGGCAGCGACTGGGGAATGACATTCGCCTATGCGGAACAACCCAGTCCTGACGGATTGGCACAGGCATTCCTTATCGGAGAGGAATTTATCGGAGACGATGACGTGTGTCTGGTGTTAGGTGACAATATTTTCTATGGCGCCGGATTCAGCGGACTCCTTCGGGAGAGCGTTGCCAGCGTAGAGCAAGAAGGAAAGGCAACCGTGTTCGGTTATTTTGTGAACGACCCGGAACGTTATGGTGTTGCGGAATTTGACAAAGAGGGTAACTGCCTGAGCATTGAAGAGAAACCCGTTCATCCCAAAAGCAATTACGCTGTTGTGGGTTTGTATTTCTATCCGAACAGCGTTGTGGAAATAGCCAAACATATCAAGCCGAGCGCACGAGGGGAACTGGAAATAACTTCTGTGAACCAAGAATACTTGGAACGTAAGCAACTCAAGGTGAAAACGCTACAACGTGGTTTCGCATGGCTTGACACAGGTACGCACGACAGTTTGAGCGAAGCCAGCACTTTTATTGAAGTGATTGAAAAACGCCAAGGACTGAAGGTGGCCTGCTTGGAAGAAATAGCCTTCAAGAAAGGATGGATTGACAAGCAACAACTCATCAAACTGGCAGAGCCCATGCGAAAGAACGCTTATGGACAATACCTATATGATTTAGTGCAAAAAGACGACAAATAGCACAGCGTATCACAAACAATCAATATGATAATAAACTAATAAGAAATAATTAATTAATTGCTCAAAAAAATGGAAAGAGAAAAAAACTTAGCTTCGGAAACGACCGTTGAGCAGGAAGGAAAATCTATCGATTTCCAACTCATTTACACAACCCTCATCCTTAATTGGAAGTGGTTTTTGCTCTCAATCATTATTTGCTTAGGGTTGGCAGTTATCTACCTGAGGTACAAGACTCCGGTTTATGAAGCCTACACAAAGATGCTTATCAAAGAGGACGATGAAAGCAAGCAGAGAGGTTACAATCTTAAGAACATTACCAATTTAGGTATGATGTCGGCCTCCAATGGTATTGACAACGAAATGGAAATCCTTACTTCCCGCTCACTGTCAGAACAAGTGGTACGCGACTTGAAACTTAACGTCATGTACTACGTGAAGGGGAAAATCAAGAATGTTCTTGCCTACAAAAATTCTCCTTATGAGGTGAGTATGAACAAGGCATATATTGAAGCACTGGAATTACCTATTAATCTCACGATCAAGAAGACAGGCAACAGTTATCTCGTTACCGGCAAATATGCTGTGGAAGATAAGGACACCAAGCTTGTGGAGAAATGTACAATCGAAAAAACGTTCCAAAGATTGCCTGCAACCCTTAACACAAAGGTGGGAACCATCAAGATTGCCATTAATCCGGAAAAGAAGGGGGAACTGGATGAATTGGTAAAAGTAACGATTGTTTCGCCACGTATGATGTCGTACAAATATATGAAGGCTCTTTCGGTGAACCAAACCTCAAAGACCACCTCCATCGTGCGCATCAGTGTAAAGGATGAGAGTATAGAAAGAGCAGAAGACTACCTGGAACAGTTGGCAGTTGTGTATAACAGGCAGGCCAACGAAGACAAGAATGAGGTGGCACGCCGCACGGAAACCTTTATCAATAGTCGTCTTGAGAAAATCAACGCTGAATTGGGCAATACGGAAGGCGAGCTCGAGAGCTACAAAAAGCGCAACAACGTATTGGAACTGACCATGAGCGCCACACAAGCGCTTACCAATACCAGTCGCTATGACGAACAACTGACAGAGGCACAAACACAGGTAATCCTCATCAATAGTTTACAGGAGAGTATGAACACCGGTGAGCGTTACGGTGTGCTTCCTGTGAATGTGGGCATTACCGACGCCTCTATCAATTCACTGATTGACAAATACAACACCATTGCCTTAGATCGCAAGCGCCTGTTGCAAAGTGCGTCGGAAAACTCACCAACCGTGATGCCTCTGACAAACCAACTCGACGAGTTGAACAAGAGTATTCGTAAGGCTATGGCACAGGTCAAGAAGAATTACGAGATTCAACGTAATGCCATTGCTTCACAATACAGTAAATATGTGAACCAGATAGGACAGACTCCTTCGCAAGAGCGTATGCTCACCCAAATTGGACGCCAGCAGGAAGTGAAGTCGGGACTTTACCTGATGCTGCTCCAGAAACGTGAAGAGAACTCCATCTCATTGGCCGCTACAGCCGATAAGGGAAGACTTATCGACACACCGGAGTCAGCAGGTAAAATCAATCCCAAAACTCCTATCATCTTATTGGTGGGTTTGATGATGGGTATCCTCATTCCGGGTTTGGTTCTTTATATCATCCAGTTCTTCCGCTACAAGATTGAAGGACACGAAGATGTGATTAAGCTGACCAAGATTCCATTGATTGCCGATGTAGCAGTTGCCAGTGAAACAGCCAAGACAAAGGCTGGCATTGTGGTGCACGAGAATACAAACAACCAGATGGAAGAGATATTCCGTGCCATGCGAACCAATATACAATTCTTGCTGAAGGAAGGTCAGAAAACCATCATCTTCACCTCTACAACCTCGGGTGAAGGAAAGACCTTCAATGCAGTGAACCTTGCCATCAGCTTTGCATTACTGGGCAAGAAAGTGATATTGGTTGGTTTGGACATCCGCAAACCGCGTATTGCGGAACTGTTTGAGATTAACGACCACCATCATGGCATTACCAATATCTTGGTAAAAGATCAACCTACATGGGAAGATGTCAAGGAACAGATGTTGCCTTCCGGCATCAACAAAAACCTTGATTTGCTCATGGCTGGTCCGATACCTCCCAACCCTGCAGAGTTGGTGGCACGTAAGAGCCTTGAACTCATTGTTGATGAGTTGAAAGCACATTACGACTACGTTATTATCGATACGGCTCCTGTAGGATTGGTTACAGATACCCTCCAGATTGGTCGCGTTGCCGATGCCACGGTTTACATGTGTCGTGCCGACTACACACCGAAGGACAGCTTCCACTTAATCAATGAACTGTCGAAAGAGAAGAAACTTCCCAACATGTGTATTGTGCTGAACGGCATTGACATGTCGGAAAAGAAACATAGTTATTACTATGGTTACGGCAAATACGGAAAGTATGGACGCTATGGCAAGTCGACCTACGGCTCATACGGTTCATACGGCAACTATAGCAACAGTCACTATGGCAATAAAAATGATAACTCTGTCAAGCTCTAAAAGGAGCTGACAGGGTTATCCCCTGTTAGAAACCATTCATCGTAGTATTCAACTACCATCATCACCTTATTATATATATAGATAGATACAAAACAAAGACAAGAATATGACAATAGCAGTTGATTTCGATGGTACCATCGTTACGCATAAATATCCCGAAATTGGAGAAGAGCGACCTTTTGCCATAGAAACATTAAAGATGTTGCAGAAAGAACATCATAAACTCATTCTGTGGTCTGTACGTGAGGGGGATCTGTTAGAAGAAGCTGTAAACTGGTGTAGAGCGCGTGGCTTGGAATTTTATGCTGTGAATAAAGACTATCCTGAGGAACAGCCTGAGAACAACAATCATTTCTCTCGCAAACTCAAGGCCGACATGTGGATTGACGACCGCAATATTGGTGGATTGCCCGACTGGGGCCAGATATACCACATGATTCACGACCATCTAACATGGCATGATTTGGTGCGCGAGGCACGCCAACAGGCAACAGGGCAAGACGAAGCTCCTCGCAGAAAGAAATGGTGGTCATTTTAAGCACATAACAATCAACATTGATGGAAGAGGCATTTTCAAGGACACGGATGCTCATAGGGCAAGACGCTCTTACCTTTCTACACCAAGCCCATGTGGCTGTCTTTGGTGTAGGAGGTGTAGGGGGTTACGTAGTGGAAGTGTTGGCACGAAGCGGAATCGGTCAAATCAGCCTGTATGATAATGACACCGTGAACGTGAGCAACCTCAACCGTCAAATCATTGCCCTACATTCCACAATAGGAGCCTATAAGGTAGAGGTGGCAGCCCAACGCATTGCCGACATCAACCCCCAATGCAAGGTTCATGCCCATAGAATGTTCTATCTCCCTGCTCTTGCAGAAGAGATTGACTTCAACCAATTTGATTATGTTGTTGATTGCATTGATACCACCACCGCAAAGATTGATTTGGCCCACCGTTGTTTTAAAGCCAACATTCCAATCATTGCCAGTATGGGAGCCGCTAATAAAATGAATCCAGCCGGATTCAGGATAACCGACATCTATCAAACCCAGATAGATCCCTTGGCCAGGATTTTACGGAAAAAGCTTCGCAAATTAGGCGTTACCCATTTGAAGGTTGTGTATAGCGAAGAAGAGCCATGCAAGACTTTTCTACAACCAACAGCTACAAATGATGACAAGCAGGAAGCGAACACTTCCAAACGCCCCACTCCGGCAAGTAATGCTTATGTACCTGCCGCAGCAGGTATTATTATAGGAGGAGAGGTGGTAAACGACCTTATCCGTCGTAGCACCACCTCTCCTATATCATCATGCGTTCCTAATTGTTTTTAACGGTCGCTGATAGGCACATACTCCTTACTAT
Organism: uncultured Bacteroidales bacterium; assembly: GCA_945837185.1. Classification (GTDB taxonomy): domain Bacteria; phylum Bacteroidota; class Bacteroidia; order Bacteroidales; family Bacteroidaceae; genus Prevotella. Next base: position 7,078 of record CAMAMZ010000012.1, on the reverse strand, counting down.
CTTGTATATTTTTATATGCCGGGCGAATGATACGTCGTCCGTCATAATGCAACTCCTCAAGACGGTGTGCTGTCCAGCCAACAATACGTGCCATGGCAAATACAGGCGTATAGATTTCCTGTGGCAAACCAATCATTTCATAGATGAAACCGCTATAGAAGTCAAGATTGGCACAAATCGGTTTGCGTGTTTTGCGGAACGCCGTCACCTGTTTGATACTCTCTTGCTCAATGAGTTTCAGGAATTCATATTCCTCCACTCTATTTTTCTCAACAGCCAGTTCGCCAGCCAATTTTTTCAATTGAACGGCACGTGGATCGCTCATCGTGTAAACGGCATGCCCAATACCATAAATCAATCCTGTCTTGTCGTAAGCTTCCTTGTTGAGCATACGCATCAGATAGGTGTCTATTTCATCCACATTCTTCCAATCGGAAATCTGCTCCTTAAGATGGTGGAACATATTCACAACTTTAATGTTTGCACCACCATGAAGAGGACCCTTGAGCGAACCGATGCCGGCAGCTATGGAAGAATAGGTATCTGTACGTGTTGAACTCGTTACGCGGACAGTAAAGGTCGAGTTGTTACCACCTCCATGCTCAGCTTGGATAATCAGCAACAAATCCAACATGCGCGCATCCAATTCCGTATAGTCTTCATGCTTCAGCATATAGAGGAAATTCTCTGCTATGGTGAGGTTCTCCTTGGGATGACGTATATGCAGACTTCTACCTTGCACAGAATGGCGGTAGATGTTATAGGCGTAAGCAATAATTGTTGGGAACTTCGCAATCAACTCTACCGACTGCCGCATCAGGTTATCGCGCGAGATGTCATCGGGATTGCTGTCGAACGAATACATCTCGAGGACACACCGTGCCAGGATATTCATGATGTCGGTACCTTCAAGATCGATGATATTGACGATGGTACGATGGTCGAGCGGCATATTCTCGTTGATCAAACTTCTAAAAGCTATCAACTCCTCGCTATCCGGAAGTTTCCCCGACAAGATAAGATAGGCTATCTCTTCAAAGCCAAATCGCTTTTCCTGCAACAAAGGCTCCACGAGGTCTGTCAATTCATACCCTCGGTAAAAAAGCTTACCCTGCGTGGGGAAAAGCTGTCCTTTATCGTCACGCTCATAGCCCACCACATTACCAATATTCGTCAATCCTACAAGGACGCCCGAACCATCGTCATTGCGTAATCCGCGTTTAACACCATATTGTGTAAATGTTTCTTGGGGAATTTTACACTCATTCTTTACCTCATCACTGAGTTTATATATCAAATATTCTTTCTTCATACACAATTCTTATAATTCATTAATTAAGGCTGCAGCAAACTCTTGGGTGCCCATCGTAGTACCACCCTCCATGAAACGAGCCAAATCGGCAGTGGCATATCCTTTGGTAAACAATTGCTCGATAGCTTGCGTAATAAGTTCACCAGCCTCTTTCCATCCCATGTAGTCAAGCATCATGACTGCCGACAACAGCAGCGAACACGGATTGACGATATTCTTTCCGGCTATGTCGGGTGCAATGCCATGCGTTGCCTCGAAGATAGCATGCCCTGTTTGATAATTGATATTCGCACCCGGTGCAATACCAATACCTCCCACCTGTGCTGCCAACATATCGGAAACATAATCACCGTTAAGGTTGAGTGTTGCTATCACACTATAATCCTTCGGACGCGTGAGCGCATTCTGGAGGAACGCATCACAAATACAATCCTTTATCACCAATTTTCCTGATGCCAAAGCATCACCAAACTCACGCTCTGCCAAGGCATATCCCCATTGTTTAAATCCACCTTCTGTGAACTTCATGATATTGCCCTTATGGACCAATGTAACAGAAGGCAGGTCATGGTCTAACGCATAACGGATAGCACTACGTATCAAACGCTCGCTACCTTCCTGCGATACCGGTTTGATACCATAGGCCGATGTTTCTGGGAAACGCACCTTCGTTACACCCATCTCTTCGTGCAAGAAGCGATAGAGTTTGGTTGCTTCCGCAGTACCTGCCGCCCATTCTATACCCGCATAGATATCTTCCGTATTCTCACGGAACACGCACATATCTACCCATTCGGGATGCTTAACAGGAGAAGATACACCGGAGAAATAGCGCACAGGACGTTGGCATACATACAAATCAAGTGTCTGTCGAAGCGCCACATTCAAGCTACGGATACCCCCACCTACCGGTGTCATCAAAGGACCTTTTATTCCAACAAGATAGTTTGTAAACGCATCGAGTGTGGCCTGAGGCAACCACTCACCTGTTTGCGCATGTGCCTTGCCGCCTGCCAAGACTTCCATCCATTCAATGCTACGAGCTCCTGCATAGGCTTTGTGAACAGCAGCATCTACAACCTGCTTCATGACCGGTGTAATCTCTGCACCAACACCATCTCCTTCAATATAAGGAACCGTTACCGTATCAGGCACTGTCAAGCGCCCTTCTTGCATTGTTATCTTCATATTACCTTCTATTCTTTATGTGCATTATAATTGAGCGCAGAGCCTGCCTTGAACCAAGCTATCTGCAAATTATTATAGGTGTGATTGGCAAGGAATGTATCTTCGGTACCATCCTGATGATGCAATGTAACCGTCAATGGTTTGCCGGGAGCCAGCTCCTGCAATCCTTGTACCGTCAACCGGTCGTCCTCACGCACCTTGTCATAGTCTTCCGGACAACGGAAGGTTAAGGCAAGCATACCCTGCTTCTTCAGATTCGTTTCATGGATTCGGGCAAAACTCTTTGCCAGTATAACCTTGACATTGAGGAAGCGCGGCTCCATGGCAGCATGTTCCCTACTGGAGCCTTCGCCATAATTATCTTCCGCTACCACCACAGAACCTAAACCATGCTGTTTATAGTCTTTCGCAGCTGTCGGCACCTCTACATACGCACCCGTCAACAAATCCTTCACCTTATTAGCCTGTCCGTTAAAGGCATTAACGGCTCCTATCAACAGATTGTCGGAGATATGTTCCAGATGTCCACGGTAACGCAACCAAGGACCCGCCATACTGATATGGTCGGTTGTACACTTTCCAGCCACTTTGATCAGCAACGGCATGTTGGACAAATCTTTCCCATCCCAAGGCGCAAAGGGGGCCAGACGTTGCAAGCGGTTAGAAGAAGGATCGATGGCAACCGTGATAGCTGCATCTTCCTCGGAAGGAGGAATAAGACCTAAGTTATCAACCTCGAAACCCTTTTGAGGATACACATCCCCTTGCGGCACATCCAACATCACCTGCTTGCCCTCTTCATCCAACAAGCTATCCTCCATCGGATTGAAATCGAGACGCCCCGCAATGGCCAAGGCCACTGTCAATTCGGGTGAGGCAATGAAGGCATAGGTATTGGGATTGCCATCGGCTCTACGTCGGAAATTACGGTTGAAGGACGTTACAATGGCATTGCGTTTTGTGGCATCATCAGTATGTCGATGCCACTGACCGATGCACGGTCCACAGGCATTCGTCATAATCACGGCACCAATCCGTCTGAAATCTTCAAGAATACCATCCCTTTCCGCTGTATAACGTATTTGCTCAGAACCGGGGTTGATAATCAGCTGTGCCTTGACAGGAATCTTCTTTTCATAAGCCTGTCGGGCAACAGAGGCGGCTCTGCTCAAATCCTGATAGCTGGAATTGGTGCAGGAACCCACCAAACCTACCTCTACGACATCGGGGTAGCCCTCTTCCGCAATACGTTGTGTCATGGCTGGCAATTCAGTAGCAGCATCGGGTGTAAAAGGACCATTCAAATGCGGTTTGATGGCCGACAGGTCGATATCAAGCACTTTGTCATAATACACTTCGGGGGAAGCATATACTTCCGCATCCGCCCGCAGATGTTCTGCTTGCGGTTGCACCAGTTCACCGAGCGCTGCACGGTGTGTTTCACGCAAGTAACAATCCACTTTGTCGTCATACGGGAAAAGACTGCAGGTTGCACCCAATTCGGCACCCATATTGCAGATAGTGGCTCTACCCGTAGCCGAGAGCGAAGCAACACCCTCTCCAAAATATTCCAAGATAGCATTGGTACCACCTTTAGTCGTCAATATTCCCAGAATCTTCAAGATGACATCTTTGGGGGATGCCCATCCGTTCAATTGCCCATGGAGATGTACACCTATGATTTTGGGCATTTTCAATTCCCAAGGCTGACCGGTAAGTACATCAACAGCATCAGCGCCTCCTACGCCAACAGCTACCATGCCCAATCCGCCCGCATTGGGTGTATGACTGTCTGTGCCTACAATCATACCTCCGGGGAAGGCATAATTCTCAAGCACCACCTGATGAATAATACCGGCTCCTGGCTCCCAAAAACCTATATGATATTTTTGTGAAACAGTTTTCAGAAAATCATAAACTTCTTTGTTTTCCTGATTGGCTTTCGCCAAATCCTGCGAAGCACCCATGTCGGCCTTAATAAGATGGTCGCAATGTACCGATGCCGGTACCGCCACTTTATTCTTGCCAGCATTCATAAACTGCAGCAAAGCCATCTGGGCGGTGGCATCCTGCATGGCAACCCTGTCCGGTCGGAAACAAACATAATCTTCTCCCCGTACAAAGCTTTTCAAATCTTGCACATCATACAAATGGGCATACAGAATTTTCTCCGCATAAGTAAGAGGCTTTCCTAAGTGTGTTTTTGCACTTTTTACTCGCTCACCATAATCAGCATAAAAAGCGCGGAGCATGTCAAAGTCTTGTATCATTTTCATAACCTAACCTTTATGTTACCTTGATAAACGTCACAAAGATAAGCATAATTCTCGCAAAAATACTATAATTTTTGATTATTTTCTTTCACAAAGCAAAAAATAATCACATATTTGCTATTAAAGTGCATTTTTATGCACGAAGTAATATGGTTGGCTATAGTTTGAGACACAATTTCATATAGATGGCCAGTACCAAGCCACGCATACCCAAATAAATGAGCAGGGCCATCCACAAAGCATGATTTCCCCAAATCGGGAAAAGGGTGAGCCATACCACAAAGAACAAGACAGCAGCCAAAGCCGTTGATAGCAACATGCCTTTTGTGGCGGTGATGCCAATGAAGATACCATCATAAATAAATGCGCTTACCCCTATCAAAGGGATGGCTACCGCCCATGGCAGATAGTCCATGGCGGCTTCTATGACGCATGTGTCATTCGTGAGAACTTGCAACAAAGGTTTGCCTCCTATTATAAAAAGCAAGGTGAAGAAACAGGCTACTCTGAATCCCCAAACCAACAAACGATGGTTGGTATGCTGGAACGCCTTGTGGTTGTGAGCTCCATAATATCTACCGGCAAGCGCTTCACCCGCGTAGGCCAAGCCGTCCATCACAAAAGAGGTAAGTGTAAACAAGGTCATGAGCAATGTGTTGACAGACAAGACGAGATCGCCTTGCCATGTTCCTGCTGCTGTAAAAAAGAGATTGACAGCCACCAGACAGAGGGTGCGGAAAAAGATATCGCGGTTTACCGAGAAGAAACGGTTGAGAGAAGATAACAGCTTGTGCAGATTCCGTGTTCCATACACAACCAACCTGCGATAGTATCGCAATGCCAACAACAAAGAAAGGAGAAATCCGCTCCATTGTGCTATCAATGTACCCAAGGCTACACCCTCCACTTTCATGCCGCAGCCATATACCAAGAAAAGTGACATAAAGATGTTCACGATATTCTGCAGAATCGCCACACACATGGGCAGACGCGTATTCTGCATGCCTATGAACCATCCCGTCATACTGTATAACCCCAACATGGCAGGAACACCCCATATACATATATTATAATAGGTGTATACACCCTGAGCCACTTCTATAGTAGGGTGCATGAATTGCAAGGCAATCCAACGAAGCGGATATTGCGCAAGGAGCAGAAGCAACGCGATGCTCATCGATACCATAAGCGACAGCTGCAACCACTTAACGGTCTGCGACAAATCTCTACGGCCTAAAGCCTGCGAGGTGAGTCCGCTCGTGCCCATGCGCAGGAAACCGAAGAGCCAATACATGACATTGAAAATCATTGAGCCAACAGCTATGGCACCAATATAAGAGGCATGCCCCATGTGTCCCACTATTGCCAAGTCGACCAAACCCAGCAACGGTACTGTAATATTTGACACGATTGAGGGCAATGCCAAACGGATGATTTGCCTGTCAGTATTGCTCAACACTTCCTTTAATTCATTTAGAAAAACTTAGACCTCTCCTTCAGAAAGAGAAATTGAGGTCTACTCCTACTTGCAAGGGAGCACCCTGTTGGGCGAAACGCATCGTTTTGCCTGTAGCGGCACTTTCTATAGCAAAGGTATTATAACGTGTGCGTGTGAGATTCTGCCCCCATACACGTACTTCGCAATGATTGCCCAACCACGCTGATACACTGGCACCCACTACTGCATAGAATGGCTGCGAGAAAGACTCCGACACATCCCAAACCGTGGAACCAACTGCACGCATGTCGGCACCCACCGTGAGACTTTTTACCATCGAAGAAGAGAAGTCAAAACGATAGTCTGCTGTCATCGCTGCCGTATGTCTGGGCACATAGGGAACTCTACGGCCTCTGTAGTTCACTACATCGTCATCGGAAGATGTACCAACATTGTCAAGGTAATCGCGGAATGTGGCATGTGTATAGCCATAGCTTGCTGTCCAGGAGAAATGATTGTCAACAGCCTTTCCTCGCATAGCAGCCTCCACGCCTAAGCTTCTGCTTCTACCAGCATTAACCATCATTCTACCAAAACCATAAGTACCGGCCATCACCGACAGTTGCTGATTGTCTACCGTGGTGTGGAATGCAGATAGATCCAACATGAGGGAACGGTCGAAGAGATAGCAATGACAACCCATCTCCAGATTCCATGTGGTTTCGGGCTTATAACTGATTGTATGACGTATGCGGTCGTAATCTTCCTCGGTGTGAGGAATATCATAGTCACTACGTTGTGACGAATTGGCGCTCAGTTCTGTTCGAAGGATATCAGAAAACATCTGATGGTTGAATCCACCGGCAC
>CAMAMZ010000011.1 GCA_945837185.1 uncultured Bacteroidales bacterium | reverse complement strand
GTTGAATGCTACTGCTATTATCGTTCAGCCTAGGCTGAACGGTAGAGTTAGTTATATTCTATGCCGATAGATATCATCTTCTACGACCGTTCAGCCTAGGCTGAACGATAATAGCAGTTGCTTTTGGTAGTGAAGTATTTCCTTCGTGTAGCGCACGATGATTACTCGATAAGCACTCGTATTTCTTCATCAATCCTATCTGTTTTTCAAAGCTTCGCATTATCTTTGCATGTGTTTTCTAACAACGAATGAAAGTCGTGCTGTGCATGGTATGGCTTCCCTTTAAACAAGTAGGAAAAGAGATGATGAAGAATGTATATGTTGTGATGTGGCTATGTGCTTTGACGCTTTGCGGGTCGTGTGCTGCACCATGGGAAAAGAAATCTGGCAACGGATTGGTGTTACATACAGATTTTTGTTGGAAGACAACACCTGTAAAACAACAGGGTGATAGTCAATGGTGTTGGATGTATGCCATGCTTGCCACTATAGAGACAGACAGGTTGCTGTTGGGCGACTCGGTACATCTGTCTGTCCCCTACCCTATGCGTGGCTATTTGGCCGATGCTACGAAGGTGTGTTATCTGAGTCGTGGCAAAAAGGAAATATCCGATCGGGGCATGGCACCTACTGCACTTCATCTGATAGCAGAAAACGGACTGGTGTCGTATGATGCGTATAGAGTGCAACAGGTTCATGGGTATAGACATTTGCTACAACAACTGGCACAAAGGGCTCGCTATAGTCATAGTCTGGAGGAATTGAATAGTCGCACTACCCGACTGTTTGACGAAACACTGGGACCAACTCCCACGGCTGTGTATTTTGCCGGCGTGCAATACACACCTATAGAGTTTGCGCATAGCGTTTGTAAACCAGGTAGTTATATCTCGCTGACGAGTTTCACGCACCACCCTTTCGGCACCTCTTTCATATTGGAGCTACCCGATAATGTGCGGCATGATTCCTTCCTCAATATGCCCATCCAGTCGTTGATGGATACCATTATTTCAACATTGCAAAGCGGGCATGCCGTTTGTTGGGAAGGTGACATCAGCGAACCCGGCTTTTCCTTCGAGAAAGGTATTGCCGATGTACCGCCATTACAGCGAAAGGCCTCGCAGGCATTACGCCAACGTGCTTTTGCCTGCAGGCAGACAACCGATGACCATTGCATGGCTCTTGTGGGAATGGCGCATGATAAGGCTGGCAGGCGCTATTTCATAGCCAAGAACTCATGGGGCACGGCCAATCCTTATGGAGGCTTTATGTATCTTTCGGAAGATTATGTGCGATTGAAAACCATTGCCGTTACCTTATTGGCCGAATAAGGAGGTGTTTATGGGCAGAGCAATCAAGGAAAGTTGCACTATTCTTGTGAATTGGGTTGATTATTCCAGTGTTTTTTCGTAACTTTGTCCGTCAAAAACAGAGCGGAAAGATATGGCAAAAGAGGATAAGGGAATGACTCCCATGATGCGGCAATTCTTTGAAATGAAGGCGAAACATCCAGAGGCTTTGCTCCTCTTTAGGTGTGGAGACTTCTATGAAACGTATGGCGAGGATGCATTGATAGCATCACGCATTCTGGGTATTACCCTTACCCGTCGTAATAATGGGGGCAATTCCGGCCAAATAGAAATGGCTGGTTTCCCCTATCATGCGCTCGACACTTATTTGCCCAAACTGATACGCGCCGGTAAAAGGGTGGCAATATGCGACCAGTTGGAAGACCCCAAGCGCAAGCGTGAGCAACTGAAAGGAAAAAAGGGTCTCACGGAAATGGATAAGATGGTGAAGCGCGGTATTACCGAACTGGTGACACCGGGTGTGGCCATGAGCGACAATGTGCTGAACTATAAAGAGAACAACTTCCTGGCAGCGGTGCACTTCGGTAAAACAGCCTGTGGAGTGAGCTTTCTCGACATCTCTACCGGTGAGTTTCTGACAGGGCAGGGGAGTTATGACTATGTGGTGAAGATGCTGGCCAATTTCTCGCCGAAGGAGGTTCTCTACAACCGTGACAGAAAGCGTGATTTTGAAGCCCATTTCGGAACGAAATACTGTGTGTATGAGTTGGATGAATGGGTGTTTACATTGCAGACAGCCCGCCAGAAACTGCTACGCCATTTCAACACGAAGAACCTGAAGGGTTTTGGCGTGGATCATCTGGAAAGTGGTATTGTGGCTGCCGGTGCCATCATGCAGTATCTGGAGTTTACACAGCATACACAGATAGGCCATATCACTTCCATATCGCGCATTGAAGAGGAACGCTATGTGCGGCTGGATGGCTTTACCATTCGTTCGTTGGAGTTGCTGCAACCCATGCAGGAAGATGGCCGGTCGTTGCTGGATGTGATAGACCGCACAGTGACGCCTATGGGTGGCCGTTTGATGAAACGCTGGATGGTATTTCCGCTGAAGGATGCTGTGACCATTGGGAAACGGTTGGATGTGGTGGATTACTGCTATAAATATCCGGAGTTTTATCAGTTGATAACAGAACAACTGCAAAGAGTGGGCGATTTGGAGCGTATCGTCTCGAAGGTGGCGGCAGGAAGGGTATCGCCCAGAGAGGTGGTGCAGTTACGCTATGCCTTAGAGGCTGTGGTGACCCTGAAACAGGCTTGTGAAAAGGCTGAAAACGAAACTCTGAAAAAGATAGGGGAGCAGTTGCAGTGTTGCACGCAGATTAGGGAGCATATTGCCAAAGCTATTGTGCCCGATCCTCCTCAGTTGCTCAACAAGGGTGGGGTGATAGCTACAGGTTATCATGCTGAGTTGGATGACTTGCGCAACATATCCAGAAATGGCAAGCAATACTTGTTGCAGATACAGGAAAGAGAGGTGGAACGCACAGGCATCACCTCGCTGAAGGTAGGGTTCAACAATGTTTTCGGTTACTATCTGGAGGTGCGGAATACTTTCAAGGATAAGGTGCCGGCGGAATGGATTCGCAAACAGACATTGGCGCAGGCAGAACGTTACATCACGCAGGAGCTGAAGGAATATGAGGATAAAATATTAGGGGCTGAAGAGCGCATCCTGGAGTTGGAAACCAAACTGTTCCTGGGCTTGTTGGCCGTCTTGCAGGAGGCGATTCAACCCATACAGACCAATGCCATGCTGCTGTCGCGGTTGGACGGTTTGAGGAGTTTTGCCTGTGTGTCGAAAGAGTTGGGATATATCCGTCCTGTTGTGGATGACTCGCAGGTGCTCGACATCAAACAGGGGCGTCATCCTGTGATAGAACAACAGTTGCCGATAGGGGAGCGGTATGTTCCGAATGATGTGTATCTGGACAATGAAAAACAACAGATCGTGATTATCACGGGTCCGAACATGGCCGGTAAGAGTGCTTTGTTGCGGCAGACAGCACTCATCGTGTTGCTGGCCCAAATGGGCTGTTATGTGCCTGCAGAGCGTGCGCGGATAGGCATTGTTGACAAGGTTTTCACGAGGGTAGGGGCCTCAGACAATATCTCGTTGGGTGAATCGACCTTTATGGTTGAGATGACGGAGGCTGCCAATATCTTAAACAATGTAACGTCGCGTTCGCTGGTGCTCTTCGATGAGTTAGGACGAGGCACCTCTACGTATGACGGAATTAGTATAGCGTGGGCTATTGTAGAGTATCTGTATGAAAATGCCAAGGGGAATCCTCGCACCTTGTTTGCTACACATTACCATGAGTTGAACGAGATGGAGAAGAAATATCCTCGCATTAAAAACTATAATGTCAGCGTAAAGGAGGTTGACGGAAAGGTTATCTTCTTGCGCAAACTGGAGCGGGGAGGAAGCGAGCACTCTTTTGGTATTCATGTGGCGGAAATAGCCGGTATGCCGAGAAGCATCGTGAAGCGTGCAAATTCTATCTTACAGCAACTGGAAGCTGATGCCGCTAATGTGGGAGGCACAGCCAAGACAAGTGTGCAGCATCTGGGCGATAGTCGTGAGGGTATGCAACTGAGTTTCTTCCAGTTAGACGATCCGGTGCTTTCGCAGATACGTGATGAGATTTTAGGATTGGATATTAACAACCTTACGCCTGTGGAGGCGCTGAACAAACTTAACGATATCAAGCGTATCCTTTGTGGAAAATAGGGTAGGGGACTTGCCATGTAGCTTATACCCCCGCAGTAACGTTTGGAAGGTGTTGCTGCGGGGGTATAAGGTTGTTGGTAATAGGGACTGGAACTGCTATGAAGCATGCTTGAAGCCGCGCCTCATGCAGTAGACACCTATCAGCATGAAGGGGATGGAAAGGAGTTGGCCCATGTTGAGCAGCATACCCTTTTCAAAGGCTTCCTGAATGTCTTTGGTAAACTCGATAAGGAAGCGGAAGGTGAAGATGAGTGTGAGACACAGACCGAAGAAGAATCCCGTTCCTACACGCGCTTTATATTGCTTATAGCAGTGCCAGCCTACAAAGAAGAACAGGCAGTAGGCTATGGCCTCGTAAAGCTGTCCAGGGTGTCGTGGCAGCTGGTCTACCCGTTCGAAGATAAAGGCCCAAGGCACATCGGTTACCTTACCCACAATTTCCGAGTTCATGAGGTTTCCCAAGCGGATGAAGCATGCCGTTACGGGGGTTGCTATGGCAATGTTGTCGAGCACCTGCCACAGGTTTAGATGTGTGCGGCGGTAATAATACCACAATGCGATGATCAGTCCGATGGTGCCACCGTGTGAGGCCAGTCCCTCATAGCCTGTGAAGGCAACACTTCCTCCGGTCATGCGAAAGAGGAAATTGTCAGCGAAGTGGGGGTTGCCATCCACGAAATGAATGGGAAGAAACATCTCTAACAGATGGCGTCCGGAACTCAGGAAATAGTCGGGCTCGTAGAAAAGGCAGTGTCCTAAACGGGCACCTACCAGAATACCCACAAAGCAATAGAGGAAGAGCGGTTCGAATAGTTCCTCCTTGATATGTTGGTCTTTATAGAGCCTTTTTACGATGATATAGGCCAAGGCCAGACCAATGAGCCAGCATAAGCCATACCAGCGTACGCCAAAGGAGCCTATCTGAAATGCCATCAGATCAGGATTCCAATGTATATATGCAAGCAGATGAAGCATGGTTACGACAGTGGCTTACACATTAAACCTAAAGTGCATGATATCACCGTCTTGCACCACATATTCCTTGCCTTCAATGCCCAGTTTTCCGGCTTCTCGCACAGCGGCCTCGGAGCCGTATTGGAGATAGTCGTCGTATTTGATGACTTCCGCACGGATGAAGCCTTTCTCGAAGTCGGTGTGGATGACACCGGCGCACTGTGGAGCCTTCCAGCCTTTCTGGTAAGTCCAGGCCTTGACCTCCATTTCGCCTGCCGTAATGAAGGTTTCGAGATTGAGAAGATGATAGGCCTTTTTGATGAGGCGGTTGACACCACTCTCTTCCAAGCCTAACTCCTCCAGGAAGAGTTGCTTGTCCTCATAGGTGTCAAGTCCTGCTATGTCTTCCTCCGTCTTGGCAGCTATGACCATGGCTTCAGCACCTTCTGCTGCTGCAATCTCCTCAATCTGCCGTGAATAGGCGTTGCCCTCTTTGGCACTGTTCTCATCGACGTTGCACACATAGAGCACAGGTTTTGTGGTGAGCAGGAAAAGGTCGCGTGCAGCCTGCTGCTCCTCTTTGCTCTCGAAGGTTACGGAGCGGGCGTTCTTACCTTGCTCTAAGGCAGCCTTGTAGGCTTCCAAGACACCTACCATCACCTTGGCATCTTTGTTGTTGCCGGCAGAAGCCATTTTCTGCTGTTTGCCCAGTTGCCCCTCAATGGTTTCCAAGTCTTTGAGTTGCAGTTCGGTATCGATAATTTCCTTGTCTTGTACAGGATTGACAGGGGCACCTCCTTCGCGAACCACATTGTCGTCGTCGAAGCAACGGATCACGTGAATGATGGCATCGCATTCGCGAATATTGCCCAAGAATTTATTGCCTAATCCTTCACCTTTAGAAGCACCCTTCACCAAACCGGCAATGTCAACAATCTCGCAAGTAGCGGGCACAATGCGTCCGGGATGCACAATTTCAGCCAAACGGGTGAGGCGCTCATCGGGAACTGTAATGACACCAAGGTTGGGTTCTATTGTACAGAAGGGGAAATTGGCTGCCTGGGCTTTTGCGCTTGACAGGCAGTTGAACAGTGTTGACTTTCCTACGTTGGGAAGGCCTACAATACCACATTTCAATGACATGTCTTTTTCTATTTATTTGTGTATCTGCATGCAAAGGTAAGGATTAATTTCGACAATAGGCGTCTTGCTGTCTATAAATTTGCAAAATGGTGCTTGATAGGTGTTCGGAAAATGATAGGGGGTGTGGAAAAACAGTAGTAATAGGTAGTGTTTATACCAAATAATGTGTATCTTTGCGCCCATATTCAAAAGCATAAGTATATGGAAAGTCAGGATGGTTTGCGTGAAAAGCATATTTATCGTGTTACTTTGGCCGGCAGTGTCATTAATGTGTTGCTGTTGGTCGGTAAGTTTGTGGCCGGCATTCTGGGACATTCTGCTGCCATGATGGCCGATGCTGTGCATTCGCTTACTGATTTTGTGACAGATATCATCGTACTGGTTTTTGTAAAATTAGGGAGCAAGCCCAAGGATGCCGATCATGAGTATGGGCATGGCAAATATGAAACGCTGGCGTCGGTGATTATTGGTTTCTCGCTTTTTCTGGTGGGAATCATGATATGCTTTGATGGATTGAAAAAGATTTATCAAGCCTTGTGTGGTGAGGAATTGGCACAGCCGGGCATGATAGCTTTGGCTGCAGCGGTGGTGAGCATTCTTTTAAAAGAGTGGGCCTTTCGCTTTACCCGTAAGGTGGGGCGTGAGGTTGGGAGTGAGGCTGTGGTGGCCAATGCGTGGCACCACCGTAGTGATGCGCTCTCTTCGGTAGGTACCTTTTTCGGTATCGGAGGTGCCATTTTGTTGGGCCGTCAATGGGCTGTGCTCGACCCTATAGCTGCTTTGGTTGTGAGTGTGTTGATTATCAAAGCTTCGATAGAACTTATCAAGCCTTCGATGGACGAACTGATGGAGAAGAGTTTGCCGCGTGAGGTGGAGGATGAGATTCGTAGCATTGCGGAGAGTGTGGAAGGTGTGTCGGAGGTGCATCACCTGATGACGCGCAGCATAGGAGGGCATATTGCCATGGAGATGCATGTGCGCATGAGGGGTGATATGACATTGTATGAATCGCATGTGCATGCCACTGAAATAGAATGCAAGTTACGTACCCGTTTCGGGGAGGGTACGCATATCGGCTTGCATGTGGAACCGCTAAAGGTGAACGGACGTTATGAGCGTCCTTCGGATGCTTGAAAAAGGCAAACAGCGTGTTGAAAACATAATTAACCTACCTTTAATAGACATGAGAATAAATCATTTTTTTCTGTTAATCATGTTGGTGATTTTCGGCTGTGATTATGTGCATGCACAAAGCAAGAAGGTGCCGGGAGTGATTGTGAGCCACATTGCTCAGACTGAGGAAAAATACATTGGTTCGCCTTCCATTTGTATACTTCCCGATGGCACATATCTTGCTTCGCACGACGAATTTGGAACTAAGTCGGACGAAGAAACGGCTGCGATGACCCGTGTATTTGCCTCTTACGACCGCGGAAAAAACTGGCAATGTATCGCTACCATGCGTGGACAGTTTTGGTCTACTCTTTTTACAATAAAGGGCAAGGTCTATCTGATCGGTACGGTCAAAGCGCATGGTGCTATTGTGATTCGTTGCTCTACCGATGGCGGACATACATGGACAACGCCTAAAGACAAGAAGACGGGCTTGCTGAAGGAAGGGGAGTTTCATACGGCTCCCATGCCGCTCATTGTGCATAAAGGACGTATATGGAGGGCTGTAGAGAATGCTTCATCGCCCGATGAAAGGTGGCCTTACCGTTATAGTGCCATGATGATGTCGGCAAAGGTAGGATCTAATCTGCTGAAAGCCTCCAATTGGCGGTTTACCAATAGTTTACGCAGCGATACGACATGTCTTTCAAATCGTTTCAAGGGTTGGTTGGAAGGCAATGCTGTAGTGGCTCCCGATGGCCAACTCTATGATGTGTTGCGTTGTGAGGTTGAACCCAACGATGGTGAGTATGCTGCTTTTGTGCGTATTTCGGAGGATGGGCGGAACGCCTCCTTTGATGTTGACAACGGATTCTGTGCTTTTCAGGGTGGCGGCAAGAAATTTACAATACGCTATGATGAAGTAACCCAGCGCTATTGGACCCTTGTTAACCCGCGTTACAAACAGCTTCCTCGTTCCAACCGTTATAGTGTGCGCAATATGCTTGTGTTGTGTTCCTCTACAGATTTACGCCATTGGTCGATGCATGAGATGGTGTTGTTTCATAAGGAACGCTGGAAGCATGCCTTCCAATATGTTGACTGGCTGGTGGAGGGCAATGATATCATATTTGTTTCGCGCACGGCATACGATGATGAAACGGGTGGGGCACATAGTTTTCATGATGCCAATTATATGACCTTCCACCGTATACCGGATTTCCGCAGTTTGTTGCATAAACAACTTAACATGCGTGATTACGAGCAGTAGTCACGCATGTCAAGCGGGGGGCAATAGTTGGTTTGTTAGTGCGCTTCCAGCCAGTTGTTGCCCCAGCCTGCATCGGCTGTGAGGGGAACGGATAGGGGATAGGCCTGCTGCATTTCTTCTATGACGATGCGCTCTACCTGCTCTTTTTCTTCGGGGTAGACGCTGAAGTTGAGTTCATCGTGTACTTGCAGAATCATTTTGGAACGTATGCCCTCACGCTGAAAACGTTGATGGATGCGAATCATAGCTACTTTGATGATATCGGCCTCCGACCCTTGGATGGGTGCGTTGATGGCATTGCGTTCGGCAAATCCCCTTACCGTGGCGTTTTTTGAAAGAATATCCGGCAGGTATCTGCGGCGATGGAAAAGCGTCTCGGCATAGCCTTTGGCACGACATGTTTCCTTGGCCTTTTCCATATATGCCTTGACTTGGGGGAAGGTGGCAAAATAGTCGTCGATGAGTTGCCGGGCTTCGCGATTGTCAATATTCATACGTTGGGCCAAACCAAAGGTGGTGATGCCATAGATGATACCGAAATTGGCCTGTTTGGCCTTCTTTCGTTGCTCGGATGTTACAGCACTCACCTCCTCGTGCCATATCTTGGCTGCTGTTGCGGCATGAATATCATGCCCTTTTCGGAAGGCCTCCATCATATTCTCGTCGCCTGAGAGGTGGGCCATGATACGGAGTTCTATCTGTGAATAATCGGCTGAGAAGAACAGGCATCCGGGTTCGGGAATGAAACACTTGCGTATTTCCTTACCCTCATCGTCGCGTATGGGAATATTCTGAAGATTAGGATCGGAAGAACTGAGGCGACCTGTTGCCGTTACTGCCTGGTTGAAACTCGTGTGAATATGTTGGGTGCGAGGGTTGACCAGTTTGGGTAGTGCATCGACATAGGTTGTGAGGAGTTTCTTCAAACCACGGTAGTTGAGGATATGCTCCACGATGGGTGCCTTGTGTTTGAGTTGGGTGAGTACCTCTTCGGAGGTGACATATTGCCCCGTTTTGGTCTTTTTCGGTTTCTCATCAATTTGCAGTTTACCGAAGAGGATGTCGCCAACCTGTTTCGGACTGGAAATATTAAAGGTTTCACCTGCTTCTTCATAAATGGCCTGTTCATAGCCTATGATGCGCTCCTTGAGTTGGCGTGATGTTTCGCGCAGGGCATTGGTGTCTAACCGTACACCTGTGAGTTCCATTTCTGCCAATACAGGTACGAGAGGCATTTCAATCTCGTAAAACAATTGTTCTACCCCTTCGGCTTTCAGTTTGGGTTCAAGCACATTCTTCAGCCGAAGTGTAACGTCAGCATCTTCGGCAGCATATTCGTATACTTCTGCCGGACTCAGGTCGCGCATGGACTTTTGTTCTTTCCCCTTCTTGCCAATCAACTCTTCGATATGAATGGTCTGATAACCGAGAAGCGTTTCAGCCATGTAGTCCATGTTATGATGGAGTTCGGGTTGGAGGACATAGTGGGCAAGCATGGTGTCGAACATGGGTCCTTGCAATTGAATGCCATAACGACGCAGCACCATATAGTCGTATTTAATGTTCTGTCCTACCTTCAAGAGGGTAGGGTCTTCGTATATGGGTTTGAATAGTTCCACTATTTTTTGTGCTTCCTGCGCATTGGCAGGGATTGGAACATAATAGGCATGGTTTTCCTCTACAGCAAAGCTTAGTCCGACAAGTTCTGCGTCTATGGCCGAAGTAGAAGTTGTCTCCGTATCTAAACTGATAATATTTTTTGTCCTAAAAAAATCAATTAAATCATGGATAAGTTCCTCATTGTCAATCAATTCGTATTTGTGAGGCCGTGTTTTAAGGGTCTCAAAATTCGAAAATTCTTTGCTTGCTTGCCCCTCGTCTGCAAATTCAGCGAAGAGATTTGCCTCTTGATTCGTAACTTTTGGTTTCTTTTCACTTTTATTTAGAATCTTTGCAGCAAGCGTCTTAAATTCCAATTCCTCGAAGATTTGTCGCAGTTTGTCTTCATCTGGGTCTGTTACTTTCAGTTCGTCCCAATTGAAGTTGATGGGCACATCTGTTCGTATGGTTGCCAGAAAGTAGCTCATTCTGATATCGTCGGCTGCTTGTTCCACTTTCTCGCGCAGTTTTCCTTTTATCTGGTTACTTTGCCGGAGTAGGTTGTCAACACTTCCAAATTCCTGAATGAGTTTGATGGCTGTTTTCTCACCCACACCCGGACAACCGGGAAAGTTATCTGCCGAGTCACCCATCAAAGCTAATAGGTCTACAACTTGGGTTGTGGATGCAATGCCGTATTTTTCTATGATGGCCTTTTCGTCCATCGTATCATATCCGCCACCATGTCGGGGGCGGTATATGAACACGTGTTCTTGCACCAACTGTCCATAGTCTTTGTCGGGTGTAAGCATATAGGTATCAATGCCTGCTTTTCCTGCCTGCGTGGCCAGGGTACCTATGATATCATCGGCCTCGAAACCGTCTACTTGCAGGATAGGGATGTGAAAGGCTTCGAGCAGTGATTTGATGAAAGGAATGCTTCGCTTGATGTCTTCGGGTGTTTCCTCCCGTTGTGCTTTATAGGCAGGAAAAGCCTCGTTTCGAAATGTTTTACCATGGTCGAAAGCCACCGCCAGATGGGTGGGTTTCTCCTTTGTCAACACTTCATTGAGGGTGTTGAGAAAGCCCATAACAGCAGAGGTATTCAAGCCTTTTGAATTGATTCTTGGGTTTTTAATGAATGCATAATAAGACCGGTATATGATGGCATATGCATCGATAAGAAATAATTTATTCATATTCCTACGTTTTACAGCGTAAAATTACTAATTTTTTATCATATTTCGCGAAATAATCACTAATTTTGTATCGAAATACAGAATGTGCATGGATTATTTATCTCTTATCAAGGCTCCGATAGCATCGGAGTTGGATGAATTTATTACGCTTTTCAATCAGTCGCTCGAGCATGAAGACGGATTGTTGGCCACTGCCCTCAACCATATTAAGCAGCGTTGTGGAAAGCGTATGCGACCTATCTTGATTTTGCTTATAGCCAAGGCTTTTGGGCGGATTACGCCTGTGGTGCAGGATGCTGCGATTTGTTTGGAATTGCTGCATACGGCCAGTTTGGTGCACGATGATGTGGTTGATGAGAGTGTAGAGCGAAGAGGACAGGCTTCTGTGAATGCTCTTTATGATAATAAGGTGAGTGTGCTTGTGGGCGATTATATCTTGTCGACAGCTTTATTACATGTTTCCTATACGCATTCAGAAGAAATACTACGCTGTTTGGCACAGTTGGGACGTTCCTTGTCGGATGGTGAAATCTTGCAACTTACCAATATTAGAAACAACGAACTGTCGGAAAAGGTGTATTTCGATATTATTAAAGGTAAGACAGCAGCTCTTTTTGGTGCCAGTGCCGCCATAGGTGCCATGGCTGTCAATGCTCCGCAGGAACTTATTGAAGAAGCCGCCCAATTTGGGCAGAATTTAGGCGTAATGTTCCAAATCAGAGATGATATTTTTGATTATTATGATTCAAAGGAGATAGGCAAACCTACCGGTAATGACATGGCTGAAGGAAAGTTGACACTTCCTGCCATTTATGCTGTGAATAATACTGACAGAGAGGATATTCGTAAAATTGCACAGAACGTGAAGGAGGGTGTAGTAACCCAAGAGGAGATAGCGCTATTCGTGGATTACACGAAAGCTTGTGGGGGCATAGATTATGCTGAAAAGAAGATGTATGAATATCATGCCGCAGCAACTGATTTTGTGCAAAAGAGAATTAAGGATAAGGAGTTGCAAAAGGCGCTCCAAGCTTATCTGGATTATGTGATTGCCCGTACGATGTAGGGCAGGGTTTGTGTTTTGACGGAATTTATTGATAGGGAATAGCTTTTCTGTTTTTCATATACTGAAGGCACTTTGGCAACGTAGTTTTGTTTGCAAAAGTGCCTTCAAGTTTTATAGGGTTTTGAGCATGTTTAGCATGAAGCTGTCAGTTCGTTGATTAACAAGTCGGTAAGGCGACTTGTTCCTATGCGGAACCATTTGTTGGTGAGCCATTTCTCGCCCAGGATTTCTTTCACGATGGTGTAATAGACAATGGCATCCATGACAGAATTGATGCCACCTGCCGGTTTGATGCCAATCTGTATGCCTGTTTCCTCGTAATAGTCGCGAATAGCCTGACACATTACATATACCGCTTCGGGTGTTGCGCCAATCTTCTCCTTGCCTGTAGAAGTCTTGATGTAATCAGCTCCAGAATACATGGCGAGGATAGCCGCTTCTTTCACCTGACTCAGGTTTTTCAAACATCCTGTTTCGAGAATTACCTTCAGAGGGCGTCCTGCGCATGCGTCTTTTATCTCAGCTATTTCGTCGGCTATGCCTTCGTAATCTTCCGACAGGAACATGCCTAAAGGCAGAACGGTGTCTATTTCTGTACTGCCATCAGCCACGGCCAAGGCTGTTTCTGCCACCTTTATTTCAGCAAAGGTTTGAGCGGCCGGGAATCCCCCACATACGGTTGTAATCTCAATGTTGTCAACTTCCAAGCTCTGACTTACCAAATGGGTGAAACGTGGATACACACAGATTGCCGCTACATGAGGTAGGGTAGGGTATGTGTTGCCAAACTTGTTCAATCGCTCTACGATGGAGAGTATCTCCTCTTCGGTATCTGTGACATGCAATGAGGTATGTTCGATGCTTCCCAACAGGAATTTCTTCACGTCGGGCGTATCGTTTTCCAGCACTTTTTCACGGATTATGTTTTGAACGGCTTCACGCACTTTTTCTGTATCCACATCCAGTGCATATTTGGATAATGTTTGCTTGTATTTGTCAATTCCCAGCGCAGAATCTTTAGTTTCTTCCTTCATTTTATATGTTCAAATTTTGTGTAATTTCGCATTATTTTCGTGTCGCTTGGCATCTCTCTTCGTCTTCTTTTCGAAGCTCTTCTGGAGCTCCTCAGATAGGTTTACGCCCGTCTGATTGGCTAAGCATAGAAGGACCCAAAGTACGTCGGCCATTTCTTCTCCGATATTCTTTTTTTCGCCCTCCTTGAAACTCTGATCGCCATAGGTGCGTGCCATTACCCGAGCCAGTTCTCCTACTTCTTCTGTAAGACATGCCATGTTTGTCAGTTCAGAAAAATACCGCACACCGTATGTGTGAATCCATGCGTCTACCTGCTTTTGTGCTTCTTCTATTGTCATTTTTTGTCTTATTCTTTGTTATGCGAATCGATACATATTGTAACAGGACCGTCGTTGATGAGTGCTACCTTCATGTCGGCCCCAAATTCACCTGTGGCAATGGACTTGCCCAAAGCCTGCGTCAGGCGTTCGGCAAATTGGTTGTACAACGGAATGGAAATGTTATGAGGGGCTGCCCTGAGCCATGACGGACGGTTGCCCTTCTTGCAGCTTGCAAACAAGGTAAATTGAGAGATGAGTAGTATTTCTCCATCTATAGTTTTGATGTCGAGATTCATGATGCCCTGTTCATCATCGAAGACGCGAAGACCGATGATTTTCTTCACCAACCAATCAATATCTTCTGAAGTGTCGTTGCTTTCAATGCCCAATAGTATCATATAGCCTTTTCCTATCTGGGCTTTGCATGTGCCGTTGATGGTGACGGAGGCCTGACTGACTCTTTGTATAACGATTCTCATATTGCTATGGTATGCAACTGTTTTTATTTATCATGCAAAATTACTCAAAATAATTGAGAAACAGGCAGGAACAAGCAAGAAAATATTGTTTTGTTGACTATATTTGAGGTGCGAAGAAACGTTTCCTCAGTTTGTTTCTCTCTGCGTAAAATAATCTCGTAACAGTTGTGCTTTGGCTTTTCCAACTACCTCCGAGAGTGTCTGTAAATCAGCCTCTTTAATCTTCTTCAATGATTTAAAATGCTCCCATAACATGTTTTTGGTTTTTTCACCAATGCCCTTGATGTTGTCTAACTCGCTTTGTAAAGCGTGTTTGGAACGTTTATCTCTGTGGAAAGTGATGGCAAAACGATGTACTTCATCTTGCAGGCGTGTGAGGACATGAAAGAGTTCACTCTTGATGTCGATACCAATTGTTTGTACAGGATTGCCGTATAGCAACTCGTTGGTGCGATGCTTGTCGTTTTTAGCTAATCCTGCTATTGGAATCTTTAACCCTAATTCGTCATACACTACCTGACGAACAACCTCCATCTGTCCTTTACCACCATCGGTTATGATAAGGTCGGGTAGGGGTTCTCCTTCCTCTTTTAATCTGCTGTAACGTCGGTGTACAACCTCCTTCATGGAAGCATAGTCATCGGGTCCTACAACCGTTTTAATATTATATTTACGATAGTCTTTCTTTGAAGGTTTAAGCGCTTTAAATACTACACAGGCTGCCACCGCATCTGTTCCGGATATGTTGGAATTGTCGAAACACTCTATATGATAGGGCAGCTTCTCCAGTTTGAGAAGCTGTTGTAGTTCTTTCATCAAGCGTGTTTGCTTCTGCTCGGGATTCAGCTTCTCGGCCTGTTTCATGCGGTCGAATTTATATTGCTTGCCATTCATTTCAGAAAGCTCCAACAGGTGTTTTTTGTCTCCTCTTTGGGGAATCGTAATGGTTGCATCTTTGATAGGCCAAGCCAGGTCGAATGGTAGGATGATTTCTTTGGCATGGCTATCAAAACGCTCCCTTATCTCAATGATGGCGGCTGAGAGTAAATCTTCTTTGCTTTCTTCTACTACACGTTTATATTCATAGGTGAAACTTTGGTTGACAGTTCCGTTCTTCACGTGCATATAGTTGATAAATACATCCCTGTTGTCGTCGGCTTCGGTGATGGTGAATACATCTACATCGGTAATAGTATGGCTTACCACCTCACTCTTGCTTACAAAACTATCCAACAGCAGATAACGCTGTTTGATGAGTTCTGCTTCTTCAAACTTTAGCTCCTCTGCCTTTTGAAGCATTTCCTGATAAAGCATCTCGCTCAATGCACGTGTGTTACCTTTCAATACTTCTTTCGCTTCCTGAATACATTCGATATAGTCTTCATAACTTTGTTTTCCGATACAGGGACCGTAGCAATTATGGATATGATACTCCAAGCATGGTTTGTATTTGCCTTGTGCTATGCCCTCTCGTGTTAAAGGCAACCTACATTTTCGTGGCTTAAATACCTTGTTGATCAAGTCGAGAATATTGTTCATACTCAATAAATGACTATAAGGTCCAAAATAAGTGCCAGCTTTTTTATTAATAGTTCGAGTCTTAAATATGCGAGGCAAATATTCTTTGGTAATACAAATGCTGGGGTATGTTTTTCCGTCTTTTAATAATATATTGTATCGAGGATTGTATTTCTTAATCAAACTATTTTCCAGTAGAAGTGCATCTTCCTCAGTATTCACTACTGTATAGCTGATGTCACGAATCTTGGAAACTAAGACCCTTGTCTTAAATCTATCCACTTCGCTATGAAAATAAGAAGAAACCCTCCTTTTGAGATTCTTAGCCTTACCTACATATATAATAATGTGGTCTTCGTCATAGAACTGGTAGCTGCCTGGTTTCTCTGGCATGCTCAGTACTATACGCTTTAGTTTCTCTTGTAGTGTTTCTTTCTCTTCAAGCTTCATAATAGGTGACAGTGAGTTGTTTAGAAGTATTGCTTAAAGTGTTTCACGTGAAACTGGTTAAAGCTTTAAAAGGGATGTTATCTCTATATCTTTGTCGAAAGCATCTCTTCCGTTTAATCCTTCGTTGATGAGTTCAATGATAAAGTTGCAGTATATCTTTTTAGGGTTAAACTTCCTAACAAGGTCGCAAGCGGCTTTCATTGTACCACCTGTTGCTAATAAATCGTCATGTATTAAAACTATGTCATTTTCTTCAATTGCATCTTTGTGCATTTCTATCGTGTCGACACCATATTCCTTTTCATAGCTTTCTTTTATTGTTTCCCATGGAAGTTTGCCAGGTTTGCGACATAATGCAACACCAGCGTTTAGACGATATGCCAATGCTGATGTGATTACAAAGCCACGACTTTCAATACCTACTATTTTGGTTATTCCGTTGTCTTTATAAAGGTCATAGGTTTCGTCGCAAATAATTCGTATACAGGCTGGGTTTTTAAACAATGTTGTTACATCTCTAAATGCAATGCCTTTTATCGGCCAGTCGTTGATAGTTCTTAAGTTCTCGACTAATGTTTTGTTGTTCATATCCAATAAGTTAAAGGTTGTTTGTTATGAAATAAGTTTCACGTGAAACTATCTACCTAATAATACTAATAATACATTGATGTCGCTTGGGGAGACGCCTGGTATTCTGCTTGCCTGTGCCAGAGTGTCTGGGTCTATTCTTTCAAGCTTTTGACGTCCTTCCGTAGATATTTCCTTGAGCTCGCTATAATGAAAGCGTCCTTTGATTCTGATGTTCTCTAACCTGCGCATCTTCTCTGCTACTATATTTTCTCGCTCTATATATCCTTTGTATTTAATTTGTATTTCGGATGCTTCGATAATTTCTTCCTTGCGGTTTGGAATGTTGTCTAAAAAAGCAGCTAAGTCGGGTACAGCTGTAGCCAGCTGTTGTATGCTGATTTGTGGGCGCACAATCAACTCAGAAAGTTTACAGCCCATGCGGAGTGGGGTAGAGTTGTTGTATTCAAGAAAGGAGTTGATGACTTGTGGCTTGATAGAAGTGTTTTGGCAGAAGTCAAGAATCCGATGAATCCAATCTTTCTTTTCTAACCACCAATCGTATCGCTTCTTGCTGGCGACCCCCAAACGATAGGCTCTTTCTGTAAGTCGGGCATCTGCATCGTCTTGACGCAGCAGAATGCGGTATTCGGCTCTTGATGTAAACATACGATAGGGTTCATCCACACCTTTGTTTGTTAAATCATCGACCAAGACGCCAATATAACTCTCGTCTCTGTTCATGACAAAGGTTTCCTTGCCATAGCATTTGAGTGCTGCGTTTACACCTGCCACCCATCCTTGTCCTGCTGCTTCCTCATAGCCCGTAGTGCCATTCACTTGTCCGGCCAAAAAGAGCCCCGGCAATATTTTCGACTCTAATGTATGGGAGAGTTGTGTAGGATCAAAGTAGTCATATTCGATGGCATAGCCCGGTCGGTAGGCCTTAGCATCTCTAAACGCAGGTATCTTGCGAATAGCTTCCATTTGGATTTCTGCCGGCATGCTCGATGAAAAACCGTTTAAGTACATTTCGTTGGTATTCTCCCCTTCGGGTTCCAGAAATAAAGGATGCTGGTCTTTGTCGGGGAAAGTAACCAGTTTGGTTTCTATGGAAGGGCAGTAGCGGGGACCGGTGCTGCGAATCTGACCATTGTAAAGAGGTGAGTCAGCTATGGCACTTTTCAACACCTCGTGCACTTCCTTGTTGGTGTAGCAAAGCCAGCAAGGCAGTTGTTGTAGTGCTCTATGTTCTCCCAAATAGCTAAACTGGTGAAAATCGTTTTCGCCAGGTTGCATTTCCATTTCGTCGAGATGAATACTCCGCTTGTCTATTCTCACAGGCGTGCCTGTTTTCATGCGCGCCATCCTTAGACCCCATTGGGCAATGCTCTCGCTGAAATGCGTTACGGCAGGTTCAGCACATCTGCCTCCAGGATATTGGTGCCTACCGATGTGCATCAGTCCGTTGAGGAATGTACCAGCGCAAACTACTATACTTTTTGCCCGGAAGGTAATGCCCCATACGGTTTGTACACCTACGGCTTCCTTGTTTTCTACCAACAGCATTTCAGCTTGGTCTTGCCAGATGTCAAGATTAGGTGTTGCATCCAATACCTCTCTCCACTTCCATATAAATTTAGCGCGGTCGCATTGGGCGCGTGGAGACCATACTGCCGGACCTTTCCCTTTGTTCAGCATGCGGAACTGGATAGCTGTGGCGTCTGTAATGATACCCATCTGGCCTCCCAATGCGTCCACTTCCCTTACAATCTGTCCCTTCGCTATACCTCCAACAGCAGGGTTGCAACTCATTTGTCCGATTTTGTTCATGTCCATAGTAATCAGACAAGTTTTTGCACCCATATTTGCTGCAGCAGCAGCGGCCTCGCAGCCTGCGTGTCCACCGCCAATTACGATAACATCATATTTGAAGTTCATTTGTCTTCTTGTTTTTTTGCAAAAGTAAGAATTTAAATCCAATTTTTTGCCCCTTTTACTTTGATTTATCACCAAAATGTAGTATTTTTGCATTCATCGTAGGAGTATACATACCTTAATTATAAAGGGTATAGCCTTGTTTCTACCTTGCCTTCAACAGGTTTTCATGATGCGAATCATTGTTAAATTCTAATAGTTAAATAATTAAATTACAATCATTTATGTGGTTAATCAATTCATCTATTGGTAGAAAAGTGGTGATGTCAGTAACTGGTCTCGCCCTTATTCTATTCTTGACGTTCCACTGCTGTATGAACGTCGCGGTTCTCTTCTCTGGAGAGGCTTATAACACAATTTGTGAGCTTCTGGGTGCCAATTGGTATGCTGTTGCCGCAACATTGGGTTTGGCTGCTTTGGCAGTAGCTCACATCGTGTATGCGTTTATCCTTACGGCACAAAACCGTCGTGCCCGTGGTGTTGAACGTTATGCCGTAACCGACAAACCTGCCAAGGTTGAATGGGCTTCTCAGAACATGCTCGTATTGGGCATTATTGTATTGTTGGGCCTGTTGCTCCATCTGTTTAACTTCTGGTACAACATGATGTTTGCCGAGTTGGTTCACATGCCTGTGGCACACATGCCTTCTGATGGTTTCGCTTTCATCAAAGACACTTTTGCCAATCCTGTGTATGTAGTGCTCTACATCATCTGGCTGGCAGCTATCTGGTTCCATCTTACTCATGGTTTCTGGAGTGCTATGCAAACATTGGGATGGAATGGCAAGACATGGTTCTGCCGTTGGAAGACGATCAGTATTGTCTATACGACCGTTTTGATGCTTTGCTTCCTCGTTGTTGTGTTGGCATTCGCCTTTAAATTGGCTCCAAGCCTCTAAAGGATTTTTTTTATTGAACATCTAACAGATAAAGTTTATAAAAGGTTATGGCAAAAACATTAAATTCCAGAATACCTGAAGGTCCTGTAGCTGAGAAATGGACTAACTATAAGGCTCACCAGCGCTTGGTAAACCCCAAGAACAAGCTGAAGTTGGACGTCATCGTGGTCGGTACAGGTTTGGCAGGTGCCAGTGCTGCTGCTTCTCTTGGCGAGATGGGTTTCAACGTATATAACTTCTGCATTCAGGATTCTCCTCGTCGTGCACACTCTATTGCGGCTCAGGGAGGTATCAACGCAGCCAAGAATTATCAGAACGACGGTGACTCTGTGTATCGTTTGTTCTACGATACCGTAAAAGGTGGTGACTACCGTGCCCGTGAGGCCAATGTATACCGTTTGGCAGAGGTATCGAACAATATCATTGACCAGTGTGTGGCACAAGGTGTTCCTTTTGCACGTGAATATGGTGGTATGCTTGCAAACCGTT
The DNA here is from genome assembly GCA_945837185.1 of uncultured Bacteroidales bacterium. Classification (GTDB taxonomy): domain Bacteria; phylum Bacteroidota; class Bacteroidia; order Bacteroidales; family Bacteroidaceae; genus Prevotella. The sequence goes on along the minus strand of CAMAMZ010000011.1, from coordinate 2,371 downwards.
CTTTCGGTGGTGCGCAGGTGTCTCGTACTTTCTATGCGAAAGGTCAGACCGGCCAGCAGCTCTTGCTCGGTGCTTATTCTTCTTTGAGCGCACAGGTTCAAGCCAAGAAAGTGAAGCTCTATACACGTTACGAAATGGAAGATGTAGTGATTGTAGACGGACATGCTCGCGGTATCATTGCCAAGAATCTGGTAACAGGTCAGTTGGAGCGTTTCTCTGCCAATGCTGTGGTGATTGCTACAGGTGGTTATGGTAACACCTACTTCCTTTCAACCAACGCTATGGGTTGCAACTGTACAGCTGCTATTCAGTGCTATCGTAAGGGTGCTTATTTTGCTAATCCTTGCTATGTACAGATTCACCCCACCTGTATTCCGGTGCACGGTGACAAGCAAAGTAAGTTGACCTTGATGTCGGAGTCGTTGCGTAACGACGGCCGTATCTGGGTGCCCAAGAAACTTGAGGATGCTAAGCGTCTGCAGGCTGGTGAGATTAAGGGTTCTGATATTCCTGAAGAAGACCGCGACTATTATTTGGAGCGTCGTTATCCTGCATTTGGTAACCTTGTTCCTCGTGACGTGGCTTCACGTGCAGCCAAAGAGCGTTGCGACAAGGGTTACGGTGTAAACAATACCGGTTTGGCTGTATTCCTTGATTTCTCTGAGTCTATCAACCGTCTTGGCATTGACCAGATTCTCCAGCGTTATGGTAACCTCTTCGATATGTATGAGGAAATTACCGATGTGAATCCAGGTGAGTTTGCCAAGGAAATTAATGGTGTGAAATATTACAACCCGATGATGATATTCCCCGCTGTACACTATACAATGGGTGGTATCTGGGTTGACTATGAATTGCAAACCACTATTCCCGGCCTCTTTGCTATTGGTGAGTGTAACTTCTCTGACCATGGTGCAAACCGTTTGGGTGCATCTGCCCTTATGCAGGGTTTGGCAGATGGTTATTTCGTGCTGCCTTACACCATCCAGAACTATCTGGCCGACCAGTCTTTGTGGCCTCGCCTTTCTACCGACCTGCCTGAGTTCGCAGAGGCAGAACAGGGTGTTCAGAAGGAAATTGACCGCCTGATGAATATTAAGGGTAAGCGTTCTGTTGATTCTATTCACAAGGAACTTGGCCATATCATGTGGGAACATGTGGGTATGGGTCGTACCAAGAAAGGACTGGAAGAAGGTATCAAGTTGCTCAATGAAATTCGCAAGGAGTTCAACACCAACCTCTTCATTCCAGGAAGCAAGGAAGGTTTGAATATCGAGCTTGACAAGGCTATCCACTTGCGTGACTTCATCCTGATGGGTGAACTGATCGCACACGATGCGCTCCATCGTGAGGAAAGCTGCGGTGGTCACTTCCGCGAGGAGCACCAGACAGAAGAAGGTGAAGCAAAGCGCGATGACGAGAACTTCTTCTATGTAGGCTGCTGGGAGTATCAGGGCGAGGATGCCAAGGCACCTGTGCTGGTAAAGGAGCCGCTTGAGTATGAGGCAATCAAGGTACAAACACGTAACTATAAGAACTAAACATCATGGCAAAGAATATATCATTCACACTGAAGTATTGGAAGCAAAACGGCCCCAAGGATAAGGGTCATTTCGATACACATGAGATGAAGAACATCCCCGACGACACTTCGTTCTTGGAGATGCTTGACATCCTCAACGAAGAGCTTATTGAGGCTGGTCAGGAGCCTTTTGTCTTCGACCACGACTGTCGCGAGGGTATTTGTGGTATGTGCTCACTTTACATCAACGGTACACCTCATGGCAAGACAGAGACAGGCGCTACAACCTGTCAGTTGTACATGCGTCGTTTCAACGATGGCGATGTTATCACCGTAGAGCCTTGGCGTTCTGCCGGTTTCCCGGTTATTAAAGACTGTATGGTTGACCGTGGCGCCTTTGATAAGATTATTCAGGCTGGTGGCTACACCTCTATTCGTACAGGTCAGGCACAGGATGCCAATGCAATCCTCATTCCTAAGCAGGATGCCGACGAGGCTATGGATTGCGCTACATGTATTGGTTGTGGCGCTTGCGTAGCAGCATGTAAGAATGGTTCTGCCATGCTTTTCGTTAGCTCTAAGGTAAGTCAGTTGGCATTGTTGCCACAAGGTCGTCCTGAGGCTGCAAAGCGTGCCAAGGCTATGATTGCAAAGATGGACGAGCTGGGCTTTGGTAACTGTACCAATACACGTGCTTGTGAGGCTGTATGTCCCAAGAATGAGTCTATTGCCAATATCGCACGTTTGAACCGTGAGTTTATCTCAGCCAAATTGGCCGACTAAACAGAATTAAGGTTATACAAATAAGGGCTCTGCCACCGCACGTAATGTCGGGGCAGAGCCCTTTTA